>DATFJE010000216.1:0-10057 GCA_035269385.1 Clostridia bacterium
AGACAGGCTTTGCACGCAGGCTCTTATTCATTTAGGCATCCAGTAACGAAGAAAATTGTAGAAATAAAATCGGAATTGCCAAAAGACATGCGGGAGGTTCTGAAAGGAAAAAATTTTGAATAATTGCGACTATGATATATAATGAAATAAACAAAAGGTAATGCCTGGGGTGTTTGTTATTTCTAATAAATTCAACCACTGGATTTAATACGGGAGCCTGTGTTTTTCTGTAGATGGCAAGCCTGTTCACGGACGTCAAAAGCAGAAAATAGGGCACCCACCTGGTTGTAACCGGGTCTGAATTTAAAGAAGACGGCATCTTGGGTATGAAATATAGCTTCTGAATATCAGAAGCTATATTTATATTTGAAATCAATGATGTATGCGAGGGGTAGAATAATGAACGAGACTATTTTAATTCTTTTAACTGATATGACAAGCAAAGTCGGGATTATTATTACATTGGCTTTTTTATTGTCGAAAATAGCAGTGTTCAAGCGTCTTGTCACAAAGAAGAATATAACTTTGATTGATAAAATAATAATGTCCATATTGTTTGGGTTATTGGGAATACTCGGTACATACGCAGGGATACCGGTCAATGGAGCCATTGCAAATTCAAGAATCATAGGGGTCTTTGTGGCAGGGTGGCTTGGAGGTCCATTGGTAGGTTTCTTGAGCGGTTTTATAGCAGGTTCACACAGATGGTTGATTGACATCGGAGGCTTTACTGCGGTTGCTTGCGCCGTCTCGACAATTACCGAAGGATTGCTGGCAGGCTACTGCAGCAAATTGTTTAGAAACATACGCATGGATTGGTTGGGAGCGCTTGTAATGGGAGCCGTTGCTGAACTTATACAGATGTTGATAATTCTTTTGATTGCAAAGCCTTTTTCGGACGCATTGGAATTGGTTAAAATAATTTGGCTTCCTATGGTATTTGTAAACTCGATCGGAATTTCCTTATTCATAGCAATAACGCAAAACATACTTTTGGAAAAGGAAAGAATAAAAGCGGAACAAGCGCAATTGACGCTCAATATTGCAACAAAAACATTGCCTTATCTAAGACAGGGATTCAACAAAGACACTTCAAAGGAAGCAGCTCGAATAATATATGAAATGACAAGTCTGGCTGCAGTTTCAATCACGGACGAGAACAGGATATTGGCTTATGTGGGAAATGGGAGCGAAAATATAATTCCTGGAGAAATGCTCATATCAGAAATTACCAGGGAAGTAATAAGAACAGGCAAATATAAAATAACAAAGCAAGTAAAGGAAATAGAACATAAAACAAAGGCAGAAATAAGTTCCGGAGTGATAGTTCCGCTAAAAGAGAAAGACAAGGTTGTCGGAACCCTCAAGATTTTCAGGAAGGAAAAAAGAGGCATTACAGAGCATGATGTACAACTTGTTCTGGGCCTCGCAAGACTGTTTTCAACACAAATAGAACTTGGGATGGTTGAGTATCAAAAAAAACTTGTGGCTAAAGCGGAATTGAAGGCCTTGCAGGCACAGATAAATCCACATTTTCTTTTCAATGCATTGAATACAATTGCTTCTTTCATAAGAACAAACCCCGGCAGCGCAAGAAACCTTATATTCAATTTGTGTGATTATATAAGGCAAAATATGCAAATATCCCAGGACGAGATATCTTTGGAAAAAGAGATAGCCCACATAAAGTCGTATCTTGCAATTGAGCGGGCTCGTTTTGGAGATAAAATAAACGTTATATTCGATGTCGACAATAATTTGAATTTCTATGTTCCGCCCTTAATACTGCAACCGTTGGTGGAAAACTCGATTAAGCACGGTATGAAAGGCATGCAGGAAGGAATAAAGATAAGAATATCAATAGAAAAAGTTGAAGATTATTACAGCATAGTCATTATGGATAATGGAATTGGAATAGATAAAAATATAATTCGAGAAATAAAGGAAAACCATATCGACGGATCAATAGGGCTTGTGAATGTGGACAAGCGACTGAAATGCAAGTATGGTCTGGATTATGGCATGGAAATTGAATCTGAAAAAAATTCGGGAACTACTATTAGCTTGAGGATACCGGTTGAAAAAGAACTGAATAGGGGGAGAATCGCATGATAAGATGCATTGTAGTGGATGACGAGATGCCTGCAATAAATGAAATTAAATATATGTTAAATGAGATTGGCGGAGTAGAAATCGTTGCAGAAGCTTACGATATGGAGAGCGCGAAAAAGGTTGTTTGCGAATTCAAGCCCGATGCAGTTTTTCTCGATATAAACCTTGGAAGTGGAGATGGAATAGAATTGGCGGAAATCATCACAAAAGAGGAAAAATGTCCGTCGATAGTATTTGTGACCGCGTATGATGATTATGCAATTAAAGCTTTTGAGGTAAATGCCATAGATTATATTTTAAAACCTATAAACAGCAAAAGGCTTTCAAAGGCCCTAAATAAAATAAGGGCAAATATAGAAAACAAAGAACAGCATGGGGCAGATGAAAGACTTAAAACTTTCCTTGAGAGCTACAACAAGAAGATTGAAAGAATTAGTGTATACGCAAATGGAAAATACATTCCGCTTGAGCCTGAAATAATTTATTATATTACAACAGACGGAAGGAACACACTTATCAACACTGAAAAAGGTGAATACATCACAAGTTTGACACTCTCCGAACTGGAAAACAAGTTTAAAGATTACAACTTGTTCAGGACACATAGAAGCTACCTCCTGAATTTGAACCATGTAAAAGAGGTGTATAATTGGTTTAACGGCACGCTTCAGGTTGTTGTAGCTGGAAGCGAGGAAAGAATTCCGGTGAGCAGGAACAAAGTATGCGGCTTCAAGGATATAATGGGTATTTGATAAAAAACAACTCATAAAATAAAAGCCGCCAAATGGCGGCTTTTATAAAAAACTAATTTTCGATGACGTTTAGCGGATTTATTTGCTTTCCATTGTAGTGTATTTCGAAGTGGAGATGTGAACCTGTACTGATGCCGGTGCTTCCCATCAATGCGATCAAGTCGCCCTTGTTTATAGAATCTCCGGTTTTTACAGATGCGGATTTCAAATGAGCATATACACTTTTATACCCATATCCATGTGAGATGATTACCATTCTTCCGTAACCGCTGTTATAGCCAACATAAGTGACCACTCCACTTCCGGATGCGAATATTTTTGTACCTTGATTATTGGCAATGTCTATTCCCTTGTGATAATCTTTTTTTCCTGTTATAGGATGGGTTCTGAATCCGAATGGAGAGGTAAGTCGGCCTGTTGCAGGCATCAAATCGGGTCTTGCGTCAAGGAAATCCAACCGTATTTCCAAATCCTTTGAAAATTTATCGATTGTGTGTTTTTCATCTTCTATCAAATCGATTATCTCATTGCTGTCTTCAGGAACGTAAATGTTGTTGTTTTCCGGAATATTGACTGTTCTGTCAGCAGAACGCGACAAGGGCTTTGCCAAGTCGCTTGATGTTGATTCTTTTTCTGAAAGTTTTAAACCTACCATGTCCCTGATTTTGTACTCGAGAACATTAAGTTCATCCAACTTTTCAGAGACAATCACGGCATTGTTTTTAAGGCTGTCAATCTGTTCCTCGTAGGATTTGTTTACGGCCATAAGATTGTTTGTCTTTTCGCGGCTTGAAAAAACTTCATTTGTCAGGTCTTCGTTAATATTAAAAAGGACGAATGAAGAAATTGCAAGGAAGAGCGCTGAAAAAGAAACAGCTAAAGTGCCTGAATATACGAAAAGCTTGCTTAGGCTGAAATCCTTCTGTTTTGAATTTTCATGAGAAATTATCACAAAGGTGAATTTTTCCCTTTTCCATCTACGCAAAAGGTTGAATACCCAAACAATGGAATCTGTAACCTTTTTGCATATGAATTCAATGAATTTGTAAAAAACGAAGAATGAAGAATAAAAAAACGAAGAAATCATTTGATCGATAATAACATTGATTTCGTTCAAGTATACAACTGCATCTATAAGAGAGAAAAAGATAATTAAAGATGCAGCCCAAGATTTTTTGATAATATATGATAGTATTACAGTGGATTTTGAAAGAACATTATAAACAAAAGCTGCAATAGGCTTTATGACTTTTGCGGAGCCTGTGAAAAATGTTTTTACAAAACGAATAGTATTGAATATGATACTTTTGAATTTTGGCATATATGGTCTCCTAAAATGATATATGTTTTAATTATAGCAGGAACACGCGTAAAATGTAATAGTTTTGTAATAAATGATTTAATCGGAGGTGAATAATGAGCAAAAGAGATTATTTCCTGCCAGTTAATAGGGCAGACATGGAAAAAAGAAATTGGGATCAGTGTGATTTCATTATGGTCACAGGAGACGCCTATGTTGATCATCCAAGCTTTGGAACAGCCATACTTTCAAGGATTCTCGAAAAGAATGGTTATAAAGTGGGCATAATAGCTCAGCCGGACTGGAAAGATAAAGAAAGCGTAAGTTTGTTGGGAAGACCCAAATATGCATTTTTGGTGACATCCGGCAACATGGATTCAATGGTTAATCATTATACTTCCAATAAAAGAAAAAGAAGGAACGATGCATACACGCCAGGTGGGAAATTTGGAAAGAGGCCTGACCGTGCTGTCATAGTTTACACCAATCTAATCAAATCCTGTTTTAGGGATGTTCCTGTAATAATCGGCGGAATTGAGGCAAGTCTTAGGCGAATGGCCCATTATGATTATTGGGAAAACAAAATAAGACGTTCAATTTTGTTTGATTCAAAGGCTGACATTCTGGTTTATGGCATGGGAGAGAAACCGATTGTCGAAATAGCGGAATACATTTCCGCAGGTGTCCAAATCAGCCAGATAAGACACGTCAGAGGAACAGCATATGTACAAAACGATGCGGCTGCCTTGGCAAACACGGTAGAAATACCCTCATATGATGAAGCGGTGAAAGATGCGACTGCTCTTGCAAGCGCTTACAAAATTCAGGCTAAGGGGGACAATCCTTTCAATGATTTGGTCTTGGCACAGCGTCATGGAAACAGGTTTCTGGTTCAAAATCCACCTCAATTTCCGCTTAAGCAAGCATATTTAGATGATGTATACGATTTGCCTTATGTTCGTGAATCACATCCCGATTATGAAAGCGCGGGAGGAATACCGGCCTTCAATGAAATGCGTTTCAGCATAACAGCGCAAAGAGGCTGCTTTGGAGATTGTTCATTTTGCGCAATAAGCAGGCATCAAGGAAAGCATATACAGCAAAGAAGCCATGAATCAATAATCAAAGAAGCTAAGTGGATGGCAAGCCAAGATGACTTCAAAGGATATATACAAGATGTGGGAGGGCCTACAGCCAATTTCAGAGCTGAGGCTTGCTCTAAAGCTAAAGAGCACGGATATTGCGACAACAGAAGTTGCCTTGCTCCTTCTCCATGTCCAAATCTTGTTCCCGACCATAACGATTATGTTGAACTGCTAAGGAAATTAAGGGAATTGAGGGGAATAAAGAAAGTATTTATAAAATCGGGAGTCAGATATGATTACATGATGCTGGATCCGAAGAATGTATTCTTCAAGCAATTATGCAAAAATCACATAAGCGGACAGCTCAAGGTGGCTCCTGAACATGTTTCGAATAAAGTGTTGGGATACCTCAACAAACCGTCTTTTGACGGTTACAAAAGCTTTAGAAGGGAATATTTTCAGTACAACAGGTCAATCAAAAAAGAACAGTACTTGGTTCCGTATTTTATTTCAAGCCATCCGGGAAGCAGGCTTGAGGATGCAATTATGCTGGCTGAATACTTGAGGGATATAGGAAGACACCCGGAACAGGTGCAGGATTTTTATCCCACGCCCGGAACACTGTCGACAGTAATGTATTGCACTGGATTGGACCCAAGAACGATGGAAAAGGTATACGTTCCAAAGGGAAGGGAAAAAGAACTGCAAAGAGCGTTGTTGCAGTATTGGAATCCAAAATACAGTTCAATGGTTTATGAGGCATTGAAAAAGGCAAACAGAATGGATCTTGTAGGATATGGAGAAAAGGCATTGATAAGGCCCCAAAATAAAAAGAAGGAAATCGGAGGTAAAAATGACAGAAAAAGAAAGATTGGATCGAATAAATCAGCTCGCAAGAAAACAAAAAAATGAAACTTTGACAGAAAAGGAAAAAGAAGAACAAAAGCAGTTAAGGGAAGAATATCTGAAATCATTCAGAAAACAATTTCGACAACAACTCGATTCGATAAAAATAGTTGACGAAAAAGAGACAAAAAAAGGGTTGAATTAAAAGGCGTGGAGGGTGTGAAATGAAGAGTATTGATACCAAAAAAAACAAAAACGCATGGAGTAGCTTGCAAAAAGAAGATTTGAATGAAATGAGTGTCTTTATAGATGAATACAAGGAATTTATTTCAAAAGGGAAAACAGAAAGAGAAGCATCTGATTATATTGAAACAGAAGCAAAGAAAAACGGTTTCGTGGATTTGTATGAGGAGAAAGATGAAAACTTTGATTCTAAAGGCAAATATTACGCTAAGAATCGCGGCAAGTCGATAATAATGATAGATCTCGGGGAAGGCGATTTGATTGACGGGGTTAATATTATTGGATCACATATCGATTCGCCAAGGCTTGACCTAAAGCAAAATCCTATCTATGAAGACGGCGACGTTGTTTTGTTAAAAACACATTATTACGGAGGAATTAAAAAATATCAATGGACTTCCTTACCATTGGCAATTCATGGAATAGTATTTAAGTCGGACGGAAGCAAGGTTTCAATAAACATTGGAGAAGCCCCTGAAGACCCCGTATTTTTAATAAGCGATTTACTGCCGCATTTGTCTAAGGATCAGAATGCAAAGAAAATGAGTGAAGCCGTGACCGGAGAAAGTCTGAATGTCATAATTGGAAACATGCAAGGTGATGAAGAGAAAAATCCTTTCAAGTCACGCATTATTGAAATAATTGGGGAAATGTACGGAATAAAAGAAGAAGATTTTAAAGTTGCGGAGCTTGAAGTTGTTCCAGCCGGAAAAGCGCGCGATTCCGGTTTTGACCGATCTATGGTAATAGGATACGGGCAGGATGACCGTTCGTGTTCCTTTGCGGCGATGAAGGCCATTTTTTCAAAAAAACCCTATAAAAGAAGCGCGGTTGCAGTTTTCAGCGACAAGGAAGAGATAGGGAGCGTTGGGAATACGGGAATGCTTTCAAGTTTTTTTGAAAATTTCATGGCGGAAATATTATTCAGGACAAAAGGAAGTTATGACGAACTGATGTTAAGACGTTTGTTGTCCAATACCAATGTTTTTTCAGCAGATGTAGTCAATGGTTTTGACCCAAATTATCCGGAGGTCTCGGACAAATTGAATTCGGCATATCTCGGAAGAGGGGTTTCCATTTCAAAATATGGAGGTTCAAGAGGAAAATCGGGATCAAATGACGCCAATGCCGAATATATCTCGAAAGTAAGAATGCTAATGAAAAAAGAAAATATTGTATGGCAGACAGGGGAAGTCGGAAAGGTCGATCAGGGAGGCGGCGGTACAATAGCATATATATTGGCAAATAAAGGTGCTGAAGTTGTGGATATAGGATTGCCGGTCTTAAGCATGCATTCCCCGTTTGAATTGATAAGCAAGGTTGATTTATATATGGCGTACAGAGCGTATGACATATTTTTTAGAGAAATGGCTTGATTTTTTATATTGTTTTGTTATAATTCAATAGTTGTCATTCAAAGGCGTATGCATTTGCATATGCCTTAAAATTTTTTAAGGGGAGTAATCATGAAAGTTTTAAACAAAAAAGAACTAAAGAAATTTTATTTGCTGCTTGTACCTGTTCTTGTAATAGGGTTTGCCTTGGCGGCATATGCAGAAACAGAAACCGAGTACGAAAATAACGGAACGGATATTCCATTTGCTGAACTTAATGGGGAATTCAAGTACATCTATGATAATGAATCGATGCAAAAGGTTCAAACGGCGAAAAAGCTTTCAGCATATGCGAATCCGGCAAAAATGGAGAAAGCTGCAAAGATAATGGATAAGACTCCATTGACAGAAGAAGCCGCTTTGTCAATTGTCGAGTATTCCGAGGAATTCGAAATAAGGATTTCACTTTTGCTTGCAATGATGGAGCTTGAAAGCGATTTCAAGAAATATGAAGTGGGGACCCATGAGGACAGAGGGTACATGCAGATAATTCCAGGCACGGAAAAATGGCTTGCGGAGGAATACGGTGATACCATAGGATTGGAGTACAACCCGGAACGAATATTTGAAGAGGAATACAATATAGGGCTTTCGGCATTGTATATAAGCATTCTTCACAATGCCTACGGAGATAATTTCAATAGGATTTTATCTGAATATAATAGAGGCCCATACAATTTGAGGGATTACTATAAAAAACATGGGACATACAGCACCAGCTACTCAAACAAGATTCTTTCTCTGGAAAAAAAATACGAAGCATTGAATTCATAGATTTCAGCAAGGCCGCCTTGAAAAGGGCGGTCTTTTGTTTTGCGTGAAAACAACATTTAATATAAATGAAAGCGATTAGGATATATAATAAGTATATGTCAATGAAAAAGGGTGGTCCGAAATGAAATTCCTCGTTAAATGCGCGAACAAATTCAAATGGAGATATCTTGCGTTTTCAGTAGGGTTTTGTATTTTGATATTCGTTTTAGCGGGGGCGGCAAAGAGCATAAATGAGCAGTATATAGAAACGAAATTCATTTTGGACAGGGACAATTCTTTTGTTGAGACAGTTGGTACATATAACCTTTTTACGAAGGACATAATGATTTTGGATGAAAAAAATTCTGAATACGAAGAACTTTATGGAGAAATATTTGATAAGAACGAAATAGTAAAACAATTGGTGGGAGTTCAAAAATACGTAACAATAAATCTTGGTAGCGACTTGGAGAGAATATTGGACTTGGCGGACAGAACACCATTGAATTTGCAGGAATCGGCGATTTTACTGGGATATTGCGACAAGATGGAAATGAAACCTTCAATCATATTAGGGCTCATAGAAACGGAAAGCAATTTTAATAAATTTGCAGTCGGTACATCAAAGGACCGCGGCTACATGCAGATAATACCTGATACAGAAAAATGGCTTGCCCACAGGTACGGATACCGTCTTTACATAAATTATGATTCTTCAAATATTTTTGAACCGGAATACAATTTTGCACTTGGAATAATATATCTTAATCATCTTAAGAGGGTATATGGAGAAAATTATCATAAAATTTTGTCAGAGTACAATAGAGGGCCTTACAATTTGAAAATGTATTACAACAAACACAAGACTTATCAGACAAGCTATTCTAAACTTGTGCTTAAAAAGTCGGAAAAATACAGAGCTTTCGATTGACGTTCAAAATGCAGTAGAAGTCTTGAACTTTTTGGTGTTTTGATTAAAACAATTATGGCATGGCTATTGCTATTTTTAAATGAATGTAATTGGATAGACAGAGACTCAAGTCGTAAGGCTCGGGTCTTTTGTGTTTTCAATAAATGCATTGATAGAGTATGATAATGTTGAAACGAACATAAAAAGCTATGGATATAAAAAAATGTGACCCGAACTGTTTATTTTGCATCTAAACAGTAGGAGGAAAAAAAATGCAGGATAAATTAAGATGGATAAATGAATTAATGGATGAACATGGCGATTATCTAAAGAGGACTGCAAGCATTATTACCAGTGACGCGTCTGTTGCGGAGGATTTGGTTCAAGAGACATTCCTGAATTTTTACATGAATGCAGGCCGTTTCAGAATGGAATCTAAAGTTCGTACATATCTATACAGGATTCTTATGAACAACATAAAAATGTACTATAGAAAGAGCAAACCTAAAGAGACGGCCTTTGAAATAGAAAGAGCGGGAAACGTATCATTCGAAAATGAAACCGTTGACGCAATGGACATAAACAATGCAGTTTCCAGATTGAAACCCATATACAGACAGATGATAGTGTTGCATTACTTTAATGAGATGAGCATAGATGAA
>DATFJE010000217.1:0-2037 GCA_035269385.1 Clostridia bacterium
ATTGACTATGTAGCCATAAACAAGATGACGGCAAAAGACTGAGGAAGACCGAAAGGTCTTTCTTTTTTTCATTTTCACATTAATGCTTTACAAATTTAGTCCGCTAAAGTATAATACATCTGTGTTGTAAATTGAAATAACTTATCTTTTGCAGCAAAACAACAAAAAAACTACCCGCAACACACTGGTAATAGTGCGTTAGCGGGTTTTCTTTTTTTGCGTATTTTTGTACTGCAACAATCACTGGGGACGGTTCTTTTTGATTTGGCAATCACTTATGTTGACAATGTCAAAGGAACGTAGAGGCGACAATTAATTAACATAAGCAATATGAAAATTAATAATATTAATGCGTTAATTAAATAAATGAATTTATATATTGACATTATTCATTTTGGGGTTATAATGAAACCATAAACAGGTTAAATCAGAAGGAGGAATTCAAATGGCATATAAATTGCTGGAGAACTGCCCGGTGTGCAATAGAAGGCTTCACGCAGTAAAACTCAAGTGCAGCGGCTGCGGAACCGTCATAGAGAACGAATTCGAATTGTCGGGCTTTTCCAGGTTATCCAAGGAGCAGCTGGGGTTTCTGGAAGTGTTCATAGCCTGCAGGGGAAGCATAAAGGATGTCGAAAGGGCTCTTGGCATTTCCTATCCGACAGTCAGGGCAAAGCTTGACGATGTGATAGGTGCGCTTGGGCTAAAGGCCGATGAGCAGAAAGATAGGGTTTCAAAAAAAGAAGTTTTGAAGCGCCTCGATGCGGGTGAAATCACCCAGGAAGAGGCCCTGAGGGCAATAAAGACGGGAAACTACGATGAATAAGGAGGAGAATGAAATGAAAGAAGAAGTAAAAGCGATTCTCAAAATGCTTGAGGAAGGAAAAATCGATTCAGAAGGTGCGGCAGAGCTTATTTCGGCTCTTGGCGAAAAAGAGAAAGCGGCTGAGGAAATGCCTCAAGGCAATTCAGGAAAAATGTTCAAGGTAAAGGTAAGGTCCGAGGAAGGCGACAATGTGGATGTGAGGCTTCCCATCAATTTCGTCAAATCGATTCTGCACTCGATGGGCAAGATTCCCGGAATACCCATGGATGGAGACAAAAGGTTCGACATAGACCTCGATATGGTGGCGCACGCAATAGAGCACGAGATAGGCGGCAAGATAGTTGATGTAAAAAGCAAGAACGGAGACATAGTAGAAGTAGTAATAGAATAGGTGCGGTCAAGTGAAAATCACAATAAGAAACAAAGGAAGAAGGCGTTTCAGCATCCGTCTGCCGTTTTGGTTTTTCACATTGTTCATAAATAAAACCGTTCTTCGTATTGCAATGCATTCGGCTGCGGAAGATGCGAGGGTCTGGATTGAAAATATGGACGCCGGGGCTCTAAGAAAGGCAGTGCATGAGCTCAAGAGCTATAGGGGACTTGAAATAGTAAGAGTGGACAGCGTAGATGGAACCCATGTCAGGATAGTATTATAGAAAGACAAACATAAGGCGGTGCATTTGTTTGGACTGGACCCTTTACATTTTGTTCCAACAGGCGTACAATTTACTTGTGGAAAACATGCCCTATTAGCTCAGTTGGCTAGAGCACTCGACTCTTAATCGAGGTGTCCGGGGTTCGAGTCCCCGATGGGGTACCATAGTAAACACATTGAAAAACCTTGCCGTAGGCAAGGTTTTTTGTTTTGTCTAAAACGGTCATTTTGGGATAAAGTCCAAGTATGGTGTGAAATGAAAAGAGATAATCTTCTTGGTCAATCAGATGGGGAATAACATTTTAGTTTTAAGTGGGAAGAAATTCCTGAACAAATACTTAGCCGAAGGACTTTCGAAAATACGGAGAACCAAATAAATCGGAATTTTTATACATAGTAATATTTGATTTGATAAAAGGACTATTTTAACTTGTTAATGCAATTGAGGATTCTTTTATTTTAGGCTCTGTTAGATTTTAGTGTTGTTATTTGACTCATACGAACTAATGTTCTATAATTAAAAAGAACATACATTCGCAAAGGAGTCGTTTATGCC
>DATFJE010000218.1:0-3602 GCA_035269385.1 Clostridia bacterium
GAGCTCCGCCTGCCAACACGAGTGAAAGCAGCGACATGAATAATACCATTAATCTTTTCACAATATAGCCTCCTTTTCAAGTATGCTCTGTTATGCTCCGCTAACTTGAACAGGCTATTTCGCTACGCTTATGTAAAAAGAGTTTTAAAATAATATTTTGAGCCGGTTCGTCACTATCTAATCAATTGGTTTTCATCACTTTGCGATTAATAGCATCAAGAACAGCTTTGACTACGCTTTGTTTATCATCCTTTCGTACAACCGCAGCACCCGACAGGAATATCTCCTGCGAAGAAGCCATAAGGCTTACTCCAGCCACAAAAACGTCCTCTTCCACAAGTCTTACCTTGCGTACTCCCTCCAAAATGAACTTGCTTTCGGTTTTGCTCATATTGTTGATGCAACTTATTGTAGCCTCGGCCAGAAGGCGATGAACATTTCTTGGAGTATTGAAACCGGAAGCCTTACTTACATAAATCTCTTCATCGTCCAACAACTCTACAATAACTTCCGCCATGTTTCCTCCTACACTGAAACCGACACTCTTTATTTCAGGCCGGGAACTTTTTCCCCAGTTTTGCTGAAAATCTATCTGTGCAACCGAAATTTTCTTATAGTCCAAATCTACATCGAACTTTGATATTATTGCAGACTGTATATCCCTGGAAATCTGTTTTGCATTCCTGGAATTTTCGGCCAACACATGAACCTCTGTAATCAATTCTTCCTCGGCTATTACCTTGCACGAAATAACATCCGGCAGACTGCCTATGGTTTCCTCAATTTCCTTTGTTTCTATTCCCTTCACCTGCATAATAACACCCCCGTAGGTGCTTTATTGAAAAAAAATATATCTATTGCACCAATTATATTCATTCTACACGTATCCTTGATATTCCTTTGATTTTTTAATAATATTTTCATTGATTTTGTGTTTTTATGCATAAAAAGCGCCTGATTCATAAAAATCAGGCGCTCAGCTCTTAAAAATTAATATATCGTCGGCTCAATCAAGCCGTAATTTCCATCTTTTCTTTTATAGACCACATTAACCTCTTCGCTCTCTGAATTTCCAAACACGAAGAAACTGTGACCCAAAAGCTCCATCTGCAAAACCGCTTCTTCCGGATCCATGGGTTTGACCGGGAACCGTTTTGTCTTTACAATCCTGAACTCTCCTTTCTCGGCTTCTTCAACATCCGGAATATTCTCGAGCCTTATGCTTTCATGTCCTCTGTATTGCTTTTCTATTCTTGTTTTCTGCTTTTCAAGCTGCTTGTGGAGTTTGTCGATTGACTTGTCAATTGAAGTATACATGTCATTTGTGGCTTCCTCAGCCCTTAAAAGAACTCCATTTTTCAAAGGGATTGTAATTTCAACTATTTGGCGATTCCTTTCCACGCTCATTGTTACTTGTGCATCAACCTCGCTTCCAAACAATTTATCGATTCTTTCAAGTTTGCTTACAGCCATGTCCCTTAATGCATTTGTAATATCCATGTTTTTGCCGCTTACGATGATTCTCATAAACTTCATCCCCTTCCTATGCTTTTCTATATTAATTTGTTAATTTACTTTTACCCAAATGAATCTTACTAAAACGAGATAATAATCAAAAAATCAAACTCCTTCGATTGTGATTGATATAAAGGAGTTGTTTCTTTCGGAGCTTGGATATGCTTATGTAAAAACCTTGTCTGCGAGCAGCACAATTCATCTGCATGCTACCGTCGCTACAAAAACCTCTCCTGCCCCCGAGTCCATAAGCGCGCGGGAACAATCATTCGAAGTGGCTCCCGTAGTAAAAACATCGTCTATGAGAAGAACTCTTCTCCCTTTGATGATTTCCGCTCCGCGTGTGGCAAATGAGCCCTTAAGGTTTTCAAATCTTTCCTTCTTGCCAAGATTTGTCTGGTCAACGGTTTGCCTCTTTCTCTCAAGAAACTTTTTCAAAACAGGCTCTCCTCTCATTTTTCCGAGCGGCTCGGCCAAAAGCAGAGCCTGGTTGAAACCCCTTTCGCGCTCCCTTTCAGCATGCAGAGGCACCGGAACTATGTAATCGAATTTGCCTGTCCCGGAATTCTCGAGCCTGTCCATCATCATCTCCGCCATATGGTATGCAAAATATTCCTTTTTTCCGTATTTCAATTGGAAAATCAGCTTTCGCGAAAAATCGTCGTAATAAAGGCAGCTCACGGCTTTTTCAAAACGCAGTTTTTGCCCCGCGCATTCAACGCAAAACCTTTCTTCTCCCTTGTATGAAAGCGGCCTTCCGCAGCGATTGCAGCAATTCTTTTCAAACAAAAACATCATCTTTTCGCGGCACTTGCTGCACAATGAATACTTCTCGCTCGGAAGTATCTGCCGTCCACAAAGCAGGCAATGTATATTGCGCGGAAAAACCAGGTTCGCCATTTCGTCAATCAAGTTTCTTTTCATTCCCCTTCATCTTCTTCCATAAACTCTGCCACCTTTTTAAAACGGCAAAGCAATCCCGAATTCCTTTTCATTCCCTTTTCGTTTTTTATCATCCAATAAAGATATTTCTTCTGGCCTACCAGAACAACAAGTTCCTTCGCCCTGGTTATTCCGGTATATATCAGATTGCGGTTCAAAAGCATCGGCGGCGCCCAGCTGAGCGGAATCACCACCACAGGAAACTCGCTGCCCTGGCTCTTGTGGATAGTTACGCAGTAAGCATGGAGAAGCTCATCCATGTCCGCGAAGTCATACCTTATTTCCCTGTCCTCGTCAAAAATCACTTCCATCGTCGAAGAATCGTTGTCTATCCTGGAAATGAATCCTATGTCGCCGTTGAAGACGCCTTCGCCCTCCCTGAGACCGTCCACGGATTTCCACTTTATGTTGTAGTTGTTCCTTATTTGCATAATTTTGTCGCCTTCGCGGAATATTCTCTCGCCCGTGTTTCTTTCATTCTTTAATTGGGTTGGAGAATTCAAGATTTTCTGGAGAGAAACGTTCAAATTTTTTGTCCCGACTATTCCGCCTTTCATCGGTGTCAAAACCTGAATGTCCTTCATAGGGTCGTATCCGTTGAAATTGGGAAGGCGGTCGCTCACCAGCTTCTCGATGGCCTTTAAAATTTCATCCGGCGTATTCTTTCCTATATGGAAAAAGTCTTTATCCTTCAAGTTCATGACGGGATACTCGCCGTTATTTATTTTATGGGCATTTAAAACAATCATGCTTTCACTCGCCTGCCTGAAAATTTCATCGAGGCGAACCACCGGTATCATTCCGCTTTCAATTACATCGTGCAGGACATTCCCGGGCCCTACCGGCGGAAGCTGGTCGGCGTCCCCCACAAGTATGAGCCTTGTGCCCGGTTTTATGGCTTTGAGAAGATGGTACATGAGCAAAACATCCACCATCGACACCTCGTCTATGATTACCACATCAGACTGCAGAGGATTGCCCTCGTTTCTTCCGAACATCATAACGTGCTCGTCCATGGATGGCGCGTATTCAAGGAGGCGGTGGATAGTCTTCGCCTCCATGCCTGCCGCCTGGCTCATGCGCTTTGCCGCCCTTCCCGTTGGAGCAGCCAAGGTTACCTTTAAACCGTTTCTGTAGAATATCTT
>DATFJE010000219.1:0-2237 GCA_035269385.1 Clostridia bacterium
ATAACAATCCTGCCGGGGAAGAAGCTAAGTCTTCAGGTCCACAAGTACCGGAGCGAGCATTGGGTCGTCGTATCCGGAACGGCAAAAGCTACCATAGACGAAAAAGTGAAAATTGTTGAGACAGGCGAAAGCGTTTTCGTCAGGGCCGGGGAGAGGCATAGGCTTGAGAACTCCGGAGCCGAAAAGCTTGAAATAGTGGAAGTTCAGATGGGGGATTACCTTGAAGAGGATGATATCGTAAGGCTTGATGACGATTATGGAAGGTGATCCTGATTGAATATTGGAATAGGGAGGTGTCTATGAGAATCGGAGTAAACATGTTGTGTGCCAGAAAAAAGCATTCAGGCATTGGAGTATACTCGATTAATATTGTGAACGAACTTGCGAAGCATCCGGATGACGAATATGTGATTTTCACTGGTTGGAGAGAAGAAATTGAAGATATGCTTACTGGGAACATTAGATTTGTTGATGTCAAATACAAAGATAAAATGGATTTGAGCAGGCTTTTTGCAGAACAGATTACAATACCAAGACTTGCAGCCGCAGAGAACCTTGACCTGATGTTTACCCCCGGTTTTTATATGCCTTTTTTTTCGAGTATGCCGCAGGTGGTTACGATTCACGATCTTATTCATAAGACATGGCCGGGAGACATGTCCATTAAGACAAGAATGATTATGAATGTATTAATTGATTCCAGCATAAGGCGTGCTGATGGAGTGATAGCCGTTTCCGGACATACTGCAGGGGACATCGAGAGGTTTATTGGAAGGGAAAAAGGGGTCAGGGTTATATACGAAGGGCGAGGGATAGCTCAAATAAATAGACCCGAGAGACCTGATGTTATGAAAGACATAGACCGCTATGCGTTAGTTGTGGGAAACATAATGCCTAGAAAGAATCCTATAGGGATTATTAAGGCTTTTGAATCAGTCATGGGAAGTACGGATCTTAAACTTGTATTTGTCGGGGGGCTGACATATAAGGGGTCCGATATTTCGGAATACATAAACAATAAAGGAATTTCTGACCGCGTGATTATTGCTGGATATCTGCAAAATAAGGAGATTTCCTGGTGCTACAAGAATGCGTCAATGCTCTTATATTGTTCTTTCTATGAAGGCTTTGGTATTCCGCCGCTCGAGGCCATGGCCGAAGGAATTCCCGTAATAGCTTCAGATGTATCTTCTATACCGGAAATTGTGGGAAATGCGGCAATTTTGATAAATCCGAATAATCAAAAGGAAATTGCCGAGGCAATAATTATGCTTGATCGTGATAATGAATTGAGAAAAAGGTGTGTCTCTAATGGAAAGAAGAGAATAACTTTATTCACATGGGAAAAAGCTGCAAGAGAAACCAGGGATATGCTGGTTGAAATTGCAATGCAAAAGGGACGGTGAAGCATGAAAATAGGTATTGATGCGTCAAGTGTAGTGGCTGTATTTGGTGGCGGCAAGGAAAAAGTCATAATGAATTTACTGAAAGGCTTTGATGAGGAAGGTATGGACCTTGTTGTCTTTTGTAATGAAAGCGCTTCCGAAAAAATTGTTGAAGTTTGCCCCAACGCAAGATTAGTGTACACGGGCATGAATGACAAGGTTTTTATTTGGAAACTATTAAAGGGGTTTTTGTTCAGGACATTCAAGTTGCCGAGTTTTGTTTGCCGTGAGAAAGTGGACATATTGCTATTCCCATTTCCAGCGACAGGCTTTAGCAGATTCAATTGTCCAACGGTTGTAATTCCTCATGATGTGCAATACAAATCAAGGCCGGATGAAAATACGGGATACAAGTACAAAATACTCGATATTCTTTACAAGTTTGATTTTTCGAATAGGGATGCAATAGTTGCGATTTCGGAATACGTTAAAAATGAAATATTGAAGCATTTTAAAAAAGACGCCGGCAAAGTCACAATAATTTATAATCCTATAGAGTTTGGAAAACCATCACATACTGCTGCTGATTTTGGAGCAGACTATATATTTGCAAATAATTTAATGCATGTACACAAGAATCCAGGAGTGTTAATTGAAGCTTTTAAAAAATTATCGGATAATGGTTGGCCCGGAAAACTTGTTATAGCGGGAAAAATTTGGCCGGGCAATTCAAATGTTATGACGCTTCTTGATTCGGAGATTGCTTCGGGGAGAGTGGTTTACGAGGGTTACGTCAACGATGTAAGAATGCGGGAGCTTCTTTCAGGGGCTTGCCTGTTTATTAATCCATCC
>DATFJE010000220.1:0-20469 GCA_035269385.1 Clostridia bacterium
GTAACAAGCAATACGGTGTCGCCATATTTCAACCAAGCTGCTCCATTTGCCTGCTCGGCTACTCTGCCCACTTCGACTTCCAGCGTTCTGCCGGCAATTTCAGTCTTGAAGCTTTTTATCATGTTTTCCTCCTTATAAATCTTTTCTTTTCATTGTTATATTAAAATTCTATTTAAAAGTCAATTTTCCTTTATTTGATCATATAAAATAATAGAGCGGGGCAATCCCGCTCATAATTATTTTCTCAAGCCAAGTTTTTTAATGAGTGTTCTATACCTTTCGATATCCTTGCTTTTCAAATAGTTCAACATGTTTCTTCTTCTACCGACCATTTTAAGCAATCCTCTTCGAGAATGGAAATCTTTTTTGTGTTCCTTTAAATGCTCATTCAAGCTGTTGATTTCATGAGTGAGTATAGCTACTTGCACTTCGGCGGAACCGGTATCGTTCTCGTGAGTCTTGTACTCATTGATGATGCCGAGCTTCGTTTCTTTTGACATTGACATATTGTTTTCACCTCCATTTTTTTTATCCGCTCCAGCCTTGTATGGCGTCGGTGATTCGCCCAACAAAGCAAGAGTTTCAGTCGTGCGAATTCATACTATCACAATTGTTCTTTAAAGTAAATGTTTTCAAAGTAATTCATAGCAAAGTCTATGTCCTTTTTTATTCTTTCAGAAAGATGAATCAATGAATTGAATTTTATTTGGTCGCGTACCCTTGAAAGAAATTTTACAGAGATTGTTTTCCCATATATATCGTCTTTGAAATCCAATATGTGTGTTTCCACAGAACATTCATCGTCGTTAAAAGAAACATTTCTTCCAACCTTTGTAACACTTTTATAATCTTTTCCGCAAACATTAGTCAGAGTAACATAAACGCCTTCTTTTAAGGTACAATAATTTGTTTCTTTTGAAAGGTTGGCTGTCGGAAATCCTATTTTTTTCCCATTGCTTTTTCCATGGACAACATGGCCATAAAGTTCGTACGCTCGTCCCAAAAATTCATTTGCTTTTTCAATGCGGCCTTCATCAAGATATTTTCTTATTAGGGTGCTGCTTACAATCTGTCCGTCTATTCTAATCGGCTCTATAACTTCAACCTTGAAAAAACCTTTTGATTCATATGTTTTCAGAAGCTTTACGTCCCCTTCTGCTTTTTTTCCGAATTTCCAATCATATCCTACAATTATGTGTTTCATGCCAAGTTTTTCAATCAATATTTCTTCAATAAATTCTTCGGCCTCTATATTTTTTTGATAGTCGTCAAATTCAAGAAACAAAAGATAATCCGGATTGTACTTCATTAGAATATGCATTTTTTGTTCGGGGCTTATTATCAATTTAGTTTGATTTTTGACATCTGCCAAAAGATCCCTCGGGTGATTTGAAAAAGTATATAAAACACTTTTCAAACTATTGGTTTTTGAAATTTCCAGCAGAGTCATAACAAGTTTGTCGTGCCCTATATGAAAACCGTCGAATGTTCCCATCGCAACAGCTGTATTTCCCGCCATATTGCTGATTTCATTAATTTTCGTGAATGTTTTCATCGTATTCTCCTGATTCATACAAGCAATTTATCAATTTTAACAAATTCAAAATTATTTTTTCTGTCAGCAGAAAAAACCTTCCCAATACCCAGGAATTCATTCCCTGAATATATTTTATACGAATCGCCCTCTTCATACTCAAGAGGTATTTTTATTGTGTTGCCGTTGAAAAGACGCATATAAAAAGATTTATCCAAATGCATTTCTTCAAAATAATACAAAGCCTTTTCAATTCCAATAATTTTATCATTTATATTTTCGCAGTCATATGGCACAGCATCCGTTAATGAAAAAGGCCCTGATTTAATTCTCAATAAAAAGGACATTGTGCCACCGCACCCCAAACTTTCGCCTATGTCTTCACAAAGGGTCCTTATGTATGTTCCTTTTGTGCAATGAACGTCAAAAGTTGCATTGAATCCGTTGAAATTTATCAATTTCAACGACTTTATCTCAACCTCACGTGATTTTCTCTCAACTGTTTTTCCTTCTCTTGCCAATTCGTAAAGCTTTTTACCCTTGTGTCTGACGGCCGAATACATTGGCGGTTTTTGCAGAATTTTTCCAGTGAATGATTTCATGACTTTCATCAATTCCTGCTCATCGGGCAATTTTTCTGATTTTTCGACTATGTTTCCCCAAATATCCTGGGTATCGGTTTTTATTCCAAAGGTTACTTCAGCCCTGTATATTTTATCTTCAGAAAGCAAATATTCAGATATTTTGGTTGCTTTGCCCAGGCATATGGTCATCAAACCGCATGCCATAGGATCCAAAGTACCTGTATGGCCGACTTTTGCAATATTATGTTTTCGCCTTATATGATTTACAACATCATGGGATGTCATATGGGGTGGTTTTATTACGTTTATAATTCCGTTAAATTCATGTTTAGAACCCATATTGTTTTCCAGCCTCTTCGATCAGCCTTTTGCTGATTTCACTCAACGGATGTATTGTGATAAAACCTGCAGCATTCTTGTGTCCGCCTCCTCCAAAAATCCCGGCTATTTTAGAAACATCAAAATCGCCTTTTGATCTCATGCTGACTTTTACACTGTCGTCAACTTCTTTTAACAGAAATGAGATGTCCACCCCACGAATGTTTCTCGCCCTTTCGACAATTCCGTCTGAGGCTGTATGGTTTAGTCCGTACTTTTCAAAAAGTGATTTTTCAAGACAAACCACAGAAAGTTTTCTTTTATAATATAGTTTCATTGAAAGCATGGCCTCAGACTCAAACATCACCTTGTCATAAGGTTGGTTTTGATAAAGCTGAATATTCAAATTGTCTATATCTATTCCTGTTTCAAGAAGTTTTGCCGCAATTTTCATGGTTTCAGGATGCGTATTGCTATATAAAAATCTCCCTGTATCGGTTGATATGGCGATATAAAGATTTTCAGCGATTTCTGCATCCATTTCAATTCCCATTTCAACAATCAAATTATATATGATTTCCCCTGTCGCAGAAGCGTCAGGCAACACCAAATTCAATAATCCGTAGTTTTCATTTGTTCTGTGGTGATCAATATTTATAATGTCAAATTCGCAAATGTCTTCAAAAGGTACTGAAAGCCGATTTTTATCACTTGAATCCAATGCAATGACAAGGTCTGCAGACGCAACAAAATCCGTCGCATCTGCAATATACTCCGTTCCAATGAACGATATATCATCTGGCAACGGATCAATATTGTGAACGCAAACGGTTTTGCCGATTTTTTGCAGAGCCAATTTCAGTGCGATTGAAGAACCTATGGTGTCTCCATCTGGCATAATATGGGGAATTATCAATATTCTTTTTGCTTCATTAATGCGCATGACAATATCGGAAAACATATTATTCCTTTCCTAATTCATCAATTATATGGCTCATTCTTATTCCGTTCTTAATTGAACTGTCTTCCTTGAAAACAGGTTCAGGTGTATACCTCAGTTTTAGCTCTTTACCAATTTCCCTTCTAAAGAAACCTTTTGCCTTGTTTAAGGCATCTACAATTTCCTTATCTGAAAGAGTGCTGTCGTAAGCGCTTACATATATGAAAGCGAAACGGTAGTCGCCGGTTGTTTCAACATGAGTCACGCTTGTAAGTTTTGGTATTCTTGGGTCTTTGATGCCATTAAGCAACAATCCTGCTACAATTTTTTTTATTTCCTCTGATACTCTCTGCGTTCTTTTGACCTTCATTTTTTCACCTTCTAATCTCTTTTAACCTCTACAATTTGGAAGGCTTCGATTATGTCGCCAACCTTTATGTCATTAAAATTCTTAAGTCCTATTCCACATTCAAATCCGGTTTGTACTTCTTTTGCATCATCTTTAAATCTTCTAAGGGAACCGATTTCACCTTCGTGTATTATTATTCCGTCTCTCAACAGTCTGGCTTTTGCATTTCTGGCAATTTTTCCGTTTACAACGTACGAACCTGCGATAAATCCAATATTTGGAACTTTGAAAGTCATTCTGACTTCAGCGTTTCCAATCACTTCTTCTTTGTAGACGGGCTCGAGCATTCCCTTTATTGCCGATTCAATATCTTCCAAAGCTTCATAAATTATCCTATAGGTTTTTATTTCTATACCTTCATTTTTTGCTATCGCAGCCACTGAAGGAGCGGGCCTTACATTAAAGCCAATGATTATTGCGCTTGAAGCTGATGCCAATAATATGTCTGATTCGTTTATTGTTCCGACTGCTCCATGTATCAAGTTTACATTAACTTCATCTGAATGTATTTTTCCAAGAGACTGCTTTATGGCTTCAACTGAACCTTGAGCATCCGCTTTTACGATTATATTCAATTCTTTTACATTTCCCTCTTGTATCTTTTCGAACAGATTTTCCAATGTCACATTTTGAACACTTCTTAAGTTTGCTTCTCTTAACATTATTCTTCTTTGATCGGCAATGTATCTGGCTTTCTTGTCATCTTCAACCACATAGAATTTTTCTCCAGCTGTCGGCACATCTGAAAGTCCGACAATTTCCACAGCCATTGCAGGTTTTGCTTTTTTTACTCGCTTGCCTTTGTCATTTATCATCGCTCGGATTTTTCCATGGCATGCCCCCGCCACAAGAGAATCTGAAACCTTGAGCGTTCCATTTTGTATTAGAACAGTTGCTACAGGACCCCTGCCTTTATCAAGTCTTGACTCAATTATAACTCCAGAAGCGGCTCTTTTGGGGTTGGCTTTGAGTTCCTGCATCTCTGAAACCAAAACAATCATTTCAAGCAAATCTTCAATACCTATCCCCTTTATGGCTGAAACTTCAACACAAATAGTGCTGCCGCCCCATTCCTCTATGAGCAAGTTGTTGTCAGCAAGCTCTTTTTTAACTCTGTCGGGATTTGCATTTTCCTTGTCTATTTTGTTTATCGCAACAATTATGGGTACATCCGCAGCTTTGGCATGATTTATTGCTTCCATCGTTTGCGGCATTACGCCATCATCAGCAGCAACAACAAGCACCGCGATATCGGTAATCTTGGCTCCTCTTGCCCTAAGTGACGTAAATGCCTCGTGACCAGGGGTATCAAGGAATACTATTTTCTGATTGTTTAAATATATTTCCGATGCTCCAATATGCTGAGTTATACCACCTGCTTCTCCGTCGGTAACCTTTGTTTTTCTTATTGCATCCAAAAGCGATGTTTTACCATGGTCTACATGGCCCATTACTGTTACAACAGGAGGACGTTTTTCATAATCGTCCGGATTGTCATCCCCTTGGTCAATGAAAAACTCCTCATCATGGTCTTTTTCCTCAACCGCAAGAAGCACCCCATAATCTTCTTTAGCTATTGATGCGGCAGTTTCAAAAGGAACCTCTTGATTAAGGGAAGACATTATACCCATATTCATTAATTTCAATATCAAATTATTAGGATTTTCATCCAATATTTCCGCCAAATCACTTAAAATGATTTTGTCCGACACATTCACTGTCTTCATTTCCGTAAAAGCATTTTCCACTATTTCTGTTTCAGAATCTTCATCTGATTCGGGTGAAAGCAACTCAATTACCATTGTAGCCTCTTCATCGCTCAATGAGCTCATATGATTTGTTGCTTCGATTCCCAAACCGGTAAGTTCTTCCAGCAATTCCTTATTGCTGATTCCCAATTCTTTTGCAAGTTTGTATATTCTTATTTTTGACAAATCAACACCTCCATTTAACCCTTCATGTACAATTCATGATTCTTCATGATTGCATCGGCAAGATTATCGTTGCCGATACCCAATATCTTTTTATTTGATAGTCCTGTTTCTTTATTCAAATCAGAACTTTGTCCAAAAACAATTACATTGGTTTTTTCATTGCATTTATTTTTCAGATTGCGCTTGGACCCGTCAGACAAATCCTCGCATGCAATAACCAGTTTCAAATTCCCTTTCCTGCTTTCGCTTACACAAGCATCGAAACCGGCAATAAGAGTTCCCGATTTCATTGCCAAGCGGATGTATGAGACAATTTTTTTACTGTACTCGTCTCTATATCTACTTTTCAACATTTTTTCTTATCTCATCAATAATTATATCATAAATTTCATTTTTAACTTCCATTGAGAATGCTCTGTTTAGCGCCTTGCTTTTTCTAAGTTTTTCGATGCATTCTTCTTTTGGACAAACATATGCTCCCCGTCCATGCGCTTTTCCTGAAAAATCCACTTGTATTTTGTTTTCCTTGTCTTTAACAATTCTTATAAGTTCCTTTTTTGAGAATTGTTGGCCGCATCCAATGCATTTTCTTAATGGCAACTTTTTTTTCTTCATGGGAGCGCACCTCCTTGTGATTCATCTTTATTATGATTAACAGTTTCGAATAATTTATTATTTTCAATTTTAACTCGTTCTAATTGTCTTCTTCTAAAACCAAGTCATCATTTTCAATTTCTAATGAATCATTCAAAACCTCTTCCGTTTCGTTGATTATTTTTTCGTCATCTGTGTCTTTGCCGGATTCATTGTATTGAGATTCACTTTTTATGTCAATTTTCCAACCCGTAAGCTTGGCTGCCAGTCTGGCATTTTGTCCTTCTTTTCCTATTGCCAATGAAAGCTGGTAATCAGGCACAACAACAGTCGCTGACCTTGCAGACTCGTCAACTGTTACTTTTGTAACTTTTGAAGGACTCAATGAATTCGCAATGAATTCCCTTGGATCTTCATTCCATTTTATAATATCTATCTTTTCACCGTTCAATTCTTCTACTATGTTTTGAACTCTTGCTCCCCTTTGCCCAACACACGCTCCAACTGGATCTACGTTTTCATCAGATGAGTAAACCGCTATTTTGGCTCTTGATCCGGCTTCTCTCGATATACCCTTTACTTCTACAATTCCATCGTGTATTTCGGGTACTTCCAATTCGAAAAGTCTTTTTACCAATCCCGGATGAGTCCTCGAAACCAGTACTTGAGGCCCTTTTGTAGTGTTCTTGACTTCAATTATAAATGTTTTTATTCTATCACCCTGATTATATTCTTCTCTTTGTATTTGCTCGCTCTGAAGCAAAAGAGCTTCAATTTTACCCAGGTTTATGAATGTTACACCTCTGCTGAATCGTTGTATCACTCCTGTTACAATTTCCGATTCCCTGTTTACAAATTCATTGAATATAACATTTCTTTCAGCTTCCCTTATTCGCTGCACAACCACTTGTTTTGCTGTTTGAGCAGCTATTCTCCCAAAATCTTTCGGAGTCACTTCCTTTTCCACAACATCGCCTATCTCAAATGAATCGTTTATTTTTCTTGCTTCCTCCAATTGAATTTCACAAGTCTCGTCTTCTACTTCTTCAACTACTGAGATTTGTGAATATACCAGGACTTTGCCATTTTCATTGTTTATGTCCACTCTTACATTTTGTGATGAACCGAAATATTTTTTATAAGCTGTAATCAAAGCCGCCTCAATTGCGTCAATCAAGATTTGCTGGTCTATTCCCTTGTCCTTTTCAATTTGCTTAATTGCATCAATCAAATCATTTTTCACTGTTTTCCCTCCCATCAAAATTCGAATATTTTTTTCACTTTTGCGATTTTATCCCTTGGGATGGAAATTTTAGTTCCCTCCACATTAATATCTAATTGATTATCTTCTATCCCCAGCAATTCACCCTTTAGGATTTTCTTGCCTCCTATAGGTTGAAAAAGCTTAATTTCAACCGTTTCTCCCGAATACTTGTTGAACTCAAAATCTGTTTTCAAAACTCTTTCAACTCCCGGAGAAGACACTTCCAAAAAATAATTTTCTTCTATAGGATCCATTTTATCAAGACGCTCGCTCAAATATTCGCTTACATTTTGACAATCAGTCATGCTGATTCCCGAAGGTTTGTCGATATAAACACGTAAATACCTCTCTTTTCCTTCTTTTAGGAATTCAACTCCAACCAATTCGTAATCATTCTTTTCAATAAAAGGCAACAAAATTTCCCTTGTCAGCTCACTTACTTTTTTCCTTGCCATTTTATTCCCTCCCTTATAAACAGAATAAAGAGTGGGCAACCCACTCTTTAAAGCACACATACTATTCGTTCATATTTTAGCATATTCCCCGAGTTATTGCAAACTAAACATTTCCAATTGATTTGTCTCGGGAAGAGATTCCATACAACATTTTTCCATCAATTTAACAATGCTTTTCTTTGACAATTTTGTTCTTGACAACATGTCCTCCATGGAAAGGAATGGGGTTTTCTCCCTTTCTTTCGCCAAGCTTAAGGCTGCTGTTTCGCCAAGGCCTTGTAGACTTAACAATGGACATAATAATTTATCATCCTCAATTACAAATTTCTTGGGATCGGATTTATAAATGTCTATCTTTTCAAATGAATATCCACGGCTGCACATTTCATATGCAACTTCCAACACCGTAAGCTGGTCTTTTTCCTTTTGCTTCAGTTTGTTTGAATTCCCGCACAATTCCTTGATTTTTCTTCTTATTTGCACAACCCCTTCGCCGATAGTTTCGGAGTCAAAATCCACAACCTTATTAGTGAAATAGCTTGCATAAAAAGCCAAAGGGTAGTGTACTTTGAAATACGCAATCCTGTATGACATCATCACATATGCCGCGGCGTGAGCTTTTGGAAACATGTATTTGATTTTATTGCATGAGTCGATATACCATTTCGGCACATTGAAATTTTTCATTAGATCAATGTCTTCCTCTCGAAGCCCCTTGCCCTTTCTGATATTTTCCATGATTTTAAAAGCGTTTTTGTTCGGCAAGCCCTTTTGTATCAGGTAATTCATAATATCGTCACGCGTTGATATTACATCTTTGAGTTCAGCAACACCTGATTTGACAAGTTCTTGAGCATTGTTTACCCATACATCGGTTCCATGAGACAAACCGCTAATTCTGACCAGTTCTGAAAATGTCGTGGGTTTTGTATCTGCAAGCATTTGTCTCACAAATTTTGTTCCAAACTCCGGAATTCCTATTGAACCAATATCGAAGTATTCATTATTGTCCAATAAATTCAGCGCATCGGCCCCGGTGAAGAGACTCATTGTTTCCTTGTCGTCAAGGGGTATTGCAACGGGATCTATATCTGTCAACTCTTGCAGAAACTTCAATGTCGATGGCGCATCGTGACCCAATATGTCAAGTTTCAACAATCTTCCGCTTATTGCATGATAATCGAAATGGGTTGTTGTCACATCTGTATTTCCATCATTGGCCGGCTTTTGTACCGGCGTAAATTCATGTATGTCATTGTTTTGCGGAACAACCATTATTCCACCAGGATGTTGTCCTGTAGTTCTTTTCACTCCGGTACAACCTTCTATAAGCCTGTTGATTTCATATTTTGATACTTGTCTTTCATTTTCCTCCATGAATTTTTTCACAAATCCATATGCTGTCTTTGTTGCTATTGTACCGATTGTTCCAGCCTTGAAAACTTTTCCCTTGCCAAAAAGTTCTTCTGTGTATTTATGTGCCACCGATTGATACTCTCCTGCGAAATTCAAATCGATGTCAGGTTCCTTGTCGCCTTCAAAACCCAAAAAAACTTCAAATGGTATATCCTGTCCATCCTTCTTCAATATCGATCCGCAAACAGGGCATTTTTTCAGTGGAAGGTCAATTCCACTTCCATAAACACCGTCAGTTAGAAATTCGCTGTACTTGCATTTCCCGCACAAGTAATGGGGAGGCAAAGGATTGACCTCGGTAATGTCGCTCATGGTTGCAGCAAGCGAGGAGCCTACAGAACCCCTCGAACCTACAAGATATCCGTCTTCAAGTGATTTTGCGACTAATTTTTGCGCTATTATATACATCACAGCATATCCATTTCCAATTATTGATTGAAGCTCCCTCTCAAGCCTTGTCTCAAGTATTTCAGGAAGTGGATTGCCGTAAAGCCTTTCGGCTTTCACGTAGCATAAATTCCTCAACTCCTCTTCCGACCCCGGAATTTCAGGCGGAAATGTTTCCAATGGAATAGGCAAGACCTCTTCAATCATTTTGTTTATGTTGGCCGGATTTTCTATTACAACTTCTCTGGCCTTTTCTTGCCCCAGATATTTAAATTCTTCAAGCATTTCATCTGTTGTCTTTAAATATAATGGTGGTTGATTTGCCGAGTCCGCAAAGCCCTGACCGCTCATCAGTATTTCACGGTTTATTGCATTTTCAGGTTCGACAAAATGCACATCTCCCGTAGCAACCACCATTTTACTGTTTGTTTCGCTAAGCTCAACTATTTTATTGTTTATCGAGATCAAATCCTCAAAACCCGAAACAATTCTTTTTTCAATCAGGAAACGATTGTTTTCAAGCGGCTGTATCTCGGTAAAATCGTAAAAGGATATGATTTTTTTTAATTCTTCATCTTTTTTCTGTTCCAAAATCGCCTGGTACAGTTCTCCGGCTTCACAAGCTGTTCCAATAAGAAGCCCTTTTCTTTTTTTTGAAAGCTCACTTTTTACAATCCTCGGTTTTTTATAGAAATAATCGATGTGGGACATTGACACAAGTTCGTATAAGTTTCGCAAGCCTTCATTATTTTTTGCATACAAAGTCACATGATATGTCTTTGCTTTTTTGAAATCTATTTTGCTTTTAGCTTCCTCGTTTATCGTTCTCAAATCATCGCTTTCATATTTTTTAAGCATGCTGATGAGTATTTCAGCTGTAGCTCTTGCGTCATCAGAAGCACGATGATGGTTTTCAAGACTGATTTTCAATCTCTTGCATAATGATTTAAGGTTATATCTTTTAAATTCAGGAAAGATGATCTTAGCCATTTCGACAGTGTCTATAACGGTATTTTCGATCGTTTCATCGATATTTTCAAAAGCGTTTCTCATGAAAGTATAATCGAAAGAAGCATTGTGTGCGACTATCGGATGTTCTCCGAAATATGATTTGATTTCTTGGATTATCGAATCCAATACAGGAGCATTTTTTACCATTTCATTTGTTATGCCCGTCAGTTCCTGTATATTCTGCGGGATTTCCATTTGAGGATTTATCAGCCAGTTTATTGAATCCACAATCTTTCCATTTTTTACTTTTACAGCTCCAATTTCGGTTATTCGGTCATTTTTAAACGAAAGTCCTGTTGTTTCAATATCAAAAACAATAAATTCACCATTCTTTTCTATTGTTCTCTTTTTATTATGGTTTGCGATAATTATTTTTATGTCATCATCAACAAGATATCCTTCCATTCCGTATATTGCCTTAATATTGTATCTGCAGCTGCATTTATAAGCTTCGGGAAAGGCTTGTACAACTCCATGGTCTGTTATAGCCAAGGCTTCATGTCCCATTTCAGATGCTCTTCTAAACAATGATTCAGTCGAGGAGACACCATCCATGCTGCTCATATTTGTATGGCAATGCAATTCTATTCTTTTTTGTTGTTCGTTATCCTCCCTTTTTTCCGTTTCATGCATTCTCTCGAAAGAATTTGCGAATAAAATGTTTTCCCTTTCGAATTTGTCATACCTCATATATCCCTTTATTCGTAATCGATCCCCATTTTCAATTCCTTTGAACCCCTTTTCATTCGATTCAAAGAATTGTTTAACTGCCAATGTGTTAATATAATCGGTTAAATGAATGATTTCAAGAATTTTACCGCTTTTTAGCGCTTTCCTTTCTTTGTGTACAGCAAAACCCTCAACTAAAACCGTACTCTCCTCATTTAGCAGCGCATCACTAATTGAAGTGACTTTTCCTTTCAATTTATATTTTTTACTAATATCATTCGTTCTGTTTCGTTTTCCTAATGAAAAATCACTCAAGGCTTCCTTGATTTCGATTTCTTTGTCTTTATCTGTTAAAAAAATTCTTTTATCTTCAATGCTTTTGAAACTCAAAACAGGCACTTCGCCATCGCAGCTTTTCAATATAATTTGTTTTATCCTGTTCCTGTTGATTTCGTTGTCTATTATTAAATGAACAATCATTTCATTGTTTTTTTTCAACTCATCCTTGAATTCAATTTTTGCAATTATTCCATTCAAATAAGGAAACCTGCTTTTGTAGTCTTCTATGAATTCCCTAAAAGAGTGAAACGGTTTCTTTTGATCTTTTACGAAAATCAGTTCTATTTCATTCAAAAAACCCAACTTTTTTTTAAGGTGGGTTTTGACAACTTCAGCTTTTTCTGTTCCCAAAGGTTCGTTTAAATGAATATGAAGTTTCTTTTTATTTCTTGAATAACTTATTTTTTCTATGTCGAGTGAATCCATTGCAAAAGATTTTTCCATGCTTTAATGCTCCCTCACATTTTCTTTATCTCTGTAATCAACAAGTCCAGAATATTTTCGGGGCTCGCATTACCGATTATTTTTCCTTTTCTAAATAAAAACACTTTTCCTTTTGAAGCCGCAATTCCTATATCAGCTTCCTTTGCCTCTCCCGGCCCGTTTACTTCACATCCCATAACGGCAATAGTAATCGATCTGTCTTGCAGATTTTCTTCGAAAATTCTCTTTTCAACTGAATTGACCAATTTTTCTAAATCTATTGTTGTTCTTCCGCATGTAGGACATGATATTATTTTGTATCCGCAGTTGCGTATATCCAATGTTCCGAGTATTTCTCTTGCGATTCTAATCTCATTGACAGGATCTCCAGTTATAGAGACCCGCAGCGTATCACCTATTCCATCGATGAGAAGGCTGCCTATACCGATTGATGATTTTACGCTTCCATTGAAGAATGTTCCAGCTTCTGTGACTCCTATGTGCAATGGATAATCTGTCTCCTGAGAAAGTCTTCTGTAAGATTCCACAGTTGTCAATACGTCTGATGATTTTACTGAAACAACGATGTCTCCAAACCCGAAGCTTTCAAAAAGATTTATGTACTCCAACGCGCTTTCCGTTATCGCATCAACTGAAGCATGTTTGTATTTCTTTCGTATTCTTCCGCTCAAAGATCCCGAATTTACACCAATGCGTATTGGCACGCTTCTTTTCATGCATGAAAAAGCTATTCTTTCCAGATTTTCTTTTCTTACAATGTTGCCTGGATTGATTCTTATTTTATCAGCTCCATTTTCAACTGCAGCCAAAGCCAACTTGTGGTCAAAGTGAATATCCGCAATTATGGGCATATCAATTCTTTTTTTGATTTTGCCTATTGCTTCTGCAGAATTCATGTCGGGTATTGCCAATCTTATTATCTCACACCCGGCCTTCTTTAGCCGGTTAATTTGTGAAATCGTATTTTCCACATCCCATGTCTTTGTATTTGTCATTGACTGTATACTTATCGGACTGTCCCCGCCAATGGGTATTCCTCCACAAAATATCATTTTTGTCTTTCGTCTTTCGATCATAATTGTCTCCTTTTAAAAGAGTTGCAGGCGTCCTAAATCCTTTATTACCATATATGCCATGAATATCATAAGTATCACAAAACCCGCAAAGTGTACAAAACCCTCTTTCTTTGGGTCGATTGGGCTTCCCTTCAATATTTCAATCAATATAAACACCAGCCTTCCTCCATCGAGAGCCGGCAAAGGCAAAAGATTCACTATTCCTAAATTTATTGAAATAACCGCAGCAAGTGAAAGAACTGAAAGAAAGCTGTATTTTGAGGCTTCATTTACCATTGATATTATTCCTATCGGTCCCACAACTTCTCCCTCAAGCTGTTTTCCATTTATCAAATCCCCAAGGAATGTAAATATGTTTGTAGACACGAACCACAATCTGTCAAAGGCCATTCCTATTGAATATATGAAACTTCTTTCTATGGATGGAGCTATTCCTATTACATTTCTTTCTTCTTGAATTGCCGGATTTATCGTAACCAGAAGTTCCTCATCATTTCTTTCAACAATCAACCTCAATTCTCCAGTTGAATTTGAAACGCTTTCCACTATGTCTGCCCATTTTTCGATATATTCATCGTTTATCTTTATTATTCGGTCTCCCTCTTTCAAATCGCTTGTTTCTGCAGGGAGCCCCGGCAATATTTCTTTGACGGTTGTGGTTGGAGAACCTATGAATATGAATAGTAAAAAGAAAATAAGCAATGCCAAAACAAAATTCATCAAAGGTCCTGCAAATATAATCATGAACCTCTTGACTGGAGATTTAGAACTGAAACTATTTTTATGCTCGGATTCTTCATCCTCGCCTTCCATTTTCACATAACCTCCAATTGGAAATATTCCAATTGAATATGTTGTCTCTTTTCCTTTATGTTTTAGGATTTTGGGTCCCATCCCAAGTGAAAATTCATGTACAAGGACACCTGATAGTTTAGCGGTAATAAAATGTCCGAATTCATGAAAAAATATTATACTTCCAAAAACTAAAATAAAATAAAAAAATGTTGTCATGGGATCACCTGTTCCTCAATTTGTTAATTATTAGTTTCCTAGTCATATGATCTGTTTCAATTATAGATTCATAGTCAGGGTTTTTAATTGACTTGTGCTTATCAAGTATATCTCTAATATTGTTCTGGATATCAATGAATCCAATTTTTCCCCTTAAAAAAGCATCAACCAGAACTTCGTTTGCAGCATTTAGGGCGACGGGATATGTCCCGCCGATTCGCCCTGCCTCGTAAGCATATTCGAGACAAGGGAAAAGCTCAAGATCCGGATTCTCGAAAGTAAGTGTGCCTATTTCACTTAAATTAAGTGGAGCAAGACCCAAAGGCATTCTATTTCCTTTGAAAAGCACGTATCCTATTGGGAGTTTCATATCGGGATTGCTCATCTGTGCAATGACGCTTCCGTCTTTGAATTCAACCAAGGAATGAACAATACTTTGATGATGAACCACAACTTTGATTTTATCAAAATCAACACCGAAAAGCCACTTCGCTTCCAATACTTCAAAACCTTTGTTCATCATCGTCGCCGAGTCTATTGATATTTTTTTGCCCATTCTCCAATTTGGATGTGCAAGCGCATCACTTATAGTCGCTTTTTCCAAATCCTTCTGCGACATTCCCCTGAACGGTCCACCTGATGCCGTTAAAATCAGGTTTTTCAATGATTCTTTCTTTTCGCCGTTCAAGCATTGTAAAATGGCGTTGTGTTCGCTGTCAACAGGCAAAATTTCGACATTCATTTTTGCGGCGTCCGACATTATTAATCCCCCAGCAGTGACCAGTGTTTCCTTATTTGCAAGCGCAATGTCTGCACCCAATCCAATTGAATGGCGAGTAGGTATCATGCCTGATATACCCACCAAAGCGTTGACTACTACATCAACATCTATGCTTTCTAGTGCATCTAAAATTCCTTTGTCTCCATATAATAATTTCACTTGTATATTTTCTTTTAAGATTTTTTCATAGGCATTTCGATCGCATACAACTGCGAATTCGGGTTTGAATTTTTCTATTTGTTTTGCCAACAATTCGATGTTCTTGTTGCAACTTAGCAGTCGAACCGTAAATTCCTCACGATACGCGGATGCAATCTCCAATGTTTGCCTTCCGATGGAGCCCGTAGAACCCAATATTGCAATATTCTTCATCGTATCACTCCCATTCCATGCAAGAATATGTAAAGAACATAAACGAATGGAGCCGTGAACAATATGCTGTCGAACCTATCGAGTATTCCACCATGTCCGGGAATTAAATTGCCAAAATCTTTCACTCCATTGCGTCTCTTTATGATAGATGCGTTTAAATCTCCTATTTGTGAAACAATGCTACCCAAAACGCCGAATATTATTGAAACTGATGACATTTGTGGGATAAACACAGTTGCATATGCAAAAGTACATAGCGCCGATCCTAAAACGCCTCCAATTGCCCCTTCAATTGTCTTCTTGGGGCTTATTTCAGGCGCAAGCTTGTTTCTTCCCAAAAGCAAACCTGTAAAATATGCAAAAGTATCAGTAGACCATGCGATAAGAAAAATAAGCCAGACCCAAAATCCATTTTCGATTTGTGCCGTATAATACACAAATCTGAAAAAAACCGTTATATATATATATCCATAAATCATGTCCCTGCTTCTCTTGGTTTCGTAAGTCGGATGAATTATTTCAATGAAGGCTATTCCCAATATGACTACAAAAATAAACGGCGCTTCAAATTCAATTTTAAAATCCGTATAATAAAAAACAGCATAAGAAAGCAAGGTGGAAAACCATAGCCAAATACGGTAATAATACAATTCTTTTTTTTCGTTTATATTTTCTATTGATTTTTCAAATGATCTTATATATTCATCAATAGCTGTCATAGTAACAATTATTATCGAAAGCAAAAGTAAGTTGCCACCCCTGTATACAATAAAAATGAATATCGGAATGCCTATAACAGCGGAAAGAGTTCTCTTTATCATTTCTTCCCCTTCCGGACTTTAGAATCCAATCCACCATATCTTCTGTTTCTTTCACCATATGATGCTATTGCCTCATCTAGATGACCTTCGTTGAAATCCGGCCACAAAACGTTTGAAAACCAAAATTCGCTGTATGCCATTTGCCAAAGCAAAAAATTACTTATTCTTAATTCTCCGCTTGGTCGAATAATCAAATCCGGATCAGGAATTCCAGCAGTATACAAATGCGATGAAACCGTAGATTCATCGATTTTCTCGAGCCTTTCGGAATATTCAGCCGCAATTTTCTTTATTGCATAAACCAATTCTTGCCGGCCGCCATAATTTATAGCTATAGCCACATTGAGACCCGTATTCTTGAAAGTTTTTGAAGTTGCGGATTTTATTTCGTTTTGAGCCTTGCCTGGAAGTTTTGTCATGTCTCCTATTGTAACGATTTTAACATTATTTTTATGAAGAGACTCTATTTCTCTCTTCAAATAATACACAAGCAATTCCATCAAAGCAGAGACTTCCGATTGTGGTCTTTTCCAGTTTTCGGTTGAAAATGCATATAAAGTTAAATATTTCACTCCTCTTTGGGAACAATTTTCAATAACTTTCCTGATTGCTTCGACTCCGGCTTTATGGCCGGCTGTTCTGGGAAGACCCCTCTGTTTGGCCCATCTTCCATTGCCGTCCATTATAATCGCTATATGTTCAGGAATCTTTTCTTTCATTATTTCACCCGCTTTAAAAGGTAGAACCCTCCATGAATAATCCGGAGGGTTAAAAATAGCTGACTGTCAAAACGATGTCGTCCTTTTGAATTTCAGCAAAAACAATCCGACAAACATCAACGGTTCGATCTCCTTTATACTTAGGACTGACAAGTTCTCTTATAACAATGCCATTATGAACATTTTGACTGTCAATGATTTTTCTTCCACAGCCAAGTTCCATTCCAAGTAATGAATTCAATTCAAACGTCATTATACTTCCATTATTTCATTTTCTTTATTAACTATCAATTGATCGATTTGATCAATGTATTCTTTTGTCATATCTTCAACTGTAGCCTCAGCTTTTTTAAAATCATCTTCTGTCATTTCACTATTTTTTTGCATCTTTTTAAATTTCTCATTGGCGGAACGTCTTTCATTCCTTATTGCTATTTTAGCATTTTCACCTGTTTTTTTAACTAATTTTGTAAGATCCCTTCTTCTTTCTTCTGTGAGCATGGGAACTGCCAATCGAATCAGTTTGCCGTCATTCGAGGGATTAATTCCAAGATCCGACTGCAATATCGATTTTTCAATATCTTTTATTGCAGTAGCGTCATATGGCTGTATTACCAGTAAACGCGGTTCCGGCGATGACACATTTGCAATTTGTTTAAGAGGCATTTTGGAACCGTAGTATTCGACGGTAATCCTGTCAAGCAAAGCAGGATTTGCCCTTCCAGCGCGTATTGAATTTAGTTCATCTTTTAATACACTTGTCGTTTTTTTCATTTTTTCTTCGAGTTCATCATGGACTTGCACTCTCATGTTAATCCTCCTTCACTGTTGTTCCAATATTTTCACCCATTACAACTTTATAAATATTATCCGGATTATCCAATCCGAAAACAATTATAGGTATATGATTGTCCATACATAAGGAAGTAGCCGTTGAATCCATTACCTTGAGGCTCTTGCTCAATACTTCCTTATATGTGAGATGATCGAATTTAACCGCATCTGGATTTTCATGAGGATCTGAATCATATACGGCATCAACCTTTTTCGCAAGAAGTATGACTTCAGCTTCAATCTCTGCAGCCCTCAATGCCGCTGTAGTATCTGTAGAGAAAAAAGGATTTCCAGTTCCTGCCGAAAAAATGACCACTCTGTCTTTTTCCAAATGACGAACAGCTTTTCGTTTTATATATGGCTCTGCTATTTGCCTCATTTCAATCGCTGTTTGAACCCTTGTCATAACGCCTATGCCTTCTAACGCATCCTGCAGAGCCAGTCCGTTTATTACGGTCGCCAACATTCCCATGTAATCGGCCGTTGAGCGGTCCATGCTTTTACCGGATCGTCCCCGCCAAAAGTTGCCGCCCCCAACTACAAGCGCTATTTCAAGGCCCATGTCCTTAAGCCTTTTTATCTGGCGTGCTATGTCCGTAACAACCGTTTCATTTATACCGAAACCGTTTTCGCCGGCCAAAGCCTCTCCACTCAATTTAAGAATAATTCTTTTGTATTTTGGCTCCACAAAATTACCCCCATTATATTTTATAATTTCTACAAGCGATGTATGATAACCTTTATTTTTCAAAAAAAGGAGAACACTATTATGTGCTCTCCTCATTATTTATTTGTTCTTTATTTGATTAGCTACTTCCTCTGCAAAATTTTCTTGTCTTTTTTCAATTCCTTCGCCCACTACAAATCTTGCAAACCTTCTGATGTTTAGATTTTCACCTATTTTCGCAATTTTTGTATTTAGAAGAGTTTGTATGTCTATGTCAGGATCTTTTATGAACGGCTGTTCCAAAAGACAAACTTCCTTGTAATATTTATTTATTCGTCCTTCAACCATTCTTTCTACTATCTTTTCGGGTTTACCTTCATTCAGTGCCTGTTTTCTTAAAACATCTTTTTCTTTTTCAATCATTTCTTCAGATATCTCATCTCTTGATATGAAGAGAGGATTCGATGCGGCAATCTGCATTGCTACATCCTTTGCAAAAGCCTGGAACTCTTCATTCTTTGACACGAAATCAGTTTCGGAGTTGATTTCAACCAAAACCCCTATTCTACCACCGTGTATATAAGAAGTCACTAATCCTTCAGCAGCGATTCTACCAGCTTTTTTTGCCGCTTTTGCCAATCCCTTTTCTCTTAGCAACTCAATAGCTTTTTCAATATTTCCCTCTGTCTCAACAAGCGCCTTTTTGCAATCCATCATTCCTGCGCCCGATGTTTCTCTAACTTCTTTAACCATTGCAGCTGTTACAGCAGCCATATTAAACATCTCCTTCTTATCTATTTTAAATATTATATTTATTTTTCAGCAGCTTCTTCTCCTGCAACTTCCTTCACAACATTTTCTTTGGCAATGCTTTTTTCTTCAGCAACCGCTTCTTCCATTTGTTCGCCTTGTTTTCCTTCAATTACAGCATTAGCCATTGTTGCAGTGATTAGCTTGACAGCTCTTATAGCATCGTCATTTCCAGGTATTATCAAATCAATTTCATCAGGATCGCAGTTTGTATCTACTATTGCAACAACCGGAATTCCCAATTTCCTAGCTTCAAGAATTGCAATTCTCTCTTTTCTGGGATCAACAACATATATTACATCCGGGATTCGCTTCATTGTTTTGATTCCACTAAGGAATTTTTCCAATTTTTCTTGTTCATGTTTCAGTTTTATTACTTCTTTTTTGGTCAACAAATCGAATGTTCCATCATTTTCCATTTTTTCAAGTTGCAATAGACGATCCACTCTTTTTCTTATTGTGCTGAAATTGGTAAGCATTCCGCCCAACCATCTTTGATTGACGTAATACATGCCGCACCTTTTTGCTTCTTGCTCAATTGATTGCTGAGCCTGCTTTTTTGTTCCAACGAAAAGAATGGTTTTATTTCCTGTAGTGTTGGCTTTAACAAAATCATAAGCCTTGTCAATCATTTTTACTGTTTTTTGCAAGTCAATGATATAGATTCCGTTTCTTTCCGTAAAAATATACTCCGCCATCTTCGGGTTCCATCTTCTTGTTTGATGTCCAAAATGAACCCCCGATTCCAAAAGTTGTTTCATTGATACTACTGACATTTGTAAATCCTCCTTTGGTTTTATCCTCCCCTTTGCTTGTTTGAGACGACTTCTTTAAAGAAGCACCTGTCAAAAAAGAATGCAAAAGGTGTGTTTTTGTGCCTTTGACAGTATATCATGTAAGCCTGTTTAAAGCAATAAAAAAATAGACGGCTTAAGCCGTCTATGACCCACAAATGATAATGTCCTTGTATACCACAAATGATTATGTCCCAACTATAGTATAATAAAACCTCATAAAATAGAAATGAGGTGGACACAATTAGAAAGGTGATACTTACAATGGATGAAAATGAAAAATATC
>DATFJE010000221.1:0-3126 GCA_035269385.1 Clostridia bacterium
TGCCATCTGATGCCTTGGTTTTTGTACATGTGGGACGATTCGAGGAACAAAAGAACCATATTTTTTTAATTGATATTTTTCATGAAATTTTAAAAAAAGACAATAAATGCATACTGTTGCTTGCAGGAGATGGTCGGTTGAGACAGAAAACCGAGGAGAGAACGAATGAGCTTGGAATGTGCGAAGAGGTTAAATTTTTAGGTTTAAGAACGGATATTCCGGAAATATTGGCTGCGGCCGACATTTTTTTGATGCCTTCCCATTATGAGGGGATTGGGAATGTGCTAGTTGAAGCCCAAGCGGCTGGCCTTCCGTGCTTTGTATCAGATAGTATACCTAAAGAGGTTGACATGGGTGCTGGATTGGTTGAATTCCTGCCATTAAAAAACGATGCGGAGACTTGGTCAAAGCAGATTTTAGCTTCTGACAAAAACCGGAACCCAGAGGCTTTCCGGAAAGTTATTGAAAAAGGATATTCCATTCAAGACACGGTGAGAATTGTCGAAGAAATATATTTAGGCAAGTAATTGATGAAGATATGCTTTCGGAGCATATGGTTCTGATTGACCAGAGGTGGCAAAATGGATAAGAGACATATTATAAAAACAACGTCAGGCCTATTTTTAGTTTTGGCCTTCAGCCGTCTGATGGGGTTTTTCAGAGAAATGCTTATTGCGTACCGATTTGGTTCTGGGGTGGAAACTGATGCTTTTTTTGTTGCTATTGGAATACAATCGGTAATATATTCATTATTCGCATCAGGTTTGTCCGTTGCTATTGTGCCCGTGGTTTCTGACATTCGACAGAAGAAGGATTTATCCGATGCGGATAGCTATGTCAGTGGTCTCCTGAATCTATTTTTCATTCTTTCGTTGGCAATGATTGCCTTTGGATTTGCTTTTACAAAAGAAATCGTGAAGGTTTTCGCATTGGGTTTTGAAGGTGAGCAGTTGAAAATCGCTGTTTCCATAACACGAATCGGTTTGTCGGTAATAACTTTTCAAGCCATATCCGCCATATTGATGGCTTACAATCATTGCCTTGGGAAGTTTGTTTTGCCTTCACTGGAATCCATATTCTTTAATTTGCCGATTTTGGCCTATCTTGCGGTTTTTTACGGTAATTGGGGCATTCAAGGGCTAATGGTCAGTTTTGTGGTCGGATATATTTTGCGGGTTCTGGTGGCCTACGGTTCATTGAGCGGGCATTGGCGATATTCTTCTGTAATGACCGGACAGGGTGATAATTTTAGAAAAACTTTCAAAATAATGGGGCCCATCTTGATTGGATCAATGGCAGGGCAAATTAATCATATTGTGGACAAGACACTTGCCTCCCGACTCGTGGCTGGAAGCATATCTGCTCTGACATATGCAGGAAGAACTAAGCAAATTGTGTCTTCTCTATTTCTTGCTTCATTGGTTACGGTTGTCTACCCTAAAATATCAGATTATTTGGCACGGGATGAAAAGAAAAAACTGCAGGCAACAATGACTTACAGCATTAACTTGATCCTTCTGATTGTAATTCCAGCATTAACAGGTCTGATAATCTTAAATCGTCCCATAATCCAAACTTTGTTCTTTAGAGGAGCTTTTACTGAAAGGAATGTTTTTATGACTTCTTCGGCCCTTGTTTTCTATTCCATCGGGTTGGCAGGGAGCGGAATGAGTCTTTTGGTAAACAAGGTCTATTTTGCAATGAATGATTCTTTTACACCTATGAAAATGGGGTTTTTGACAGTAGCGCTTAATATTATCCTCAATTTACTGCTTGTGGGTCCCATGGGGCACAACGGTCTTGCATTAGCCACAAGCATAGCTGGGACTTTTTCAGCCACACTATTATTTTGGGGTCTTAGGAAGAAAAAAATCTCTGTTGAATACCGCAGAATTTCAAAGGTTTTTTTGAAAGCAACTTTTTCTTCGATTATTATGGGCGTTGTGGTATTTTTGCTGTCCAACAACTTTGTCGAGATAGCGAAAGGGGAGGCCAGTTGGCAATTCGTAAAGCTTATTGCAGTTTGTGGAATTGGAGCGATTGTTTATGGTTTATTGCTGTATATTTTCAAGGTCGAAGAGGTTCGCGAAATCGTAGATAAGTCAATGACTTTTATATTAACAGTCATAAGAAGAAAATAGAAATACAGTATAATCAGTTTTTATGTTTAAAAAAAGAGGTTTCTATGAGGATGTTTGAATAGTATAGAATAGTTTTTATAGAAGTGGCACAATTAATATTCACAAAACCCGCGAATTTTCAATGGAGGAAGATTAAAATGAAGACCATCATTCTTGCAGGAGGAAGCGGAACTAGGCTTTGGCCTTTGAGTCGCAAGCGCTACCCTAAACAGTTCATAAAGCTCATGGGTGCAGAAACTTCTCTTTTCCAGGATACATTCATGCGAGCTCTCATGGTTTCGGATTTGGAAGACATATATGTGGTGACCAACAAAAGAATGAAGTTTCTCGTGATGGGGGAGATAGAGGAACTTGGATACGACTATGACGAGAATCAGATTCTTGTTGAGCCGGAAGCGAAGAATACTCTTCCGGCAATTTGCTATGGAGTAACCGCAGCATGCAGAGAAAGAAATGATTCGATTGTGGTATTTCCTTCAGATCATGTTGTGGAGAAACCTGAAAAGCTTGTCAAAGTTATAAGTGAATCGGAAGAATTGTCTAAAAAGGCAATAATAACTTTCGGAGTACGACCCAATAAACCTCACACCGGATACGGATACATACAGCCCGGAGAAAAGAACGGCAACGGATTCGATGTACTGGTATTCAGGGAGAAACCGGACGCCGGACTTGCAGCAAAATACATGGAGGAAGGATGCCTTTGGAACAGCGGCATATTCATGTTTGACTCGGGCGTTTTCATGGAAGAGGTAAAAATGCATGTCCCTGCAATACATGATGCCTTTTCATTCAATGGGGATGTTAAAGAAGCTTTTTCGAGCATTGGAGATGGAATATCAATAGATTATGGAATAATGGAGAAGACTGGAATTGCGGCTGTCGTGCCGATTGATGTCGGATGGAATGACCTTGGAAGTTTCGAGTCTTTCTATGATGTTTACGAAGGAGATTCCAACGGAAATATAGATAGAGGAAATAGTGT
>DATFJE010000222.1:0-17197 GCA_035269385.1 Clostridia bacterium
CGCAGGCGGAGGAATACTCTGCTCGGGCTCCAGGACTCCTCTCAACATCTTTCTGCATAAAACAGGAATGCCTGTCGTCCACACTCTTATGGGAAACAGCGCCATCGACGGAAGCCTTCCAAATTCAATTGGAATGATTGGCTCGCACGGTCATCTGCGTGCTAAACAGGCCCTTAAGGAGTCCGACCTACTCATAATAATCGGGGCAAGGATATCTGACAGAGCCACCGCGGGAGGACAAATTTTTGAGCAAAAGAAAACGATTGTCCACATAGACATAGACCCGGCAGAGGTTGGAAAGAATATTGAGACACAAATACCCATTGTAGGCGATGCAGGAGACGCCCTAATGTATTTGATTAAGCATATGGACCCGGACAAGTCATGGAATTGGAAACCGTGCAGGACTCCATCGGAGGAGCCGGTGCCCTCCAAGACGCGGGCAGACAAACTCGATCCGGCGGTGCTTCTGCATCATGTTTCGGAAAAGGCCGACCCTGACGCTATATTCACCGCGGATGTGGGACTCAACCAGATATGGGCGGCAAGGCACATAGAAATGTCAGGCAAGAGAAGATTCCTGACCTCTGGAGGCTTGGGGACAATGGGTTACGGACTTCCCGCGGCTATCGGTGCCAAGATGGCAGTCCCAGGCAGACAGGTTTTCTCGGTTATGGGGGACGGCGGAATACAGATGAGTCTGGGCGAGCTTGGAACATTGGCGGAATCGGGAGAAAAGGTTGTTATACTTCTCTTGAACAATCAGTACCTGGGAATGGTGCGGGAGCTCCAGGACAACGCTTATGGAAAGGAATGCAGACACGGTGTGCGTTTCGAAAAGGGACCGGATTTCGTAAAAATTGCGGAAGCATACGGTCTTAAAAGCGCTCACGCTTGCGATATGGAAAGCTTCGAAAAAATACTTGACCTTGCTTGCGCCGGTCATGACAGTTGGCTTATAAACTGCAAAATAGACTCCAAAATCAATTCCGTCAGGAGGTTTTAGAATGAATAAGCGAATACTGTCCGTTCTGGTTGAAAACCATGCCGGGGTTTTATCCCGCATTGCCGGCCTTTTCAGCAGAAGGGGCTACAACATAGACTCACTTTCCGTTGGAACAGTCGAAGACCCGGCATTTTCGAGGATGACTATAGGCATAACTGCCGACGACTGGCAGACCGAACAAATAATGAAACAGCTCAACAAGCAGGTGCCGGTAATCAAAGTTGTGGAGCTTTTGCCGGAGGACTCGCTGATAAGGGAAATACTCATAATAAAAGTATCCGCCCCGGTTGAATCCAGACGCGAAATCAAAGACCTCTCTGATCTTTACAAGGCTTCTGTTCTTGACATCACCCAAGACACCATGGTTCTTGAGGTTACCGGACAGCAGAAAAAAATCGAATCTTTCATAGACCATATGAAGACATACGGCCTTCTTGAAATGGCGCGCTCAAGCTCAGTTGGAATGCAAAGAGGCCCCAAGGTCTTTTAACTCACATGGAAAAGGGGACAGTCCCCTTTTCCATGTATTTATCCGCATCACTTTTTTACTGCCCATTCCACGAATCCGCGACCCACCCCCATAATCTCGGATGTTTCCTTTCGAGTGAATCCATAAATTTTTGTCAGTTTTGATGCAATACCATACACTATATGCTTATCTGCATTTTTCAAATCTTCCTTTGCCAAGCCTTCTCGATTCAGCATTTCCTGATATATGCCATTTGCCCTTATTTTCCTTCTCTTTTTCATAACTTCTGGGATATCCATATATTCGTTGTTGTCCCAATCCTTATGTATTTCTTTAAACCCTTTTTTTGAACCAAATAATGATTCAACTAATTCTTTTACTTGATTATCCAGTAATCTGCTTTTTGCAATATACTCCGTGTAGCTTGACCATTGCCAATCTTCAATGCGTCCGACCAATCCGGCTTCCAAAGGATTTCGATGGACGTATCTGACAACTCCCAAAAGATATTGGTTGCTCTCAATCGTTTCACTCCTGAATCTCCCTTGAAAAACATGCCCCACCCTGTCTCGGTTCAGGTTATAGTATGATGCATATGAAACGGTGATTTTTTTCATGAAATCCGCCAGTTCATCTATTTCAGCTTTTGCCACAAGGTGAAAATGATTTCCCATGAGGCAGTATGCCGCCACAGCAACATCATTCAACTCAATTTTTTCCTTGAAGATTTTCATGAATTTGCCTTTGTCCTGCGGTGATTCGAATATGTATTCTTTATTGTTGCCGCGGATCATCACGTGGTAAAATCCGCTTTCACTCATTTTTCTTGCTTGCCTTGGCATTTTTTACCACCCCTTTTATTTAATAATACACCTAATACAAGCAATATGCTCTCAAAAAAAAGAAATCCCATGGAAAAGGGGACTGTCCCCTTTTCCATGGGATTTTACTTTTTATACTTTTTATGAATTATAAAATTTATTCAATATTGGTTTTCCGCTTTTCTTCTGTAAAGAAGTCCAAGCCCGATAAGAAGCATTCCCATGAAGTAGAAAATATTTTTACTTTCTTCACCTGTATTCGGGAGAGCCTGGGGCACCTCTATAACCGGAACTTCCAATTCTGCTGCTTCACCCGAAGCCATAGTCATTTGAGGTTTGCCTTGGGGAACATTGTCCTCTTGCGGCACATTTATTTCTTCTTGCTCAAAATCACTATTGTTGTTTATATTGTTTCCGTTGTTGTCTGAATCGTCGTCATTGCTGTCGTCTGAATCATCATCGCTGTCGTCGGAGTCGTCGTCGCTGTCGTCCGAGTCATCGTCGCTGTCGTCGGAGTCGTCGTCGCTGTCGTCTGAATCATCATCGCTGTCGTCCGAGTCATCGTCGCTGTCGTCTGAATCATCGTCGCTGTCGTCTGAATCATCATCGCTGTCGTCTGAATCATCATCGCTGTCGTCTGAATCATCGTCGCTGTCATAGCAAGGTATGAAGGCTATGGAATCGCTCCAAAGGGCTCCTGTTCCGGGATGGCCATCCATCTGATATGCCTTGAACATGTAGTTTCCAGCCTCTCCGTGGTAATCCTGCAGATTTACTCTTAATTCCTCGCTATCTCCGGAATCCAACGGTCCAAATGTGCCGTTTGCTACAACTTCACCATTCTTGGGGTTTCCTGATTCAGCATAGAAGAGTTTCCAATCCACGGACCCCGACATATTTCCTGATCCGCCATTTTTTATTTGTGTGTATATTTCGGGACACTCTGCGCCATTGCCGCCGTTGAATACTAACGAACTCTTGTCCCAGCTGGTGCTATTGCCGTTGTCGCCTTCGTTGCTGCTGTTTCCGCTGCCGTTGCTGCTGTTTCCGCTGCCGTTGCTACTGTTTTCGCTGCCGTTGCTACTGTTTTCGCTGCCGTTGCTGCTGTTTTCGCTGTTTCCGTTTTCGCCTTTTTCTTTCTGCTTTTCGCTTTTTTCTTTTCCACTTTGTGAGTTTTCTTTTCCCTGCTCGGAAGCATTTTCAGATACTGCATAAGAATAATCGTCTATTCTGCTCATCGGCAATACCAAAGCAAGTGTCAACACCATAAATATTATAAACAATCTTTTTTCTCTAAATTTCATTTTCCTATCCCCTTCCATTATTTCTTTTTTGAAAGCAAAAAGCTGCCATTTTAATGGCAGCCGAACCGTCATAGTTTTCACTTTAGACTTCAAGCTTTGCGTCCCTGCCTTTCGACAAGTTTGCCTTTTGGATTATTTTTTTTATTATTACCCACTGTCACTTACTTTTATCAGTTTTTCTAATATTACCTAAATATTTATCATCTTTTTTACTTATAACAATCCCCGTACAGTTGGTCAGACTGCCGGGGATTATAAAGGGGGTATGAATAACCGGAAATGTTAATCATACTTAACCCTATTTTAATACACAATTCAAAAATTAACTAATAATTTCGTCATTTATTTTATTAATATTTTATTACAGAAGTCTCTTTGAGATGTCAAGCAGTATCTGCCTCTGATTGGTATTTCCCCACTATCGACTCGAAAATCCATTCATTCTCGGTAAAAACCTTAACTATGTCAGGATCGAATTTTCGTCCAGACTCATCGACTATCATAGAATATGCCTTTTCATGAGTATAAGCCATTTTGTATGGACGTCTGCTGACAAGGGTCGTAAGCGTCCGCCACCGCCATTATTCTGGCTGAAAGGGGTATCTCCCTGCCAAAAATGCCATCGGGATAACCCTTCCCGTTGTAGCACTCGTGATGATGCCCGCTTGTCTCTATACCATTAATTTCACCCTTAACACCATCCTTGATTATCAGTAATCTATCACCATGTTTTTCCCTTTTTGCTTCGCCTTGTAAAGTGCTTCGTCGGCTCGCGCGACAAGCTCATCTGCAGTGCATTTTTCGTCCATGGAAGCGATTCCAGCGCTTATTGTTATGCCTATTCCAGCACCTTGCGACTTTTCAGCATTCTTGCGGAGACGGTCGATTATTCCGTATGCGTCCTCGATTCTCGTGTCGGTGAATATTATAAGGAATTCATCTCCTCCATAACGACCTATGATATCGGCATCCCTGAGCCTTGTGTTCATAAGATCGGCGAAATCAGCCAAAACAAGGTCTCCGGTCTTATGCCCGTATTGGTCGTTTATTTCCTTGAATCCGTCAATATCGACCATTGCCACCGTAAGGCTCTTGCCATATCTGACAGCGTTCTGTATTTCAACAAAAAGGAACTCATGTATCGCCTTGTGGTTGTAGAGGTCCGTAAGTCCGTCCCTTAGTGAAATATCTCTTAGTTCTTTGTTCATTTTCTCTATCATTGCGTTCTTGTCCAAAAGCCTCAAATCTTTCTCGACGATATTCTTGAATTCAAGCATTATCTGTTTTGTCAAATCGCTGTGGATTCGCTTCTTTTCATCGAGTACGCATATCGTTCCGAAGAATTCGCCGTTTTCCCATTGCAGTGGATATCCCAGATATGAAATCATATTAAGCTTTACATCGGGATTGTTTTCCCAGAGCGAATCCGCCAAAGCGTCAGGCACTTCAAGCTTTTCGCTCCATCCTATTACTGTCTCGCAATAGAGTCCGGATCCAAGATTTTCGCTTTCATTCCTTTTATATGGATTGCCTTCGCTTTCACTCGAAAGAAACACTTCCATTTTTTCATCCTTGATTTCCATTATAAGCGCCGCAGGCACATCAGCGACTCTCGCAAGAAGGTTGAGTACGCTCTGCCACCCATGCATAACTTCATGTTCTATACCGGGCTTTTCCCTTGAAGTTATATCGACGGCAACCGGATTCTCAATACCTGAAACTTTGACATTTGCCTGTGAATTTACTTTCATAAAACGGCCCCCTTCGTTTTCATGTAAATTATATTATTTTTACCCATTTCAAGACTTAAAGTCACATGCATTTTGTGGCACAAATAATGCTTATAACAATCCGTTTAAATATTTCGACAAATACTGTTAAGTTTCCTTCTTTTGGCTTATTATTATAGTAACCGCAATCCAAACGGGCAACTGCTGAGAAAGGAGTCTTCAAATGTCAAAAGTGGCGATTTTAAAATGTGAAAACTACGACCGTGAGACGGTTTATGAAAAAATCAAGGAAGGGCTGAATTTGCTTGGAGGACTGGAAGCATTTTTCGATGTTTCTGAAAAAATTCTACTGAAGCCGAATCTTTTGGCTTCAAGCCATCCGGACAAAAGCGTTACGACCCATCCCGCTGTGTTCGAGGCCGTAGTCAGGCTTATGAAAGAAAACAATTTCAACATAGTGTATGGAGACTCCCCGGGTTTCGGCAAGCCGGAAAGGGTTGCCGAAAATTCCGGGCTGAAGGAAATCGCTGACAGGCACAAAATTGAATTCGCAAATTTCAAAGGAGGCGAAACCGCGGATTTCCCCCAGGGCAATTTCACAAAACAATTTGAAATTGTCAATGCAGTCCGCGAAAGTGACGCTGTACTCAACCTTTGCAAAATGAAGGCGCATCAATTGACCAGGATTACAGGGGCTGTCAAAAACTCGCTCGGGCTTGTATACGGCATAAACAAAGGGGCCATGCACGCCAAATATCCCGATGCGATAAGTTTCTCAAAGATGCTCGTAGACCTCAACCTTCTTATAAAGCCAAGACTTCATATAATGGACGGAATTGTAGCAATGGAGGGAAACGGCCCGAGGTCAGGAAAGCCCAAGAAAATGAAGGTGATAATAATTTCCGACGACCCTGTCGCCGTCGACGCCACATTCTGCAGAATGGTCGAACTTGACCCCGAGTTGATTCCCACCGTTTATTATGGTGAATCGTACGGGCTTGGAAAATGGAAAGAGGAAGACATTGAGTATTTGGGCGATGACCTTGACGAGTTCGTTTCAAAGGACTTCGACATAAAGAAGGGGCCGGTAAAAAATGAAAACTTTGCCGCGGCATCAATATTCAGGGGACTTGTTCTTCGCAAGCCCTTCATAGACGAGTCGAAATGCATACGTTGCGGAGTCTGCGTTGAGGCGTGCCCCGTGCAGGGAAAAGCTCTTGAATTCAAGAAAGGCGACCGGTCTAACCCGCCTGTATACGACTATAAGAAATGCATACGCTGCTATTGCTGCCAGGAGATGTGCCCCGAAGAGGCTGTTGACGTCAAGACTCCGCTTTTGGGAAAACTGTTTCTGTATAGATAATAATATTGGATAGCTTTCCATTCAATTTTATAATAATTTGCCAGTTATTATTTGAGTCATCTTTAAAGTAAAAGCTGCATTATAATCAATGATCCAATCATTGTTCTGCCGAGTAAAGTCTTTTTGAGATTTCAATTCCAGTCGGGGTTGCTGCCAAACCTCCCATTGCCGTTTCCCTGAAAGCTATTGGTAGGGCTTTCCCGACCCTGTACATCGCTTCCACGACTTCATCGAATGGAATTATGCTCTCGATGCCTGCAAGTGCCATGTCCGCTGAAATCATGGAATTCACAACTCCGATGGCGTTGCGCTTCTGGCAAGGGCTCTCCACGAGACCCGCTATGGGGTCGCATATTAGACCGAGCACGTTCTTGAAGGCCATTGCCGCAGCGTGCAGCGACATCTCCGGCGTTCCCCCGGCCATCTGTACCGCCGCCGCTGAAGCCATGGCTGCGGCGGTTCCCGTCTCTGCCTGGCAGCCCCCTTCCGCACCGGATACGGTAGCGTTCTGTGTGACTATGAGACCTATGGCAGAAGCCGCAAATAAGGCGTCCACAAGTTCTTTTTCGCTTGATTCAAGTGTTTCGGCTGCCGTCAGCAATACGCCGGGAATTATACCGCAGGAACCGGCCGTAGGCGCAGCTACGATCCTTCCCATTGAGGCATTGACCTCCATCACTGAAAGAGCCCTTGAAACGGCCTTGTTTACAATGCTTCCCGACAAGCTCCTGTTCTTTTGCCTCCAAGAGTCGAGCTTTTTTGCCTCTCCTCCTATGAGCCCTCCGACTGACTTCATTTCGCTGTTCATGCCTTTGGCTGCTGCCGCCTTCATTATTTTCAGTTTTTCATTCATTCCAAATCGGACCTCTTCAATTGTCTTGTCCGAGATTTCAGTTTCCCTTAGCGCCATTATTTGTCCTATAGCCATGTCGCGGGCACGACAAAGCTCCACAAGTTGTTTCCCGTTTCTGAATCCATAATCCATTTCTATGCACCCCCGTCTGTGAATACAATCGCATAGGCATCCTTAACGCCTTCAATATTGTTGCGCAATTCCGCCTCTATTCCTTCGTCAAACATATCATCGGTTTCTATTACCATGAATGCGTCTTGCCCCTTGCTGTGGCGGTAAACGCTCATGAAGGCAATGTTTATTCCGTAATCAGCCAGAATCCCCGTGACTTTTGATATGACGCCGGGGTAGTCACTGTGCCTTGTTATAAGAGTGGGATACTCTCCTGTAAGCTTGAGCTTGAGTCCGTCAATCTCTGTTATTTCAATGTTGCCTCCGCCTATGGACGCACCCATTATCTCTATTGTTTTTCCGTCCGGCTGCTCGATAACAAACTTCACAGTATTCGGATGTACATTCCCAAGATCTGCCTGCACGAATTCATACGAAAGACCCGATTCTTCTGCAATGTCCAATGCGTCCCTGAGCCGCTCGTCAGAGGCCGATATGCCAATGAGCCCTGCAACAAGCGCCCTGTCGGTTCCGTGGCCGCGAAAAGTCTTGGCAAAAGAACCGTGGAGATTGATGACTATTCTTGTCATTTTCCCGCGCGATATCTTCCGCGCCATCGCACCAAGGCGGTTGGCACCCGCAGTATGGGAACTTGATGGACCTATCATGTCCGGTCCTATTATGTCGAAAGCGCTGTAATTTTTCATTTTAATGGCTCCTCCCGTCCGTCCAACTCTTTCAGAAATAAAAACTAAATGCCTTATCTCTCTTCAATTATACTTTATCTAAAGCAGATTACCCTGAATTTTTTAATGCGCTTTTGGCATATTAAAATACAAACTTTCGCTTTAACCGGCGCGGCGGGCAGCAACACCATATTTTGGATGAGCAATGGTAATATAACCTTGCTGTGGGTATAAAGAATACATATCAATTCAAGTTGAATATGGAAATGCAATGAAAAAGTGAAATTTGCCTGAATATAAATAAAATCGAAAGACTTGCGAAAAATGTTGACCACATTGGTCAATTGCTTTATAATAAAATTGACCACATCGGTCAATGGAGGGTGTTTTTATTGGAAAAAATATTGAAAAAACTCGATCCCGAAAAAAGGGACAAAATAATAAACAGCGCTTTGGATGAATTCGGACGCAACAGCTATGAAAAGGCTTCAACCAACAATATTGTCAAAAATGCGGGCATATCCAAAGGACTTCTGTTTCATTACTTCAAAAACAAGAAGGAACTTTATGACCACCTTGAAAACTTTGTATTTAAAAAAATGGTTGATGTGATTCTTGATGAGACAGACTTTGATGAAACTGACATATTCAACCGGATCAGGCAGATTGCCATAATCAAGATGAGAGTGCTTGCAAGGTATCCCGGATTGGAGACATTTGCAAAGGCGCTTTATGACAGGAACTCCATTTCGGACATAAGGGAAAAAGTCGAAGAGATGGTACCCGACATATATCACCAGATTTATGTCAAGAATATTGACATGAGCCAATTCAAGGAAGGTCTTGATTCCCAAAAGGCTATAAAAATTATTCAGTGGACCATTGAAAAGTATGGAGAGGAACATATATCTCTAATTAAAAAAACAGGCTCCGAACTGGAATATGCGAAAATCGTTTCAGGAATCGACCCGTACTTGGATATTTTGAGAAAGGCTTTCTGCAAGAAAGGGGAAATGGAAAATGATTAGTGTGAGCAATTTATACCATTCCTATTCGAATGACGAAAAATATGCCGTCAAGGATGTCAGCTTTGAAATAACAGAAGGCGAAGTCTTTGGTTTTTTGGGCCCTTCCGGCGCAGGAAAGTCGACCACCCAGGGAATTTTGACAGGACTTTTGCAACTTCAGCAGGGTAATGTTACTGTTGCCGGATACGATATAAAGCATATCAAGAATGAAATGTTCAACAAGATAGGAATGTCCTTCGAGCAGTCAAATGTCTACAGCAAGATGACCGGCAAGGAAAATCTTGAATTCTACAGGAAGCTTTTCGATGTAAAGACGAGGGATCCGCAGGAGCTGCTTGAGTTGGTTGGTCTTGGGAACAAGAGCGACATAAAAGCCGGAGAATACTCAAAGGGAATGAAACACCGTTTGACCTTTGCCCGTTCAATGATCAACAATCCTACTCTGTGGTTTCTGGACGAGCCTACTACAGGACTCGATCCGTCAATTGCATCGGAGATAAAAAAAATAATCAAGGAAAAGAACAATGAAGGCGTCACAATTTTCCTTACCACCCACAACATGTTTATCGCTGACGAGCTTTGCGACCGTGTGGGATTCATCGTGGACGGAGAAATCAAGCTGATTGACTCCCCTAAGAACCTGAAGTTGCAGTACGGCGAAAAATTTGTCGAAGTGGAATATCTCGATGGAAAAAAAGTCAAAAAGGAATCTCTGTCTTTCGTTGCTAAGCGGGACATAGGAAGACTCAAGGAAATACTGGACAGTTTCGAAATCCGGACTATGCATACCAAAGAGGCAACCTTGGAGGAAATTTTCATCAAGGTCACGGGAAGGGAGCTTGTTTGAAATGAAGCTGTGGCACAGTTTTATAAAGGAACTTCAGCTTTCATCCAAGAGCTGGTACTTCTACATAGAAGTGGGCATGGCTTTTGTTCTCCTTTTGATTTTGCTCGTTGCGGTGCCTGAAGAAACGGACAACAGAACAGACGAGTACCTTTATGCCGGAAGCCTCTCTTCGGATTATGTCGATTTGATCTACAGGGGGATACTTGACGACGAGGACGAATACGAAGAGTATGAACGGGTTGAAATAAATGTGGGAGGGGATATGTACGGTGCCGACCTGTTTGTTACAGACACCAGGAACATATATTTTGTGGACGAACGCGATGCGGTTCTGCGGCTGGCCGAGGAAGACAATGAAGTCGGTATTGAAATAGTTCAGGGCGGCGACGGCGGACTGAATTATTTATACTATCTGCAGGGATACGAATCCGAAAGACTGCGAAACCTTTATATGGTTCTTCAAAACAACAAGGTAAACTACCGGTTTGTGGAAAGGCACATGGACAGACAAACTGTTGAGACTATCGAGAAGGATCCATTTGTGCTCAACAACAGAGAAAACATAGTTCCCGTTTTTCTTACCTACAACGGAAGCATCATGGGTCTTTTCATCATGGCGGCGTATGTTTTTCTGGACAAGAAAGAGGGAATAATAACGGCCTATGCGGTTACCGCTTCGAAGGTCTGGCACTATCTGATGAGCAAGATTGGAGTCTTGATGGTGACTACGATTGCCACAAGCCTCATAATTGTCGTTCCCATTATGGGCGCAAACGCCAATTATCCGCTTTTGATTCTGCTGGTTGTAGTGACGGCATTTGCATTTTCATCGCTCGGGCTTCTTTTGACTACCTATTACAGGGACATAATGCAGTCGTTCGGTGCTTTCTACATCATAATAGTTGCAATGATAATTCCAAACGTATCGTACTTTGCTCCAAGCTGGGAACCGGGATGGATAAAATGGTTTCCGACATACCACATACTCGAAGGTTTCAAAGAGACAATATCTGCAGGCGGAAGCGCCGGATATGTTTTGAATGTGTCTCTCGGATTCTTGGGAGCGGGTTTGTTGCTTTTCATTTTTGCAAACTACAGATTCAAGAAAACCCTGACGATATGACGAGGCGGGTGAAGACAAAATGAACAGAAAAATATTGGCGGTTTTCCTGCGGGACATCCGGGTAAGCATGCGGGACTTTATCGCTCTTTATATAATAATCTTTCCCGTTCTATTTTCAATAGCCATAAATCTGTTTGTGCCCAGTGTAAACGATTCAACAGTAACTATTGCTATGCTTGAAGACGATAGGTCCGAACACATAGAATACTTCATGGATTACGCAGTGGTCGAGCTTTTCGAGACTTCCGAAGATGTGAAGCACAGAGTTGAAAAAAGGGACAACATAGTCGGAATTCTTCCGGAAAACAACGACTACTATATTCTCGCACAGGGAAACGAACCCGAAGGCATAGTGGATTTTGTAAAAACGCTCAGAGCATATGAATTTTTCGGGGTGACTTCCGAGGACACGAGAGTGGAATTCTCTGACTTCGGCAACACCATCCCTCCAATCAAGAAACTCATGGTAAATGTCGCAATAATGCTCTCTTCTGTTCTCGGAGGAATGCTTATAGCTCTTAACATTGTCGAAGAGAAAGTTGACAACACCATAAGCGCAATGAATGTGACCCCCATATCAAGGGGCGGATACATTATCGGAAAAAGCATCATAGGAATACTCGTCCCAGTGGTCGGTACAATAACGATGCTTGTCTTGACCGGATTCGCAAATGTAAACATGCTTCAAATGCTCACGATGCTGATGGCAACATCCATAATAAGCATACTGGTGGGATTCATAGAGGGAATAAACAACAACGATGTGATGGAAGCCGCCGGAAATATCAAAATACTGTTTCTCCCCCTTATGGGTTCGGTTGCCGGAGCGGAGCTTCTCTCGGACAAATGGCAAAAGTTTTTCTATCCAATACCGTTCTATTGGACATACAAGGCCAATGACATGATTCTCTCCAGAAGCGGCTCCTGGGGCAAAATTTCGCTTTATACGGCATTTGTTGTTGCGATAAGCGCTGTGGTGTTTTTGGTGATTGCTCCAAAAATAAGAAAGGGGCTTGAGCATTGAATGCAGACAGATTGCAATTATACGGTTTGATTTGTGCCTTAAAATATGTTGTGGGAGGTGTGTTTTTATGGCCAAGATGAATATTGATCCAAAAAAGAGAAATCTGATTATTGCTCTGCTTGCCCTGGCGGCAGTCGGAGCAGTGGCTGTATGGCTTCTGATCGGATCATCAGCGGATGTGGAGGTGGATACTGCCTTAAAGACCGACATATACCGCACTGTTGAAGACATGGGCAAAGTAAGGAGCGAGCTAAGCCTTGACCTGCCGGCTGCGGGAAACGCAAAGGTCTTGTCGATACTCGTTGAAGTCGGCGACAATGTAAAGGAGGGAGATCTGTTGGTCTCCATGGACGACAAGGCTCTGGGATATCAGTTGAAATCACTCGACTACCAGATCAAGTCGCTTGAAAGCAACATATCTCATATGGCTAAGCCGTACAGCGATTTGTCGCTTGCCAACTACAGGACATCAGCCAAAATTGCCGAGGAAAACTATCTGAAAGCGAAAAGCGACTATGAAAATGCCCTGACCCTTTATGAGGCGGGTGCAATCAGCAAATCCGAACTTGATTCGCTTGAGCTCCTCAGTTCAGTAGGAGAAATGAACTACATAATGGCTTCTAACGAGTCAAGAGTGGCATCAAAGGGCGGAGACGACGATGTGCTCGATCAATACGGCTTCCAACTCAAGTCTCTGATGACTCAGCTTGAATCACTGAAAGACCAGATAAACGAATATCAGATAAGAGCTCCGTTTGATGGAACCGTAGGCGACATATTCGTTGAAAGGGGCGAGTCCGTCACTGCGATGAGTCCCGTCGTTCAGATTTGCGAAGACATGTATTATGTGGAATCGAGTCTTCTTGAGGAAAGCTTTGTGCAAATGGAAATGAATGCGCCTGTGGAAATATTCTTTGACAATGAAATCGTTGAAGGATATGTACGTAGGATTCATCCAACCATCAAGACAGTCGTTTCCGACCTGGGTGTTTTCCAGCAGAAAGGCGTTGTCGAGATTGCAGTCGACCATGATTTCAGCCTGATCGGCCGAGAAGTTGATTTGGTGTTCATGCTGGGCAAAAGACAGGGAGTGCTTACCGTTGACAATGATGCGATAATAAGGCGCGGCAGAAAAGAATATGTTTTTGCAGTCAAAAATAAAAGAGCGGAACTCAAAGAAGTCGAATCGGGAGCCAAAGGAAATGTTCGCTGCGAAATACTTGAAGGACTCGAGGAAAACGAAATTGTGATTGTCAATCCAGGTGACGGACTTGAAGATGGAGACAAAATTTCCTATTAAATATTGAAAAAGGAGGAACACATGAGTGGATTGAAACTGTTTGGAATCTTTTTGCTGGTTTATTCGGCGGCTGTTGTACTTTTAACCGTCAAAAAACCGGACAGCATCTGGAAAATGAAAAAAATCCAGCTCTTCATAAAATACTTGGGCGAAAGCGGAACAGTCATTTTCTTTTATGCATGGGCCATTATGGCCGCGGCAATAGGGCTTTGGCTTTTAGTAAAGTGACATACAAATCGACAGGCCCGTACCGAAAAAGGTGCGGGCCTGCGTATGCCTTGCATAATCTCAAACTTTGTATTTTAAATTATTTTGATTTCATAGCTCAGCTCAAGGGCCTTCTCAAGAAGTGCGCTGACTCCACAGTATCTTTCCTGGGAAAGTTTGACGGCTTTTTCTATTTTCGCCAAGGGAAGAGCCTCCCCCTTGCTCTTGAATTCGTAAATCAGGTGCATTTTGGTATATGTCTTGGGGTGCTCATCTGTTATTTCTGTTTCGGTCTTTATATCGAAAGACTCAATATCGTCAGCAACCTGCATTTTCCTCAGTATGGAAACCACGTCCATTCCTGTGCAGCCCGTTAGCGCCGCAATCAAAAGCGGTTTGGGCCTCGGTCCCTTGTCCTCGCCCCCAACTTCGCTGTTTGCGTCCATAAGAACCTTGTGCCCTGTTATTTCAGCTTCGAATTCCATATTTCCCGCCCATGATGTATTGAATGTCTCTTTCATTTTTAGTTCCTCCCTGTCTTTGGTTTATCAATATTTTATACCCCATGATGGTAAGCGTCAACCAAGTCCTGATTGAACCTGTAATTGACAGACAGGGCTTGTTTTCATATTATACTATTGAAGGTTTGAATCGATTATCAGTTCACATTCATCGGAGGAAAGGCTTATATGAAAAAAACAGCTTTAATTCTATTCGCCATTGCTATTGCCTCAATAATTATTCTTTATCAATACACAGAGGTTCTTGTGGTTGCTGAAGTTGAAAGCAACAGGATTGTCCACACGGAAAGAATAAATCCCGGAGATGTATTTACCGTCAAATGGATTCATTCAGTGGAGCTCGAGCCATGGGAAGAACAATTCGAGGTTGGAAAAGACATGGAAATATATCTTGAGGAAACCCGCTTCAAGGCCTTTGGAGCAGGAGTTCCCGATTCAGCCGGAAGTTCTACAGAAGTCAAGGACGGGTATGTTGTTTTCTCAGGCATACACAAAAAAATGCCGAATCTCGTATATGGCGTTTCGCCCATTGCAAAACATACATTAGTAATAAAGGATAAAGTTCTTAGCTTGTATGAATTGTTGCCTCCCGACACGGCCGTTTCTTTCAATATTAAAAGTATCAGTCTTTGGAAATACATTGTCTTCAAGCTATGATTTTCTTAAAAGCAAAAATCCAAAAATCCCATCCATAAGGATGGGATTTTATTATCCAAGACAAAGTCTCTGTTCTCCTGTCTTATGCGGCGTCAGCCGCTTTTTCAAGCTTGCCTCCGCCAAATTTCTGATAAGCAAGTATGAGTATGAAGACTGCCATTCCGGCTGCGTCTGATGTAATTCCAGGCGTCATTAGGCATATGGCACCTATGAAGGCAAATACCCTTTCTATGATTCCGGCGCTTCTGATAAGATATCCCTCCGAAAAAACCCCAAGGAGAAGAACCCCGATTATTGCGGTCGCAGTGGCAATTGCGATTTCCACAAATGAAGCGTCAATCAATAGCAGAGTCGGTGAATAAGCGAAAATGTAAGGCACTATAAAGCCCGCAAGCGCTATCTTTACCGCCTGGTAACCGGTTTTTGTGGCATTTCCACCGGAAATACCGGCTCCTGCAAAGGCCGCCAGTGCAACCGGCGGTGTAAGGTTCGCAAGCATTCCAAAGTAAAACACGAACATGTGTGAGACCAGGAGCGGTATGCCCATCTTTGCGAGGGCGGGAGCCGCCATTGTTGCTGTTATGATGTATGCAGGTATTGAGGGAAGACCCATTCCAAGCACTATGCATGCTATCATTGTGAGAACCAATGTCGCAAAGAGGTTTCCTTTTCCTATAAAGAGAATTGCTCCGGCAAGTTTGAGCCCGAATCCCGTGAGGGTCGCCACTCCGATTATGAGTCCTACTGTTGCACATGCCATTGCAACTCCGAGCGCTGTTCTTGCGCCTTCTTCCAGAGCATCGATTATGTCTTTTATGCTCATTCTCGTCTCTTTTCTAAAAGAACTGACGACAATTGTCATTATTATTGCGTAGAATGCCGCGTAAATGGGCGTGAAGCCTTTTATTAAGAGAAACAAAAGTCCGGCAAGAGGCAAGAGCAGATGCCCTCTGCTTTTAAGAACTTCCCCCACCCTTGGCAACTGGTCCTTTGGAAGTCCCTTAAGTCCGTTCTTCGAAGCCCTGAGGTGGATTACGACTATCACTCCCAAGTAATACAAAAGGGCTGGGATTACGGCGGCAGCCGCTATTTCAATATAGGGCATACCAAGATACTCCGCCATTATAAAAGCCGTAGCTCCCATGACCGGTGGCAATATCTGCCCTCCGCACGATGCGGCGGCCTCGACTGCTCCAGCAAATTCGGCCTTGTATCCGATTTTCTTCATAAGCGGGATCGTAAACGCTCCGGTGGTTACAACGTTCGCGACTGCAGACCCGTTTATTGATCCCAAAAGTCCGCTTGACACTACCGCCACCTTTGCGGGTCCCCCCTTGCCTCCTCCGGCTATAGCCATTGCCAAGTCGTTGAAGAAAGCTCCCATTCCCGATTTTGAAAGAAATGAGCCGAAGAGCACGAAGAGGAATATATATGTCGACGAAACCCCAATCGCTATTCCAAATACTCCTTCGGTGGTAAGGTACATGTATTCCGCTATATCCCTTACTGAATAACCCCTGTGGGCTATTACGTCGGGAAGTTTCGGTCCAAGGTATGCGTAGGCAAGAAATATGAGTGCGAGTATTGCTATTTCCTTTCCGGTTATTCTTCTGCCGGCCTCTATGACAAGGACGACTGTGAGAAGTGCGAATATTATGTCTGTGTCAGTTGGCATTCCAGCCCTCATTACAAGACTCTTGTAGTTGAATACAATATAAAGGCCTATCGCTATAGACAGTGCGGACATTATCCAGTCTAATATTGACGGTGAATCTTTCCGGGATTTTTTTCTTCCCGGGTAAAGAATAAATACGAGCGACATGACCACCGAAGTGTGAACCGCTCTGTGAACAAGAGTTGTAAGCGGACCTGTCCAGGCAGTGTAAAGATGGAAGATCGAGAGACCCACGCACATTAAAAAAACAATCCAGCCCGGGATTGAGCCCTTGTCGAATCTGCGGAACCTTGACTCCGTATCGAATTTTTCAAGCAGCTTGTGTTGGTCTACCGGCTTTTCTGCAACATTTTCATTCATTGTCAAACCTCCAATGATCAAGAAGGCAAACCGGAACGCATCCGGTTTGCCTTCTTCTTTTCAGTTCTATTTGTTTTCGTCGTAGTACTTCTGTGCGCCTGGATGTAGAGGA
>DATFJE010000223.1:0-4027 GCA_035269385.1 Clostridia bacterium
GAATAACTTATTTCATCCGAATCGTAGAAAACTTCGACAGCCTCGTAATGACCGGTTTTGCCTGACGAAACCTCCTTGTATGTGGGATTCTCGGTGTCCCCGCCGGTATAACCCGAAGCAGCCTCTGCAACTCCTTCGAGCCCTTCAAACATTGATTCAATGCGCCAGAAGCACCCTCCTGCAAAAACCGCCTTGTCGTATTCTTGGTAGCTGCTGAAATCCGGAATTTCATCCTGTTGCTCAGGCGCCCCGTTCCTTCCCCACATCCATATCAGTGCGCCGACTATAATCAAGACCATTCCCGGTATAATCAATCGTTTCATTGTCATCACATCCTTATATTTGTATATACCCACAATCTTCGTTTTATACCCCCTACGAGTATAAAAACATTCAGAAAGAGGCGCCCTATAGACAGGCGCCTCTTTTCTTAACCCATTCCCAATATTCGTTTTAAAGGAGAAAACAGAAAGCGAGTATCTTCACTTCCTGTTTTCATTTTAACCCTGTCAGCTATAAAAGTCTTAAATAAACGGTTACATAAGAATTAAAAGTTTGTCATTTTTAATCCAAAACCGCATCCTTGAATTTTGTTACAGTTTCAAAATAATAGTCCGATTCGTTTTTCATGAAATTATAGATTTGCGGAATCTCATATGCCCACCCTGCAGCGGCAAAATCGACCCCTGCTTTTCTTGCCATTTGCAAACCCGGCTTCAAATCGTCAACCATCAATAATTCCGGCGGCTTAAGATTGAAGGCTTTCATTATTTCGTCAAGCGGATATGTGTCGGGCTTCCTCTTTTTCGGATTACTGTCCCATCCGAAAACCATATCCGGTTCAGGCGCTCCATGAAAATTGTAGTCTCTCAAAATGCGCTCCTTCTCAGAATGGGAAACGACAGTCAATATGCCCCCCGCCTTCTTGAATTCCCAAAGCATTTCAATGAATCCATCGAAAAAATCCGGTATTGTCTTCTCCGTGTGCTTTCTCCATATTCCGTATTGTGTCTGTATCTCATCTTCATTCATCTTGAGTATGTCGGTGCAGAAGGGTCCGAAACCGGGTTCAAAGCACTTCAATATGAACTCCTCCAAAGTGTCAAGAGGCATATCCTTTCTGAGTATTCCCATGGTCTCGACAAAAGAAGGATAATGGACCTGGGGCGTACTGTCTACTGCGGTATCGTCATGGTCAAGCACAAGACATTTGTAACGCATTTAATCACCTTTTCCGTAAATTGATATTTTTTGTAATTTTAAAACGACACTACATTCTTTCCATGCGTTCGTAAAGCTTCTCTATTTCCGGATCCGGCGTAATCAAGTCGAGAATCCACGCCATAATCATTATGCCCGGAATATTTACAAGAAGCCTTGTAAGCGCGAATGGCGCTCCCATTGAAGATATTTCAAATAGGAGCATCGGTATCTTTGTGGTCGACCATGCCCCTATGAAAATCATTATGTTTGAAAATTTAACACCTTTTTTCATGAATACGGCGGCTACAGGAAATGCTCCGTAAAGGGGACCGACCGTCGCAGACCCGAAAAAGAAAGCCAGCAGAACTCCTTTTGCCCCTGATTCTTTTCCCATAAGCTTTATCATTGTTTCCCTCGAAATCCAAACATCCAGAAGACCTAACAGTATGAAGATGGGAGGTATTATCGACAGCATTTCTGTCAAGGCAAATCCTGATATGTTTATGGCTTCGAGCCCTTTTCCGGAATCCCAAGCAAATAGAAGACCCAAAAGGATTCCCGAGATGAGGGCGCCCTTGAATTTCTTGATTAAAACCATAGGCCGCCCACCACCTTTCCGATGACATAAGCCACTATGAATGAAAAAACAAAACCCATCAAATTCCGTATAAGAGTAAGGCGCTTGCCGAAATATTCGGCTTCCATGGGAGCGGTAACCATCCCCACCATCATGAGTGATGAGATGAAAGCCCCTATCTGCATGTATCCCGCCCCATTGTCGACGAGGACCGAAGCTGTGGGAAAAGCTATGAATCCAGGAATAAGAGTTATTGCGCCGACTACCGCAGACAAGACCACTCCAATCCACCCTGATTCATCGCCTATTATACTGGTTATAAAATCGGCGTCGAAAACTGCGAGAAGCACTCCTACCAATATCAATATCCCAAGCAGGGCGGGGAATATCTTGTTGAAGGACCTCCATGCCTTCTTCAAGGCTTTTTTTGTTTTTCCCCTGCTTTTATGAAAAGACAGAGCCAAAAGCAATGCAGACACTCCATATAAATAAATGATTCTCATATGATCCTCCGAAACTTTTCTTACATAGTAATATAAAACTAGCGAAACCGCTACCGATTACGCTTATATTGATTTCTATTTTCTTACCCTTGCAACAATCCCGCCGTTTGCGGAAAGCAATTCGGCTGTATTTATTTTTACAAGGGAATTCGGGGAACCCCCTCCAGTGTACACGATGTCCTTCTCCATCACTCTTTCATCCACTATGAAAACAGCCTCGTATCCGAATGAAGGAATCCCTCCAACAGGATAACCCGTTTTTTCGAGAATATTTTCAGGTTTCGCAGTCTTTGGTCTTTCAATTCCCAAAGCTTTTGCCAACCTTTTTGACCCGACCCTGTCTTCACCTTTCACTATCGCTACAATTATGTTTCCTTCGGAATCTGACATGCAGATATTTTTCACGAAATCTCCAGGAGTGGCACCTGCAGCATCAGCCGCTTCCTCAACACTATGGCAGGATTTCTTAAAAACCAAATGCTGGCAATCCACACTGTTTTCCTCTATATGCCTTTTTAGCTTTTCCTCATATTCATTCATTGCTCTTCTCCCTTATAACCTTCTTGATTATTCCGCCTCCCAAAACTTCTCCGTCCCTGTAAAATACAGCCCATTGGCCTGGAGCCGGAGCCCTTTCAGGCTTGTCGAAAACCACCCTGGCCCCTTTCCCATTTTCCGGGAATATTCTTGCTTCAAGCAACCATCCCCACTGGCAAATCCTGACCTTTGCCTTTATTGGCAACTGCAATTCATCAAAAGGTATAAGATTCACTTTACCCACATGGATTTCACTCGCATAGGTTTCCGAATCTTCACCCAGCACTACGCGATTTTTTTCGGAGTCAATTGAAACAACATAATAACGTCGGTCGAAGGTATGTCCAAGACCCTTTCTTTGACCGATTGTATACCGCGCTATTCCATTGTGCATGCCGAGCACGTTGCCTTCCGTATCCACGAATTCCCCCGAAATTGCCGCTTTCGGTATTCTCGTTTCCACAAAATCGATGTAATTTTTACCCGTTACAAAACAAATATCCTTACTGTCTTTTTTATCGGCAGAATAAATACCCATCTCCAAAGCAGTTTCCCTGACTTGGTCTTTTGACAATACATCCCCGAGAGGCAGAAGAAGATGGGAAAGCTGGCCTTGTCCCAAACCATTTAAAAGATATGACTGGTCTTTGTTTTCGGCTTTTGCACAGTAAAGCCTGTACCTTTTCAATTGCTCGTCAAATTCAACCGACGCGTAGTGTCCGGTAGCCAAATAGTATGCTCCGATTTCCATCGCGTATTCCAAAAGTTTTCCGTATTTAATCTGCTTGTTGCATTCCATGCAGGGATTCGGAGTCCTACCCTCTGCATATGCCTTCGCAAAGGGACTCTTGACCACCCAATCAAAAACCGGTCTGAAATCCGCCACGTGGTGAGGAATTCCCAAACTTTCCGCCGCCTTGCGCGCCTGAAAAATTTCTTTTTGGGGCCTTGGCAAACCGTCATCGCCTATTTCATCATAAAGATGCATTGTGACCCCGACAACCTCGTAGCCTATTCTTTTTAATAAAAAAGCCGTCACTGAGCTATCAATACCTCCGCTCATGGCAACGGCCACTTTGTTTTGATTTGGCATCATATGTATTATTCCTCTTGATCTTTTTTACAATCATATCATCAAAGTAGGGCTTTGTTAAGCATATCCCTCAATGCAAGGGCTTCTTCTCTAGTAAGGGTTATTCCCTTTCCC
>DATFJE010000224.1:0-3578 GCA_035269385.1 Clostridia bacterium
AGCCCGGGCTTTATTGCGAAAAAAAACGGCCGGACTATTTAGTCCGGCCGTTTAGCAAATTTCTACTCTTCTTCTGCTACTTCCTCTTCAACGCCTTCTTCAGCCTCTTCTTCATCAGATTCGGCTCTTGATGCTATTACAAGTGTAACGACAACCTCTTCAGGATCGGCAAGCACTTCTATGTCCTCGCTGTTGAAAACCGGAAGATCCGCCACTGTGATTGTCTCTGTGTCACGGAGTAGCTTGCAGTCTATATCGACAGACTGAATGAGATCCTTAGGCAGTGTCTCGATTTCGATCTCATTGAGCTGCTGTTGAACAACCATGTTTCCGCCTTCAACAGCGTCCCTGTTGAACAGGTGTACAGGGATTTTGACTTTGATTTTTTCACCCTCGGTCAATTCTTGAAAATCAATGTGGATTACGTTTCTAAGGACCGCATCCCTTTGTACTTCCTTGACGATTACCATCACTTTCTCTTCGCCCATCTGGATCTTCATGCTCGAACCCGAAGCCATGCTGTCGTCGTAGCGCTTGACTTCGTTGTCGGCTATCTTGATTGAACGGTTGTCCGAATGCTTACCGTATACAACTGCAGGAACCATGCCTTCTCTTCGGAGTTTTTTCAACTCCGGAGTAGAGCCAATTTCCCTTTTTTCCGCTTTAAGAATAATGTCTTTCATTTGTATTGCTCCTTTCGTTTAGGTTCTTTTTTCATTATATCAGAAATAACGCAATTTCTCCCTCTATCTTTACAATTCCCTGCGGCCTTCAACCGCCTTGGCCAGAGTGACTACGTCTGCATACTCCAAGTCTCCTCCGACGGGAATTCCATGGGCTATTCTGGTGATTTTGATGCCTGTATTTTTGAGAAGCCTGGAAAGGTACATTGCAGTAGCCTCGCCCTCTATTGTCGGGTTGGTCGCCAATATGATTTCTGTTACTTGGTCCGAATTCTCCTGGAGCCTTATTATGAGCTCCTTTATGCGGATTTCCTCGGGGCCCCTGCCTTCCATGGGAGATATGGATCCGTGCAGAACATGGTAGAGTCCCTTGTACTCACGGGTCCTCTCCATTGCCGCAACATCTTTTGGCGACTCAACTACACATATGGTGCTTCTGTCCCTTTTGCGGTCGGTGCATATGTTGCATGGATCTCGCTCAGTTATGTTGGAACATACCGAGCAGAAGACTATTTTCTTTTTTGCGTCGACCATGGCTTTCGCCAATCCGTATACATCCTGCTCTTTGGCTTCCACAAGATGAAACGCCAACCTTTGTGCAGTTTTTCTTCCTATTCCCGGAAGCTTTGACAGCTCGTCAATCAGCCGGGCTATTGGAGCCGCGAATTGTTCCATTGATACACCTCTTAAAAGCCCGGTATGTTCATTCCTCCGGTCAATTTTCCCAGTTCCTTCTGTTGGTATTCCTCAGCTGTTCTGACAGCCTCGTTGACTGCGGCCACAATAAGGTCCTCAAGCATCTCTACGTCATCCGGGTCTACAACCTCCGGAGCTATAGACATTTCAAGAATTTCCTTTTTGCCGTTTATTCGAATCTTGACTGCTCCGCCGCCGGCGGCGACTTCCATTTCTGCCGCATCTATTTCGGCTTGCTTTTTCGCCATGTCCTGCTGCATCTTCTGTGCCTGCTTGAGCATCTTGCTCATATTCCCGGGCATTCCGGGCATTCTGTTCTTAGCCATTTTTCTCCTCCATGTAAATGTATTCAATCTTCTATTTCTATTACACCTTCAAACTCCTTAAAAACTTCCTTTATCTTGGATTCCTCATCTCCCGGCGGCGCGCTACCGCCCCACGAATCCTGCATTACACACTCTATTTTCAAGCAGAAATCCGTTTCCTCCATAAGTACGGATTCAATCATACTCCTGTTTACAGGTCCATTCAGTTTATTCATGTGCACATCGTAGCCTTCCTTGAAAAGCAGAAGCAGTTTCCCGTTTACAATGTCTTTTGGAACCGCCTCCCTGAGGAGGGCGTGTGTGAGCTTGCTTTTCTCTTTTACCCCAAGCAACACATCATTCCATTTCTCCATGAGATCAGAAAAATATATGGTCTCCTCTGAAAGGGTTTCATTGTGGCCCGCAATGCTTGCTGCGGCTTCCCCTTTTACTGCTGCGCTCTTTGGAATATTTTCCTTTACAGGAACATTCCTTTTAACGGAAGGTTTTTCATGCTCGGTTTTTTCGGACGCTTCGATCTTGTGCGCTTCAATCGAAGCGTTACGAATTCCGTTTTTCTTTAGGTCCGAGAGGTCCCTTTCGGCTTTTTCAAGCCTTTGCAGCACCGAATCGAGTGAATTGTCATACTCTGGCCTGAGCATCCTTAGCGTAAGCATCTCGAGCAATATCCTCGGTTCGGGGGCATACTTTATCCTATATTCATAATCCGAAAGAAGGTCCAGACTTCTAAGTATGAATGCGCTTCCGGCTTGACCACGCTGCTTCCTGAGCCTTGAGAGATGATCGTCTCCAACAGAGAGTATCTTTCCGGCCGATTCCTTGAGCCCTGAAATCATGAGAGCCCTCATATACTGGGTCATATCCCTCAGAAATTGATTGGTTTCTTTTCCCGCCGAAAAAATCTCTTCAAGTTTTTCGAAGGTCTTGTCGGCGTCACCCTCTATTATGCAATCCATGAAGTCAAACATGAATCCGTCGGCGGAAACACCCAAGACTCTCTGGACAACTTCCCTTGTTACTGTTCCCTGTGAAAAAGCGAGGCATTGGTCCAGAATGCTTAGCGCGTCCCGAACTCCTCCGTCGGCGTTTCTGACTATCATGTTGAGAGCCTCTTCCTCTGAATCAATTTTCAAGTCGGAAAGGATGTATTTAAGCCTTTCAGTCAAATCCTCCTGCCCGACCCGCCTGAAGTCGAACCTCTGGCACCGGGACCTTATTGTCTCGGGTATTTTTTCGGGCTCGGTTGTCGCCAATATGAAAACCGTATGTGCTGGAGGTTCCTCGAGTATCTTAAGGAGTGCGTTGAAGGCGCCCTTTGAAAGCATGTGCACCTCGTCAATTATATAGACCTTGTTAGCAGCCTTTGAAGGTGCGTAGCGAGCGTTTTCCCTGAGCTCGCGCACATCGTCCACGCTGTTGTTTGATGCGGCGTCTATTTCCGCAACGTCCATTATGGATTCTCCGAGTATGCCTTTGCAAATCTCGCACTTGTTGCAGGGTTCGCTTCCGCGAGGTTCGAGGCAATTGATCGCCCTGGAAAGTATTTTTGCCGTAGAAGTCTTTCCTGTTCCCCTTATTCCCGCAAAGAGATAGGCATGGGCTATTGTTCCCAATTTGATTTGATTTTTCAAGGTTTCAACTATCGAAGTCTGTCCTATGACATCCTCAAAAACCATGGGGCGGTATCTTCTGTACAAAGCCGTATAAGACAAGTGCTGCACCTCCTTGCAATCTAATAAGATTATACAATAAAAACTGCTCCTCTACCACTTGATGCCGCCTGCAAATCGCAATATCCATAAAGAAACCCGTCCGGATGGACGGGAAACCTCATTTTTATCAAATTAATGCCGCGCACCTGACTCCGACATAA
>DATFJE010000225.1:0-13327 GCA_035269385.1 Clostridia bacterium
TGCAAAGCCAGCTGTAGCCATTCCGCTGAATCCCGCTCATTCTCCATACTAACCGCCAGTTTTTCATAAACGGGTTTCTTAACCTTTATTAAGCGATGGAGTCTGTGATGGATTCCAACAAGACTCATGGCAAATACCAGCAGTCCCGGCAACCGTGCAATAATAGCGAATCCAGGTCGCATCTTGGGTTTTTCCGGACCATCCTGCTCCAAACCATGCAATAATTCCAGGGCCTCTGCCGGCATGCCCAATCGTTCAAACACCCTGCCAAAAATACTCATATTGAAATAGGCACGGTAATAATAATGCCCGGTAAAGTTTGCAGGATTCCATGAGCGCTCTCCTGTCAACCGCATAAGAATGTTGGCCCAAACCGGGTTGATTAGTCGGGTATTGACTGACCAGACCAGAGGTTTAATAATCCCAGGAAGCATTTCTCGGGCTATGCGGTTGGAATAGACAGGAATATCCAACCGGGTGATTGGGCGAACTTGAAGAAAGTAGAGGTCTTTACCATCCCATGCCCATTCAAGATCGACGGGTCGTCGATATTTTCGAGAAATATCTGCGGCTTGTACCACGATTTCTCGTGCCAAAGCTTCGCTCAATGCACCCTCTTGCGGCTTTTTAATCCAATTGCCCCATTTGCTTACCCAACGCTCAGGATCCTGATGGGAATCAGCCTGAGATTTTCCCGTACCGGCTCCGGCCTCAATTATGGTTTCAGAAAAACCCGACACTGGATTCTTCGTGAAAACCACTCCGGAAAACAGCGGCTGCACCATTTCCTGAATTATGACAGCCATGCGTGGAATGCTCTCCGAAGGCATATTATGCTTCCAATACGCGTCAAATTCAGGGGATTCCAATGATGCCCAGACGTTTCCTATGCAAGTGACAATATTGTCAATCCCTTTAACTTGCAAATAACTATTAAAGAGACCTGCACAAGAAAATTCCCCGGAATCTTCAACCGATGCTGAGGATCTAACAGCATAACTCTTTCGAGGATCAATTATCGTATTCAATTCTTTGCATAGGGCCATCTGCGTTTTATGGCTGTCGTAAAGATTTTCCTCATAAGCCGTCCAAATGATTCCCCAACTCTCTGGAACCTTGATTCCATGTTTCAACAAAAAATGAATGTTTGCCGCCTTGCTGCCTACATATGGATTCAATCGTCTTTTTGATAGTGAATAGATGAACTTTTGGGTCAATTCAATCCCTCTTTTCTGGCCTAGCCGTCTTGACATTAGCTGATTATGCTGACTTTCTCTTCAATAGACTGCCATCTTTTATCCTCATTCTATCTATACCTAGATTGTTCATATATACACCAAAACTTTTCCTTGCTTTAAAATTATCAATTCACTTCATCCGTCATTTCCACCCGCTGGATCAAGTCAAAAAACAACAAAAGAGCCCTGTTCTGTTTTCAATTTCAAGTAATCAAACTAAAACTATAAACAAAAGGAACTCTTTCTATGAAAATTTACATCATATGGCACCTCAATCAAACAACGAATCTCCGAGGCGGCAATTCTGAAACATGACCTAAATATCAGTATTTTTTTCAGCCCATACCATGTTAAACCTCTCTAAAGAAGTATCAGTCTGAATTCTACAAAAACCAGATGCTTCAAGTTGGCTTGAAATCTCATCGACACTGCTTCTGATTTCTAAAGAAGGTCCAAAAGACATCTTTTCTTTTTTCCAGTCTATAACGCAGATTTTACCGCCTTTTTTGAGTATCCGGAGAGTTTCGGCAAGAAGAATCTCTGGCGAATTCAACTCGTGATAAAGGGTGATCATAAGAACCAGGTCAGATAGTTCGTCTTCAAGAGGAATCTTTGTCTCACTCATAATCAAGGGTGTAATTCCATTGTTATCGTTCGAAATATTTTTTTGCATCCACCGGACCATTGCATCTGATATATCCAAAGCATATACTGTCCCATTTCCCATTATTTCTGAAAAAGCCTTGCTAAACAAACCGGTTCCTGCGCCGATATCGACTATTGTCTTACACTGTCCAATATTGATTTTATTCCAAATATAGTTGGGTGGAATACTTTTCAATCGTTTAGGATTGTTAAGCTTTTCAAGTCTTTTGTGATTGAATTTTTTATCCATTTTGTCTCCTTATTGATTGCAATCGATAAAGGTTGCTTTTATCAAGTATTTACTATTGAGCAGTATACTTATACCCACAATTGTCTGTGGATATTTCCAGAAAATTTTCCGCACTTATTCCATAGACCCACAAGGAGGTTTCTGAGTTTAGGCCGTTTGATATAACGATATCTTGCGATTATCCCATATGCAATTGAAAATATAAAAAATGAACCTCTATGAATATTCCCCGATGATTAGGAACGGGCTTGTTCACTGGCATATTGAACACATGGGAAACAAACGGGCATATGCTTGAATGCTGATGGAAAAAGTGCTATTATTTAACAAATAGTCAAAATTCCCAATTATCGACAATCAAACTATAAAAAGGGGGTAAAGAAATGGCGCAATTATCACAGAATGTAGAGAAGTATTTCAAGGAGCTTCAGTGCGGCTTCAACAATCTCATCACAGCCGAAGAATTGTTGAAAAGCAAGGAGGCTGGAAAGGAAATGTTCCTGCTGGATATCCGCAAAGAAGAAGATTATTCACAAGGACATCTGGAAGGTGCTTTTCATGCGGAATGGAAAGAAGTGGGAGAATTCATAGAAGAGGATGTCTTCGGAAAAGATGACCGTATCATAGTCATTTGCTATTCCGGGCAGACAGCCGGACAAGTGGTAGGAATCCTTAAATTTTTGGGCTACGATGCCTGTGCATTGAAGGGCGGAATGGTTACGGGCTCGGAAAACGATAATCTTCACATCGAAGCAAGCTGCGCAACCTGAAGTTGATTCGGCCTCCGGTGGAGGCAAAATAAAAAAAGAATGGAGGAATGAGCATGACTGTTTTGAATGCGGAAATAAAAAAATATTTCAAAGATATTGAAAATGGAATAAATAACCTGATTACAGATCAAGACCTATATGAAAAAATTGATAATAAAGAAGACCTTTTTCTTTTGGATATCCGCAAAAAAGAAGACTTTGAAGAAAATCATCTTAAAGGCGCTTTCCACTCTGCTTGGGACGAAGTGGGCGAATGCATCAAGAAGGATGTCTTTACAAAAGACGACAAGGTCATCGTTATCTGCTATTCTGGCCAAACGGCCGGCCAAACGGTTGGCATTCTAAGATCCATGGGATACAATGCTTGTGCATTGAAGGGCGGAATGGTGACCGGTTCCGAAAATGACAATCTATACATAGAAAGCAAGTGCGAAACTGCCGTTTAGAAAATAAATGCAAAATCAACTGAAAGGGCCCTTCCGGGGGCTCTTTTGTTTGCTTGAAAACAGGACCTTTCCCTTTAAAAGCCAGACAGCCATTAATAAGCCATGTGTTCATGCATAGTGAAATATAAATCATGCTAAAGCGATTCAATCAACTTCTCAAGTTCTTCGGACAGGGTCTTTGCAAGTTCAAAATCACTGTCTTTCAATGCCAATGCAATTTTCTTTTCGACCGTTCTTTTCTTTAATTCCGTTTCCAGATACTCTCTGTTAAAATGATTGGAATGAATCATCTTTCTGAATTTTTTCATGCTCATCTTTCTTATATTCTTGTCTTCAATAATCAAAACATAATCCATGCAATTTGCGATTGAATAATAATCATGAGAAATCATTATGACCGCGCCTTTATACTCTTCCAAGGCATCTTCCAGCGCCATGCGCGAATATGTGTCCAAATGGCTTGTGGGCTCGTCAAGGAGCAATACGTTTGCTTTTCCATGTGAAACTTTAGCCAATTGAAGCAAATTCTTTTCCCCGCCTGACAAAGATTCTATATTTTGGTCGATGTCTTTTTCATCAAACCCGTAGCCTAAAAGATATAATCTTATTTCCTCCAAAGAATCAAAACCGGCATCAAAAAACTCTTCGACAATTGTGTTTGACTCATTCAGTATTTCCCCTTGAACCTGGGACAGATAAGCCAACCGGGCATCAGCATTTATTTCAATAGAATCGCTTTCGCGTTTGAATATATCCCTCAACAAGGTGGTTTTTCCTGTTCCGTTAGAGCCTATAAGCGCTACTTTGTCGGTAGACTTGATATCAAAACTGACATCTGTTAAAAGCGCCTCATCAAATGAAGCGCTGTAATTTTTGACGCTCAAGGCAATTGACTCTTCTATTTCATTCTCGACATCCAAACTGATTTCAGGCTGCTTAATATCTACGAAAGGCGCTTTGGTCCTGCTTTTCTCCAATCTCTTTTGGATTTTAACTCTGGCTCTAAGAGATTTTCCTTTTGCGGCATTGGAGTTGAATGTTGCGATATCTCTTAGTTTGTTTATCATTATCTCATTTCGCAGCATTTCCTCATCATCGGCAAAGGCAAGTTCCTGCATTTCGATTTTGGTTTGCAGAAGCGAGAAGTTATAGTCGATATATCTTCCTTCAAACTCCATGATTTCCATGTTCTCAAGATGCACAATCTTGTTGAAACAGTGATTCAACAAATATCTGTTATGCGTTATAACAAGCATTGTTCCTTTATGGTCATTTATTAATTTCACCAGGGAGTTGAGGTTTTCAAAATCCAAGAACACATCCGGCTCGTCCATTATTATTAAATCCGGACCTGTGAGCATTTCTTTTATGACCTGAACAAGTTTGAATTCGCCGCCGCTGAGTTCTGATACCTTTATATCCTTATGCTTGATGAGATCCGCAAGATTCATTTTGTTGTTGATGCGTATTTCAAAATCATTTCCGCCGATAGCATAAAAAGCATCCAGCGCTTGTTGATAATTTTCGAGCAAAATATCCATATCCGAAGATGTTTCCATCTCAGCACAAATGGATGTTATTTTATTTTGCAATTCGATAAATTCTTCTCCGATATATTCGAAAACCGTTGTTTCACTTGCCTTGTCCTTATTTGAGAACTGGCGTAAATATCCGATTCTGCAATTTGGGTTAATGTCCAAATTGCCATCAAACATATACTCTTCGGGATCCATAATCATATCCATCATTGTACTTTTTCCACTGCCGCTTCTTCCTATAAATGCACAGTGTTGTCCCTCTTGCAGCTCAAATGAAATCTTATTAAAGAGTTCCTTTTGCGGATACGAGTACGACAATCCATCGACTTTTATCATATTATTACCTTCCTTTATCATTCAAAAAGAGCCTATAAAAATGGCTCTTCAATATATATTCATTTCAATCACAATGATGAAATCGAATATTATTCAGTTTGCATTCTTTTTAAGTTTATCGTTGATATACTAACACTTTTGATTGATAATTACAATCATTTAAGCTTAATTGTTTGAGCTTAAGACCAAACCGTCCCCGATAAAGAGTGTATTGATTTCTGTGATGCAAGAAGCAGACATGTTATCAATGGATCTTTGAGAAATTTCTATTCTTGGAGGCAGCATCCGGATTACAACTCGTATTTGCCTACATAATCTCTTTATTGAAATGGCCTCTTGTGTCTGTTTCCCGGTCAAAGACAGTTTTATCCACTCTGCCGTTTAATTTGCTTAAGGCATTATTGATGGTTTTGACAACCCCATCTTTTGATTCCACTGTGAAGTTTAATCTGAATGCCTCTATTCCTTTTATGCTTTGCATCTCATCCAAGAGATTAAGGGTCTTCCCGTTGAGGATAGTCGTTGTGCAGTCATCATGGGCAATGATTGGGAAAGTTCCGTGCTCGTCTTTCAACTCATAGCTCTTGGTTCTGCAAACTCCGCACTGATTCATTCTTTTCAGCGGACAATATTTCGTAAACATCAAAGGAGCCTTGCCGTATACAATCATTTCCAGTGCCGGATAGCCGTCATTTTCTTCATAATAGGCATGGATCAAGTCTTCAATTTGTCTCTTGTTCAATTCATAGGACAAGGTAACTCGCGCCGCACCCAATCTGTACAATTCATAGCAACTGACAGAATTGACAACATTCAGAGAATAGTCCGCAACAAAGGGATTCTTTTTTCTGTAGTGATTAATTCCGCCATATCCTCCGATTAGCAGCTGCCCTTCTTTTTCCTTGTAATCGTTCTGGTTTCTTCTTACAACGTTTTCAAAATATATTTCCTTGATTCCACAGCTCACGCAAGCATCATACTGTTCCTTAGTCGTTACAGAGGCCGTAAGGTATGGTTTTTCAGGAGTAAAGCTTATTTTTTCTTTTGCTTTCAAAGCCTTGGTTCTCTTCTTTTTGCTGTTGACCTTTAAGTCGTACAAGGCTTGCACAATATCTCTTCTTGCCGCATTAAGCAGCTTGACCGGAATGAATGCACTGCATTCATCAAAATCCACATGATTGAGCTGAAATACAGTATCATTCAATCTTGTAAATTGCTTTATTACCTGCTCTTTTGTTGTCGGATTATTAATTGCTTGACCCAGTATTTCCTCGCTTTCATATAAATGATTAAGGCCAAAGCCTTTGGCATCTATGATAAGCTTTGAATCCGGATATGCATACACCCTGATATCCAAGTTGAAACGCCTGAATTCTTTTTCCAGCGATGATTCCAACTCTTTGTAATACGAATAATCCTTTGTTATATATACTGCGTCACCCTTGGACAGCTTTTCCTTGAGTTTGATATAGCAGACATCATCCGCCTTGCTGATCAAGTTGCCATCTTTATCGTAGAGTTTTACAACAGTCAAGTTAACATCTTCATTGTAATGACTTATTCTGATTATATCGTTTTGATTCAAAGTGCGTGTAAGTTTTATTTCATACATGTCTTTGAAAATCCTGCTGATTCTGCCAATTTCATAACCAAAGTTATTTGGCCGCAAGATGTTTGTAATGTCTTTCTTGTCTTCGCCAAACAGATAGCCTTTGGTGAATGTTCTATTGAATGTTTTCTTCAGGTTTTCTTTATCTTCTTCGGTTATCTTATTATCCAAGGCCATGCGATATTTTGATACGACATTGGCAACATAGGCAGGCTCTTTCATCCGGCCTTCTATTTTCAAGGAATCAATTCCCTTTAACTCATTGACATAATCGATCGTGCTCAAGTCCTTGGTGGATAGGATATAGCTTTTCCCCAGGGATATATCTCTTGACTTGTCAATCAGTTCATACGCCTTGCGGCATGAACCGACACATCTTCCGCGATTTCCGCTTCGATAGCCTATCAATCCTGACATCAGACAGTTTCCGGAATAAGATACACATAAAGCTCCGTGTACAAAAATTTCCAAAGGTATTTTAGCTATTTTCTTTATCTCTTTTACTTTTTCAATCTCAAGCTCACGGGACAGAACAACTCTTTTGGCTCCAAGTTCCTTGAAGAGCAGAGTTCCATCCAAATCGTCTATTCCCATTTGAGTTGAACAATGAGCCTCCATGTCTATAAAATTCTTGACCACATAATCGAAAGCGGCCAAATCCTGTACGATAATTCCATCGACACCGATTTCATTCAAATCATCCATCTGCTTTTTCATTTCTGAGGCCTCGTTTTCGAAAACGATGGTATTCATTGTGACATAGATTTTAACATTCCTAAGGTGAGAATACTTAACAGCCTCTTCCAACGATTCCAAATCAAAATTGGACGAGTACGCGCGAGCGCCAAATCTTTGCATCCCCAAGTATATCGCATCACAACCATTAGAGATTGCAGCTTTCAAGGCTTCCATGTTTCCTGCCGGTGCCAATAATTCAGTCATTTTTCCCTCCATGACACCCGCAATTCTGCGCCAAGTGCCTCCAATTTGTTGCAAAGCTTTTCTGCTTGAATCATTTTTGTTATCTTGTCCTATAAAAAATTTTTTCTGGATTCGTCACAGTAGAATTGTAACAATTCACACAGCACAACACAAGAAAAGTTTCAAAGCAATGTTATCAATTTTAGTATAGTGAATGCGTTTTCTATATAACCCAAAACCGCCCCCTGTGATTGCAAGCCGGTTTTTTATTAACAAAAAAAACATTTTCTCTATTTATGATATACATAGGCCTTTTAATTGGGTATCAATGCATAAAAGAGTCGATACAAGGCTACTCAGATACCCTTTCATAACGATTCTATAAGGAGGCAACTTATGTTATCATCATTAACACTGGTCTTGTCCGGCCAAGCCGGGCAAGGTCTAAAAACAATTGAAACACTTATAGTAAATGCAACAAAGCAGCAATATCATGTATTCAGTACAACCGAAGTCATGAGCCGGGTCCGTGGCGGTAACAATACTGTCGAAATTCGAATTTCATCCAATAAAGTTTATGCATTCAAGGATAAGATTGATGTTTTGTTCCTCCTTAATAACAATGCCTATGATCGAATTTCAGAAAGAATCACGGATCAGACTTTGATTTTTGGCGAAATTGATTTTCTTCCTGATACCGTTAAGGCTTCTTTGGGAAAACCGTATGAAACACTTTCAATCCAATCACTTGCAAAAGAATCAGGCAATACCCTATATGGCAATACGGTCATCTTTGGATTTATCAGCGGCCTATTAAACCTTGATAAAGCCTTTGGAAAAGATTTGCTAGCTAAAAAATTCGGGAGCAAATCCGAAAATGTTCTTAAGGGCAATCACATCGCCTACGAATTAGGCTATGTGAAAGGTCAAAAATTCAGCCATGTCAATACAGTGAAAACCTGCTATGATGTCAAAGAAAATAAAATAATCAACGGGACCGAAGCCATTGCAATTGGCGCTTTGGCAGGAGGTGTCAACTATATTTCCTCTTACCCGATGTCCCCTGCAACCGGCGTTCTTCAATTTCTTGCAAGTAAAAGTAATGAGTTCGATATCATCGTAGAACAGGCTGAAGATGAAATCGCAGCGTTGAACATGGTCATCGGTGCCTGGTATGCAGGTGCAAGAGCCATGGCGACCACCTCCGGTGGTGGCTTTGCCCTTATGGAAGAAGCGGTGTCACTTGCCAGCATCACAGAAACACCTGCGGTCGTCCACGTGGCCCAACGTCCTGGTCCCGGCACTGGGCTTCCTACCAGAACCGAACAAGGTGACCTTAATCTGCTTGTCTATGCCGGACATGGTGAATTCCCACGAATCATACTGGCTCCCGGAACGCTTGAAGAAGGCATCCTTTTGACTCAACGTGCCTTTTATCTTGCAGACAAGTTTCAGATTCCCGTCTTTATTCTAAGTGACCAATACTATCTAGACAGTAAAGCCCCTGTGACTCCTGTAACTCTCGATGAAGAAGCCTTAAAATCCTTTGTTGTTCCTTCAAAAAAAAACTATCTCCGATACAAATTCACTGAAAACGGGATCAGTCCACGGTCAATTCCCGGATTTGGAGATGGTCTCGTAAAATGTGATAGTGATGAACATGATGAAGAGGGAACCATCACTGAAGATTTCAATGTTCGAATTAAAATGAATGATAAACGACTTGGAAAAGAAAACCAGATTCTTCAGGATTACATCGCACCGGAACTTGTCGGTCCAAAAAACTACAAGAAGCTGATTATTGGTTGGGGGTCCACTTATGGTGTTGTGAAAGAAGCAATCGAAAGCAATCCTGTTTCTGAAACGGCCTTTCTCCATATCAAAGAAGTATTCCCGCTTCACAAAAGCATAAAAGCATTTGCCCTAGATGGAATTAAAATCGCCGTAATTGAAAATAATGCAAGGGGTCAACTGGCAGATCTGCTTAAACTTCATCTTTCAATCTATGCAGATGAAAGATTGCTAAAATACAACGGTGCTCCATTCACAATAGAAGAAGTTACCCACTTCATAAAGGAGGTATTCTAATGTCCCCTAACATAAAGCCATACGAATTTAAAGAAAACGAGGACTTGGCATGGTGCCCGGGCTGCGGGAACTTTATGATCAGGGATGCTATTTTGGCTGCCCTGCAGGAGCTTGACATCCCTCCCACAAAAGTAGCAATGTCCTCGGGAATCGGTCAAGCGGCTAAAATGCCTCAATACATCAACACCAATTATTTCAACGGACTTCACGGCAGAGGATTGCCGGTGGCCGTAGCTATTAAATCAGTCAATCCCGAATTGATTGTTATTGCTGAAGGTGGCGATGGCGACATGTATGGTGAAGGCGGCAATCATTTCATCCACAACATCCGTCGAAATCCGGACATTGTCCATATCGTTCACAATAATATGGTTTATGGTCTTACAAAAGGTCAAGCATCACCTACCAGTGCCATGGGTTTTGTCACACCGGTTCAAGTTAACGGTGTCAGTAATACTCCCTTCAATCCAATAGCGGTATCTCTATGCCTAGGTGCTACTTTTGTAGCTAGAGCATTTTCCGGTGATGTGGAGCAAACAAAATCCATAATCAAAGAAGCAATTAACCATCACGGGTATGCATTGGTTGATATTTTCCATCCATGTGTTAGCTTCAATAAAGTAAATACATTCTCATGGTTCAAAAATAACACCTATTATGTTGATGACAGCTATGATAGAAAAGACTTTCAAGTTGCCATGCAACATGCTATGAAACTAGATAAATACCCATTGGGTGTTCTCTATCAAGACAAGACGAGAAAATCCTTTGAAGACCAGCTTAATATTTATGAGAAAAATCCTACACCAATAATTAAAAGAACACGCAATCTGGATCAGGTTGCTAAGCTCTACCGTGACTAAATCTAAATCAAAAGGGACAGTCTACTTTAATTTCAGCTCGGCAAGAGAACGATTTGTCTTTGACAATTGTTTGATGATTCTTTTTGTTTCGATATCTGTTTTTGGAGGCAATCTGTAGAAAGCCAGTGTTTTAAATATCTTAAATATCGAGTCTTATTATATCGGACATAATCTTTTACTTGCATAATAAGCAGTGGCAGCACTTGATTTTTTGGCAAGAATTCGCCACTGCTTTTATGTAATCCATTGAAGCAGCAACCCCGGCCTCCTGCATTTCCTATAGTTTAAAGAAACCCGCTTTTTGTGCATATTCGAGTGTCTTGTTCACATCCACGTTTATGGGCCCATTCCTTGAAATTCTAAATTTCATATGATCACCTTGCTTAAACGATAGTTCTCTTTCTCCATCCAATGCAATAATGCCTCTGAATGGAGCCTCCCACTCAATCACTTTATCCAATTCAACAAGTTCAATGCCTGATGAAACACCGGCAGTCATAACTCCTGCAGATATTGGCGCAATAAACTTGTATTCTCCTGTATTCAGAGTAATTTTTCCGCCAAAATCGTCGCATCCCCAAATTGTTTTATGAACACCAGCCACAGCCGAAAAACCTATCGCCGCAGGATGGCATTTTGATACAATAATCTCTTTTATATGCTCCATATCCCATATTGCCTTGGCACCAATGAAAATTTCATCCGATATGACAAGGTCCATCAATGCCATATCGATCCATTCACCATTCTTGCCTATTTCAATAATTTTGTCTCTTTGGCATTCTTTTTCGCAATCGATTCTATTGTCCGCCACAGCCGCCGCGGCCATACCGACAATTGTGCCTTCAATCATTTTGGGATAAGCATTGTTAGTACCCGTTGAAACACCAATCATGGGAACTTTTTTCAATTGCTTTGCCACAATGCGGTTAGTCCCGTCTCCTCCAAGTACAACGACACAGCCTACCGCCATATCCTCCATCACCTTGGCAGCAGTTTCTGTATCTTTTGGGGACTTGGTCAACTCAAAATCGAGAACTTCAATCTCTGCAATCAATTTTTTTGACAAAGTCAAATTTTCATCTGCTTTATTACCTATCATAAAATAATCAGGCATAAAATAAATTTTAGTGACCCCTAATTTTTGTGCTCCCAATACAATTCTTTCAACTATATTCACTTTTTCATTATTACTGATAACCGTTGCATGAGATACCAGCCTTCTAACGTCCTTACCCGAAGCAGGGTTTGCAATTATTCCAATTGTAGACATATGATTCCTCCAATTTATAGTGATTTCATTTTTTCTTTGTAGCTGCAATCACTTTATTATCACTAAGAACAATTCTAATACTCTTATTTTTCATAAAAAAGATTTCGCCAATTTCAACAACTTTTCCATCTTCTTTACTGAAAATTACTGCATCCGCACCGTTTTCTCTTTTGTAAAAGGCAATCTTGCCATTAATAGTATCACTTTGGCTTTTAATGTATATGTGATTATCTGCTATATCTTTATTATTTTTTTTAGCATCAATCTGTACAGTCACCTTTTCTTGTTCATCTATGCCTTTTATTGTGCCTTCATATTCCGAATCATAAGTAAATAGTTGGTTTCTAATAAAGAATCCTACCAACAGAACGGCTAATATTATAATGAGAGCTAGTAAGTCTTTCTTATTCATAAAGGTCTCCTTTCAATATGTGGACTTTCATCAAACTCCTATATATCCGAACTAATCATAAGCACATTTTTATTTTACTCCCAATTATATCCTAATACAACTTACGCAATATAAAACAAAAGATCCAACAAGATTTATTCATCTCATTAGATCCAAGTAATTTGAATGTAGACAAGCCAATCAAAAAAAACCGTCACCAGTGATTATTGTGATTAATTAATATTACCAGCAACAATTACGCATTCGACACCTTTACTACAACATTTCCAACTTTGTGCCCTTGATCAACATATTTGTGGGCTTCTACAATTTCATCCCACTGATACAATCAACGGGGACGGTTCGAGACCAGTTATTTACTCGTTGAATATTCTCTTGCCCATTTTTCTGTTGACGCCATAGACCACAAAGGCCACCAAGAGGGTTTCAACCGGAAACTTGCTTAGCCTGATGGGAAAATAAAAAGCATAAGACCTGCCGAAAAGTTGGGTCAGCCACAGAGGCGCCAAGAGAACTGAGTTGATGAACTTGTAAACAAAACTTATGAATAAAACCTTGTCAAAGCTAATGATCTCTGCTTCTTCAACTGGTGTTTTTTTGTGGATTGCAAAGACCATGGCCAAATTCATGAATATGACCAAAAGCATAATTATCGCTTTTATGCCTGGGCTATAGGCTGCTTTCCAGGCGTAGACTAATACGCCCATGCTGACTAGTCCCATGAGCAGAACTGAATGCTTGCTGAAGTTGTCTGTGATTTTCTGCTTCTTGATCCAAGAAAAATAAAGACCTGGAATAAAACCGGCCAGAAAGGCATTGAGGCTGAAACCAATGTGAAATGGTCCGGTTGCCGCATCAAAAAGGACAAAAGCCAATAGATTTGACACAAGACCTATCAAGCCTCCCTTCCACGGACCAAACCAAAGGCCACTGAGAAA
>DATFJE010000226.1:0-6874 GCA_035269385.1 Clostridia bacterium
ATTTTCACTGGTATTCAGTTTGGCGGCTTGCGGTGGAGGCGGCGAAGAGGCTGCGGCTCCGGATGCGCCTGCATTTGCTGAAAGATCTTGGAAGATTGGACACGTTAGACCTCAAGGCACTTCAACTGACGTCGACGTAATCGCTTTCGTCGAAGACCTGAACGAAGCTACCGAAGGAAATTTGACTGTTGAAGTCTATCCTGCCAGCCAACTTGGAAACTATACAGTTGTCCAGGAAAGAGTTGGAATGGGAGACATCGAAATGCAATTGGCTCCAGCAGGAACAAGTGTTGACAAAGCAATGGGACTGGCAAGTGCTCCTTACCTTTGCGCAACATGGGATGAAGCAAGGGAAATGTTTAAAAAAGGAAGCAAGCTCACAAATGCGACTGAAGAAATGTTTGCAGAGCAAGGAATCAAGCTTTTGGCAGGATACCCCAAATACTTTGGTGGAATCGCGTTGGCTGTAGAGCCTGAATCACCTGGAGATGCAACTGTAGACAAAGGAATCAAAATTCGTGTTCCTGCAATAAAATCTTACGAGCTTACAGCAGGATCTCTCGGATTCATAGCTACACCTATAGCATACTCGGAAGCCTTCACATCAATGCAAACAGGAATCGTTGACGGTGTAATCGGATCAGGAGCAGAAGGATACTACGCAAGCTTCAGAGACCTTACAAAATACTACCTTCCTGTAAACGACCACTTTGAGATCTGGTGGCTGCAAATGAGCATGGATGTTTGGAACGAGCTTTCCGCTGAAGAGCAAGAAGCAGTAATGGCTGCAGCTGAAAAAATGGAAATGGACAGATGGGCTGTTGCAGAAGACGAGACCGCCGAGTTTATGAAAGGCCTCGCGGACAACGGTACTGTAATATATGACTTTACAGACGAAGAGCTTGCAGGATTCGCTGAAAAAGTTAGAGCTGAAGTATGGCCAGAAATCAAAGACGAGTATGGTGCTGAATTGTTTGACGAAATCACAGGCGCTAAATAGAAATAGTTGCTTATAAGTGACAACTCCTCATTCACAAACAGAAGCGGCGGCTTTGACGCCGCCGCTTCCGTTATGTGATGACAAAGGTATGTGATGACAAAGGACAGACTAAGGAAGTGCTCACATGATAAAGCCTCTTGTTCGAAAAACATTGCACGAGGAAATAGTCAATCAAATAATGGATGGAATAACCGATGGCAGGTTGAAACCGGGAAATCAAATAGATGGTGAAGCCGAACTTGCAAGACAGTTTGAAGTAAGCAGAAACATAGTCAGGGAGGCTCTCAAGTCGCTTGAACTGATAGGGGTTGTTCATACAATAAACGGCAAGGGTTCTTTCATAAGCGAAGACGCATTTACCGGAATTGAACTTATGCGCTTGGTTCGAATGATGAAGAACGAAAACTACACAATAGACCTCTTGGAGTCAAGAGTAATGATTGAAGGGGATATAGCGTACTTGGCAGCGCAAAGGGCGACAAAAAAGGATATTGAGGATTTGTCTATTATAGAAAAAGAAACCGAAGAATGGATTAAAAAGGGTTCTTATAAAGTGCAAAACGGCCTGAAATTTCACATGAAAGTGGCTGAATGTTCAAAGAACCACATAATGCAAAAATTCTTGCGTTCAATTTCAGACGAATTGACTGCTCAAAGAGGTCAGCTCATATTGGCCCACAAGAGCAATGATGAATTGATGCTTGAATTGAAAGAGCATATATCGATGATAAAATTTATTAAAGAGAGAAAACCGGAAGAAACGAAAAAAGTGATGCAGATGCATATCATGAGAGCCATGAGAATTCTTAAGGAATGCTAATTGTAAAAAAGAAATTATTTTTAACCAAACTTGATTAAAAAGCTCTGTTATTCAAATAATGATGAGCATAAATAGATGTACCGATACCGAAACGACATAAAAAATAAAGTAATATTTTTTTAAGACGCCATGTAGGACAATAGTACATACAAGGAGGATAATGAAATATGAAAAAACCGGTTTGGGCGGTAATAGGTGGAGGAAACGGTGGACAAGCCATGGCTGCGCATTTGGGAACGATGGGTTTCCAAGTAAGGATATATGATGTCAAGGAAGAAAACGTTGAAGTCATAAACAAACAGGGCGGAATTCAGTTTGAAGATGGAGTCGTAGAGGGCTTCGGCAAAGTGGAGTTTGCCACAATGGACATGGGCAAGGCGGTTGTTGGCGCGGACATGGTAGTAATAGTTGCTCCTGCACTTTATCACAAGGACATAGCCACCAAAATGGCTCCCCATCTTGTAGACGGTCAAATTGTATTTATTCATCCCGGTGCGACATGCGGATCCCTCGAGGTAAGAAAAGTTCTTGACGACGAGGGTTGCAGGGCTGATATTGTTGTTGGTGAAGCCATGTCGCTGTTATATGCTGCCAGAAGTCCGAGATTCGGTGTAGCTTCAATTTTGGGCATAAAAGAGGAATTGATGGTGGCGGCAATGCCGTCGAACAAAACAAAAGAGATGCTTGAAATACTCAATTTAGCTTTCCCGCAAATGTATGCCGGAGAAAACGTGCTTGAGACAAGCTTTGAGAATCTAAACTGCATGGTCCACCCCGGTCCTTCGCTTTTGAATGTGGCACAGATAGAGTCGGGAAGAGATTGGAAATACTATTATGACGGCATAACGCCTTCAATTGGTGCGTATGTTGAAAAAATGGATGCAGCCAGGGTTGAATTGGGCAAGAAATACAATCTGAAACTCACCAATATTCTGGATTGGTATGTAAAGCTTTATTCAGCAAAAGGGGACACACTTACAGAAGCTGTTAGAAATACAAAGGCATATGCAGATATTTCCGGACAAAAAACGCTCAGAACACGCTACATTCTCGAGGATGTTCCGATGAGTCTTGTTCCTCTCGCGGAACTAGGGAAGGTCGCGGGAATTAGACAAGACATGGTTGAAACAATGATCGACTTGGGCGAATTTCTTATGGGAGAGGAATTCCGAAAGAACGGCAGAAACGCAGCCGCTCTTGGAATTGAAGGCATGAATGTTGAAGACTTGCTGCAATACGTGACTACAGGCAAAAAGAAATAACTTCAAAGCATTGAATAAAATTAAATTCTTTTCATAAACAAAGGCGTTAAGTGGCTTTTGCTTTAACGCCTTTGCTTCATATTAAAAAACGGATGAGAATAGAGAACAAGTCTATTAATAAGGCATACTTGGCAGAGAAAATTATTCAGTATGTCATATCATGGCAACAAATATGATTTAATGATTGAAAAGAAGATTAGAAGCATATATAATTAAATGTAGGACAAATGAACAATAACAGTTTTAAAAAAGCAAAAATTTTTAGGGACCAATGTAGGATAATAGTACATAAATAGGGAGGCTTTTATTAATGAAAAAAACAGTTTGGAGCATAATAGGCGGCGGAAATGGCGGACAGTCAATGGCCGGTCATCTCGGGACAATGGGATTTTCAGTCAGGCTTTATGACATAAACGAAGAAAATGTTAATGTCATAAACGAGCAAGGCGGAATACAATTCGAGGGTGGAGTCGTTGAAGGCTTCGGAAAAGTTGAATTTGCGACAATGGACATGGAAAAAGCTGTTACGGGAGCCGACATAGTGGTAATAGTAGCTCCTGCTCTTTATCACGGTGCGATAGCAAAGAACATGGCTCCGTATCTTGCGGACGGCCAGTTTGTATTCATACACCCGGGAGCCACATGCGGATCCCTCGAAGTCAGAAAGGTTCTTGACGACCAAGGGTGCAAAGCGGATATCGTAATATCCGAGGCCATGTCTCTTCTGTATGCTTGCAGAAGCCCCAAGTTTGGGACTGCTTCAATCAAAGGAATAAAAGAAGGACTGATGGTTGCAGCCATGCCTTCAAACAAAACGGATGAATTGCTTGCAATACTAAACGAGGCTTTCCCGCAGATGTTTGCAGGAAAAAATGTGCTTGAGACAAGTTTTGAGAATCTCAATTGCATGATGCATCCGACTCCATCCCTTCTCAATGCGGCGCAGATAGAGTCCGGAAGGGACTGGCTGTATTACTATGATGGAATAACTCCTTCAATCGGTGCATATGTCGAGAAGATGGACGCAAGCAGAATTGAGCTTGGAAGGAAATACGGACTTAAACTCACTTCAATGCTGGAGTGGTACGACAAGCTTTATTCGGCAAAGGGAGACACACTCAGCGAAGCCGTAAAGCAATGCAAAGCTTATGCCGGAATAGCAGGTCAAAAGACAATGAGAACAAGATATATCCTCGAGGATGTTCCAATGAGTCTTGTTCCTCTTGCAGAGCTCGGAAAGGCTGCAGGAGTAAGACTAGACATGGTAGAAACCATAATTGACCTTGGAGAGTTCATGATGGACGAAGAGTTCCGCAAAAATGGCAGAAATGCCGTTGCTCTTGGAATCGAAGGCATGAATGCTGAGCAGGTTATCAAATACGTGACTACAGGAGAAAAATAAATAAGGCAACAAGTGATCTATTAAATAGTCCTTTTCATATGGACGAGCGGGAAGCTTTGAAGCTTCCCGCTCGTCTTTTTTGATGTGAAGATAATGAATAATGGGAAACTGGATTATGCAGAATAGACGTGTTATTGTGCATAATATGAGCAGATTTATGCCACATTTGACATTAGTTGTTGCAAATGTTCACAAGTTTGATATAATATTGCCTATATATAAAATTTGAATTAATTATTTAAGTAATTGTTAATGAGGAGGCGTAATTTTTATGGCTGATAGTGCTGTTGCGATTTTTTCGAAAAACAACAATGAGACGATTGAAGACAACAGGGAGTTGCTGGAAAACAGTAAAATATTTTTTGAATATCTTATGTCTTTCGTCGACAGCAAGGATTATGTAATAGTATTGACTGACAAGAATGCAAGGGTCGCGGAAATAGTTGGTGGAGATTATGTAGTAAGGAAGTCTAAAAAAGAATTGAACTTTGTAAAGGATGCCATTTTGTCAGAGAATTGCGTAGGAAATACGGCAATCACAATGGCGATAAAAAAAGGCGAACCCGTTCAAATTTGTGGGGATGAGCATGAAAATCCGACTCACAGGCATCTTTCTTGTTATGCTGCTCCAATAAAATTCAACAATGAAACTCTCGGTGTAATATGCATAACTGAGTATAATCCTGAGAGAAGGGAAGCACTTCTCGGGATGGTTCTGGCATCCGCAAGGGGCATTGAAAATCAAATAAAGAACCAGCGCAAGACACGCCTGATAAACGAGCAAAGCAAGTACCAGAACGTCATAGTGGAAAGTATAAATGAAGGATTCATAACATTGGACAGAAAAGGCATTGTTACCTATATAAACGAAAGAGGAGCACGAATACTGAGCATTGACAAGCATAAAAGCATTGGAAGGCATATAAAAGATCTGGTTCCGTTTGAACCGGTGGTAATGAAGGTATTCAAGACCGGAAGAGGATACAAGGACAAGGAATACATTTTGGAGAATGTCGCAGGTCAGAAGATGCATCTTTTAAAGACGGCCACTCCAATCAGGGATGAGGAAGGGAACATCACAGGCGTCATAGATATTTTCAAGGAAATAAAATATGTCAGAAAGATTGTAAACAAGATGGTCGGGGCCAGAGCTAATTTTACTTTCGATGATTTGATTGGTGAGGATGAAAAACTTAATGAATGCAAAAGGGTTGCCAAGATTGCCGCAAAAAGTTCTTCGAGCATTTTGATTGAAGGAGAAAGCGGAACAGGCAAGGAGCTTTTTGCGCATTCAATACACAATGCGAGCAATAGAAGGGAAGGTCCTTTCATTGCAATAAACTGTGCGGCCATACCAAAGGAATTGATTGAAAGTGAGCTCTTCGGATACTCGGCAGGAGCCTTTACGGGAGGCGTAAAGGGTGGCCGTCCCGGAAAATTCGAGCTGGCTGACGGCGGAACCATATTTTTGGATGAAATTGGAGACATGCCCATAGGAACCCAGGCAAAGCTTTTAAGGGTTCTGCAAGACAGGAAAGTGGTCAGGGTAGGAGGCGATACGGTTTTCAATGTGGATGTGAGAATAATCTCTGCCACAAACAAGAATTTGGCGGAAGAATGCAAGCTGAACAATTTTAGATGGGACATATATTACAGACTCAATGTATTGACCATAAATATCCCTCCGCTGAGAGAGCGAATCTCAGACATAAGCGACATTACAACACATTTGATTGAAAAGATCAACAAGCGCTTGGGTACGAATGTACAGGGAATAACAAAAGAGGCTTTGGCAATTCTTGAAGTGAATGAATGGAAGGGAAATGTCAGGGAACTCGAAAATCTTTTAGAGCGAGCTATAAATATTTGCAAGGGCGAAAAAATAGGCGTGGAATATTTACCGGAAGTTTATCGCAACAAGGCGGAGTGTGCCGTTGGAGAGAAAGAAGTAGGCGGCGAAATAATAACTCTTGGAGCAATGGAAAAGATAATGATAGAAAAATCGCTGAATCATTTTAGAGGCAATATTTCCAAAACATCCAGAGCTTTGGATGTCAGCAGAAACACCTTATACAATAAAATTGAAAAATATGGGATATCCGTAGAACAATAAAGAGTGCTCAAAAATTGAGCGGTGCTAAAATTTTGAGCATTCAAACGAACCTGTTGCAATTGCAAGGCTTCGGGAGTCGTACAGGATATATGCTAAAAAACTGAACAAAAAAGAATCGAAATAATAATCAAAAGAGACCAAAAGCAAAAGAAAAACAGGCATGAAACCGTTGGAAAGACACATTCGAAAAAAAGATTTGCATTTTAGGGCAATTGGCACGCAAGTTGCATAAATATACTGCGTAGGAAAAACGGAATCAATGCAAATCACAGGAGGT
>DATFJE010000227.1:0-3115 GCA_035269385.1 Clostridia bacterium
GCCACTCTCCTATCACCGCTCCCATTATGGAATATGTTGCGGCTATTCTGAGTCCGGAAAAAAAGCTGACCAATGCTCCCGGGAACTTCACCATCCTGAATATCTGAATCTTGTTGGCCCCCATTGATTTAAGAAGGTTCACCATGTCCCGGTCTGCCGAAGACAGGCCTTGAAGGAGACTTACCACTATGGGAAAGAAGCACACCAAAACCACGACTATAACCTTTGGAAGCTTGCCCAGTCCAAACCATATGACAAAAAGCGGCGCCAATGCAATTATGGGCACTGTCTGCGAAACCACAATCAAAGGATAAAGGGATTTTCTTATCCATTCCACGCTGTCCATCAGTATTGCCAATATAAGTGACAGTACTATAGCCGCCGCAAATCCCAACGAGGCCTCATAGACTGTTGCCGCCATATGCCCCTTTACGGCCGGGAATATTTCAAAAATCGTGAAGAAGATATCCGTGGGCGAAGGCAGTATGAACCTCTGCACCAGTCCTGTGTCTACAACCGCCTGCCACATCCCAAGCAGTGCCGCCGCAAGAATCAGCGGAGCAGCCCTATTTCCTGTATTTGCCGATTTTTTCATTCATCGTCACGCCCTCAGCTTTATAGTCTACCTTTATGACCGAACAGACTCTTGCGGCCCCGCTCTCGATGCATATCTCGTGAGCTCTCTTCACCAAATCCATAAGTTCGTCATACTCGCCTTCTATGGTCGTTTCCATTGGTCCAACCTCGTAGTCGACTCCGGAAGCCTCTATAGCTTCTATCACTTTGTCTACTGTCGGATAGATTTTTTCTTCTTCAACACACGGTATAACCTGCAAACTCACATTCACTCTTGGCATTTTGTCTCCCTCCAATTAAAAAATCCCCTTGCCTACGGGCAAAGGGAAATATATTAGTTCATTATTTCCCTCCGCTGGCATTATCCAGTTCAGGTTTGATGGGTCGGAATAGTTCCCTCTCAGCCGCTTCGGCAGCTCCCCCTTGTCGTTGTATCACCATCATACTATATCTAATACTCTTTTTCGTCAACCTTTTTTATTCGATCCAACACAATATTGTACCCTTCGGCTCCATATTGTATGCATCTGTTTACTCTGCTTATTGTTGCGGTGCTGGCTCCGGTTATTTCTTCAATCTCGTGGTAAGTATTGTTGTCCTTGAGCAATTTAGCCACTTGCAGTCTCTGCGATATCGACTGCAGTTCCTTTATTGTGCATATGTCCTCGAAAAAACGATAACATTCCTCCCTGCTTTCCAAAAGCAGAACGGCATCGAACAGTTGATCCATGAATGTATTTGAAAGCTTCGATTCGTAGGTCATTGCCTTCACTCCCAAAAGATATTTTGCTTCTTTCCCATTCTAACACATCTACTTTATCATTGTAAAGTGTTAAAGTAATGTGCGGCTGATAATTTCTGTTCCTCAGTCACTTCTTACAAGCCTCGAAACTCTTCCCGGAAACTCCTTCAGAGACATTTCTTTTTTGCCCGTCAAAATCCAGAGGGTATTTTTATTGACCGGCTTTTCTTCCAAAACCTCTTCTCCCGAACCGTCTGTAAAATAAACAAGCAATGCGTTTCTCAAGTCATGCTCTCTTATATATTTGAATACCGGCGAAAACTTTGTTCCGCCCCTTCCCTTAAACACCGTTCTTATATCGGAAGGTCGCTCAAGCTCGTATACACGCTGAAGCTTTGCGTCGCATTCTATTATGGTAACCTTGTGCCTTGTCTGCCTTAGTATTTCGAAAATTTCGTTTACAGATTTTCTTAGGTCTACGCTGTCCATGCTTCCGCTGGTGTCGACTGCCACCACCAGTTCGGTTTCATAGCGTGGCAGGCTCCCTCTAAGGTCGAGCCTGTCTGGTTGTCGCCTGTTTTTTCTCGTCACGGTTTTTCTGTATGGCGCTGGAATTGTACCCACAAGATTCCTTAAAATCTTCTGCCAGGGCAGTTCGGGGCTTTGTCTTATCCTTTCCACGGCTTCCTCGAGTCCGTCCGGAATTTCGCCCCTCAACGACTTTTGTACTATTCCGCGAATCAATTCGTCTTGAGCCTCTATTATAGCTTTCTCCGATGTTTCCCATATCTCGTGGCAACGGTTCTCGTCGTGTTTCGCCCCCATATTTTCATCTTCGCCGGGTTCTTCGGATTCACCATCCATATTTTCAGATTCAGGCGGTTCATTCTCAGAATGTCCAGGGCTTTCTTTTTCATCCTCATCCTGCAAACAATCTTCTTCAGGAGGCTCGAGAGCTTTTTTGATTATTTCGGCATATGCTTCCATCGAAAGGCCTCGGGGCAGCCTTTGGCCTATTTTTTCTGAAACCGATTTTAACGTTGGCTCCCATGGAGGCAAATCTTCAATATACTGGTCTATTGCTATGTCAGACGCGAAATTTAGTATTCGGTTTTCGTAAACCCCCCTCAGATTCTTTTTCCTTGATAAATGACCGTTTATCAAGTGGTATATCTGGTGCTTTATTTCGGCCTTTGCCTGTTTCAGCGTAAGGTCGGCCATCATGGACGGATTAAACACAAATTGTATCCCCGAAAGGTTCAAGCGTATTCCGGCCCCGGTGGGCAATGAGGGGTCCAGAATTCTGTCAACCTGCACCATGAAGCTTCCAAAAAAGTTGTCATTTTTGTTTAGCATCGAAAAAACTATGTCGCCCAAAAGATCCATCGACCTGGCCTTGAGGCCGTCATCGAGTTTATCCGCTTTTTCGAGGTCCGCCTTTAAGTTTTTTCTCTTTTCGTCATAGCCTTGTGCTTTCATTCCTTGTCCTCCTGTCATACCGACAGTCTGTCGTCAAGAAAATATGTCTTTGTCCTCATGCTCCCATATCTGTCTACAAGCATTGCTTTGTCGCATTGTATATGCTTTGAATCGATGAAGCTTCTAAGGTATTCAGCATCGGGATTCTCCTTCGACAATTCTTGTCCTATAACAATCTCTGAATCCTCCCATGAAAGATTGTACGAGTCGTATTCCAGAGCATTCACTGAAATGGACAGTGCTTTTTTAAGCACATCCTGGTCGGGATTTTTTATGTGGTTCAAATGCTTCAACGATTCCTCAATTGCTTCCATCTGG
>DATFJE010000228.1:0-3919 GCA_035269385.1 Clostridia bacterium
GGAGGTTATCATAAATTCCACCCTGACAGGCAAATCTATTTCCCTTACCAGATCCGCTGTAAAGACGAAACTGCCTTTCAATAGCGAAACCGTCATGATTTTCTTGTCCTCGTAGTCAGAACAAATTTGATGTCCCATTTCTTCAACTCTTTTTTTTATTTCATCTTGCGTGAGCAAAATTTCTTTCCTTTTGGATTCAACTTCCATAGATACCTCCATAGCGCAAAACTCGTTTGTCTGCTGTCAATAACCATTCTAAATCAGGGACAATCCTTTGTCAATCTAAGGCAGACTTGCTAAAAATGAATTTTGGATATCAACAGCGTTGCAGATCCATCTCAACCATGCGCTTAAGTATTACCTTGTCGGTTATGACCATTCCGTCTGCAGCCAATTTGCCCATGCTCTTAATGGACTCTTCAACCGTTTTCCCTACAAGTCCATTGTACTGCGGTACGATTATTCCATCCATAGCCATGTTGGCAAAATATACTGCGCTCGATGAAGCTGTAACGAGCTTAAGGGCGCAACCCAGCTTGGCTCCATCGCAAATCATTCCTGAAATGCTCGCTATCATATTGTTGATGGCGCCTTCTATTTGTTCCTGTGTCCCTCCCATTATCCATACAAGAGCTCCGCTGACTGCCGTTCCGGCTGCAACGCCGCATCCGCAAAGGGCCGAAAGGCGACCTGTATATCTTTTGATGTAGCTTGTAACCATGTGGCTGATTGCCAAAGCTTTGCAGAGAGTTTCATCAGATACATCGTTAAGGGAAGCGTAGGCCGCAAGTGGAAGTGTCGCTGTCAAGCCGTGGTTCCCGCTTCCGCTGCTGCTCATTACAGGCATGCTTATTCCCGACATCCTCGCGTCGGCACCTGATGCGGTATAAACCATGGCTCTGTTCAAAAGATCGTCATGGAGTTCTCCATTTTCAAGTTTCATTTTATATTTATATCCGATTCCCATTCCTGTCCGGCTCTCCATAGCCTTGAAAGCAATTGTCTTGTTCATTTCGATACCGTCAAGCATAAACGAAAGATCTTCAAAACTCATTGACTCGATAAGCTGAATCAATTCCCTTATTGACATTTCATAGATGGCCGAATTATTGAATGCATCTTTTTTTGTCCCAATATTTCCGGTATCCTCAAATATGACTCCTTCGTCCGTTTCCATTTTTATGAATCTATTGTGCCTTGTTTTTATTATTGAACGCGTAAAACCGTTCTCATAAGTCAATACGCTGTCCACATAAACCCCGTCATCTATATCCGACTCTTCAATGTTTACAATTCCGCTTTCAACCATCTTTTTTGCCGATTCAAGGGTCGAACCATCTATGTCCGAAAGCAAATTCAATCCTTTTTCGGAATTTCCGCCTGTTGCTCCGAGAGCAGCTGCAATAGCAAGACCTATTTCACCGTTTGTTCCAGGAACCCCTACGCCCATTCCATTCTTATATATGTTGGCGCTGACCTTTATATCCAAAGATTTCAGTTCACCCTTGCCGGCAGCCGCCTCTCTTGCCTTTGCGCATCCAAGCGATACTGCCACTGGTTCTGTGCATCCCATTGCTGGAACAACTTCCCTTTCAAGCGTGCCGATTATCATTTCTTTCAATTCCATTTGAACGCCTCCCATATCATTAGTTTCCCTAATATGTTGCAACTATCGTGCCAACGTTTAAACACAGCAATACAGCCATTCCATATTTACAAGTATCAAAATGATACAAAAAAATGAGATGCGCATCTCTTTTTGATACGCACATCTCATTTTGATACTACAAATTGTATTTTTTTATTTTTCTATAAAGAGTCGCTCTGCTTATTCCCAAATCGCTTACGCATAATCTTATTCCTTTTTCGTTGTGCCCGTATTTCTTGACGGCTCTTTCTATTTCGGCCCTTTCCAAGTTCTCGAGCCTTCTTATTCCAGTTGTTTCATCTTTGAAACTCAATGAATCCCTGCTTTGCAATATGCGCCTTGGAATGTCGTTTAAAGAAACGCTTTCTCTGTTGCACATGTTTACTGAGTACTCGACGGCATTTTCAAGTTCGCGCACATTTCCCGGCCAATCGTATGCTCTTAAAGCAATAAGAACATCCTTCTGTATCTCCCGAATATCCTTATGGAATTTTTCACTATATTTCTTTACAAATGAATTTGCCAGTATCGGTATGTCATCCATTCTTTCCCTCAACGGAGGTATCATAAGAGGTATTACGCTCAATCGATAAAACAGGTCTTCCCTGAAAGCTCCTTCATCGACGAGCTTCTCGATATTTTTATTCGTTGCGGCAATCACACGTATGTCCACTTTGTAGTAATGCTTTCCTCCGACTTTCTCTATCATGCTGTTCTGCAGAACCCTCAATAGTTTTTTTTGCAAATGGATTGGCATATCCCCTATTTCGTCAAGGAAAATTGTACCCTTGTCGGCCAATTCGAATTTCCCTGTTTTGCCGCCCCTCAGGGCTCCAGTGAAAGACCCTTCCTCATAACCGAAAAGTTCGCTTTCCAAAAGATTTTCAGGTATCGCCGCGCAATTTACTGTCACAAAAGGCATGAATCTCCTTTCGCTCTTATAATGTATGGATCGCGCAAACAATTCCTTTCCAGTTCCGCTCTCTCCCTGTATCAATATTGTGGAAGTGCTTTTTGAAGCTCTTTCAGCATATTCCTTTGTCATATTCAAGACAGCGCTGTGACCTAAAATATCGTCAAAGGTTATATCTGGGCCAGCCCCAGTGACATCATTCAATACGCTCAGCACGTCGTTCTTGTTGTTGAAGCTTATTAGCAAACCGACCACTTCACTGCCCATTTTCATTATATTGACATCAAAAATGAGACGGGTCCTTTCATTGTCTTTCTTAAATACATATTCCCGATTTCTCAACGGGTGTTTTTCATTTGGATTCTCATTCAATTCCGTCACATATTCCACGAATTTTTCCAAGATGTTCTCATATCCAAGTAAATCGCTGTTTCCCAGTATTTCTTGTGCTTTCTCATTCGAATGCATAATAAATCCGTCCCGGTTGACAAAGACAACCCCCTTGTCAAAGGAATCTATTATCACCTGGAGCTCTTTTGCCAAAATTTCTATTTTTTTATTTTTTTCCACATCTGAAAGCTTTGCCGATATCAAGTCTCCCATTCTTTCGAGGAAAACAAGCAGATTTTTTTTATTTCTTAGGAGTCTCTCCTTTTGGCTTTCCTCAAATGCTATAAGACCTATCACGCCGATGATTTCGCCATCATGTCTTATAGGCGAGCATACCTCTGCAACTTCCCTGCATTCATCCCTTTTGTCGCAAAATTTGCATACTGGATTTATTCTCGGATTGTCTATTATGTAATACTTGCCTTTTTTTAGTGCATATCCGAAAATTGAATTTTTGCTTATCTTGTCGCCAAGCTGTCCAACATAAAGTCCCGTTGCGGCAATTCTTGTGAGTGTCTCGTCAGAAATTGTGACATCAACATCCAGAACACTTGATATTGCTTCCGATATTTTTTGAACGTTTTCAGAAATATGGGATAATTTCATACCTATCCTTCCCTGTGAATACAATCGCCATTTGTCAATTTCTTAAGATTCTTGTCAATTTCCTTAAGAAGCAGGATTATCTTGTTCAATGAAAACTGTATCGTAACAATAATAATGAAAAAAACCACTATCAATATTTCCTGCCAGTCAATGTTCATTTCGACATCCCCTTTCATAAGTTCCACTTTTTTTCATTATAACCTATATTGAAAATCCTTAGAAGCAAAAAATCGAGTAGGAGGGGGCGACTAACCCCCGTCCTCTCACACCACCGCTCATGCGGATCCGCAAGCGGCGGTTCGGTTCATAATAAAACATGCTCTCTGCATTGCATTGCTTATCCATTCACACTAAGCGTTCTT
>DATFJE010000229.1:0-12329 GCA_035269385.1 Clostridia bacterium
ATTATGAGTCCGATTATGAGTCCGATAGATCCCGCCATTATTACAGTGGCCGGAATATTTTGAAGCTCACGCTCCGCCCAATACACGAGCTTGTAACCCCTCTTTTTTATATATGGAGTAAAAAGATACATTATCGCCGCAAAAATCAATGCTCCGAATATATTCACGACAATTCGCGGCATAGGTCCAACCGCTATAAGATTTTGACTTTCCACAAAATCAATCAACAACAGGCTTAATGCATAGCCTATAAGCGCCCCGATAAGAGACATGACACCATTAACAATTTTATCTGGCATATTTTCACCTCCTTTCAAACTTATTATGAACGCTATAAATATTCTATACTTCCCCCAATAATATTACAATTACAAAAAAGTTAAATATGCGATTTTGCTCAAAAAAAGAGTGCCTGTCGGCACTTTTAATTTGCCCGCTTATTGAATTGAACCTTCGATAATTTCTCCAATTTTCAATTCATCGAAATCAGTAGCAAAAACCAATTCACTGACAAGTATCTGCTTCGCATTGTTCAACATTTTTTTCTCGCCTGTAGAAAGTCCTTTTTCCCTGTCTAACAAAACAAGATTCCGAACAACGGCCGAGACTTCATATATATCTCCGCTTTTAAGCTTTTCCATGTTTGCGCGATACCTTCTATTCCAGTTGTCAGGCATTTCAGACTTCGATTCCTTGAGTATCGTAAGGACCTTTTCCACTCCGTCGTTTCCTATTACATTCCTTATGCCCATGTTGTCCGCATTGTTCATAGGAATCATTACTTTCATATTTCTAAGAGGCAACATAAGCGTATAATACTTATGCTTCTCACCCAGTATTTCTTTTTCTTCAATCGACTTGACAACCCCTGCTCCATGCATCGGATATACTATTACATCTCCTATATTAAACATCCGCAAACCTCCCAATAATATGACGCTATTTTAGTATACAGTATTATTTGCAGTTTGTCAATAAATTGAAATTTTATCACAGATAGCGCTCTGTGTCAACTTTTATTTTAGCCAAAAATTACCGCTAATGAATCCGCCAATGAATCAACCCCTATGCATGAAATGTCTTTGCGCATACTTTTTTGGGGAATATTGGACTTTGGCATAAGGCATCTTTTGAAACCGAGCCTTGCCGCTTCCGCAATTCTCATTTCTCCATTTGATACTCCGCGTATTTCCCCACCAAGTCCTATTTCACCGAAAATTGCGAAATCCGAAGGAACCGGTATGTTTCTAAAGCTTGATGCCATCGCAGTTGCAATAGCCAAGTCCGATGCAGGCTCGTTTATCTGTATCCCCCCGACCACATTTATATAGGCATCTTGCGACTGCACCTGAAGACCCATGTTCTTTTCCAGAACCGCAAGCAGCATTATCATTCGGTTGTAGTCGACTCCAGATGCCATTCGACGTGGCATGTTGAAGCTCGAATAGCTAAGCAGCGCCTGCATCTCGACAAGTACCGGCCTTGTCCCTTCCACGCCGCAAAACACAGCCGAACCGCTTGTGTCTTCCTTTCTGTCAGTCATGAACAGGTTTGACGGATTCTCTACCCCTTTCAGCCCGTCCCCCGTCATCTCAAAGATGCCGATTTCGTCCGTCGATCCAAAGCGGTTCTTGACTGCGCGCAGTATCTTGTACGAGGCGTGCCTTTCTCCTTCAAAATACAGAACCGTATCCACCATATGTTCCAAGACCTTTGGACCGGCAATATTTCCGGATTTCGTCACATGACCCACTATAAATGTAGAGATGCCCCTCGATTTGGAAAGACGAATCAAATCCCCCGAGCATTCCCTTACCTGACTCACACTTCCCGGAGCCGATGTTATTTCAGGATTGTAGACAGTCTGTATTGAATCAATAATCAAAAGATCCGGTTTTTCTCTTTTTACCTGCGTCTTTATGATTTCAATATTGTTTTCAGAAAGAATTTTTAGGTTTGCTTCCTCTTCGACACCGATTCTTTGTGCCCTCATTTTTATCTGCCTGAACGATTCCTCTCCGGAAACATACAAAATTTCATTGCCCTCCAAAAGAGTTTTTGCAGCGGCTATCTGCAGAAGAAGCGTCGACTTGCCTATACCCGGGCTTCCCCCCACAAGAACAACCGAGCCCCTTACGATGCCGCTTCCGAGAACCCTGTCGAGTTCACCTATTCCGGTTTTTATACGTTCTTCCCTGTCCATTTTTATTTCCGATAGCTTCATGGGCACGCTGTTTTTTTCATTATCCATTCCATATGATTTGCTGTTCGGACGTTTTGTCTCGAACTCTTCAACAAAACTCTGCCAATTTCCGCATTCGGGACATCTTCCCATCCACTTTACAGATACATATCCGCATTCCTGACATACATACTTGGTATTTTTACCGGCCAATTGTCTTCCTCCATCACTGCATTATTTGTTTGAACCTTTTTATTGCAACGCTCAAAAGAAGCGCAGTCAATCCAACCATGCTGATTATTTCTTGATAAAGACCCCCGACTCCTGCCCCCTTGAGCATTATGCTTCTTAGAATCTCAAGAAAATAGGTGAGAGGAATAATTCTGCTTAATATCTTTATGAATCCCGGCATAGCCTCGAGGGGAAATACGAATCCCGACAAAAGAACGCTTGGCAGAATTATGATTATAGTCATCTGCATTGCCTCAAGTTGAGATTCGGCAAGCGTGGAAATGAGCATTCCTATGGAAAGCGAGCATATTACAAAACCCAAACCGGTTGCAACCATAAGAAGTATACTCCCTTCAACTGCAACCCCAAACCAAAGAACTCCTATTCCAAGTGCAACTATGAAATCTATGAACCCTATTATGATGTAGGGAACCATTTTCCCCAATATTAATTCTGACGACTTGAGCGGAGCTATAGCCAAAAGCTCTATTGTCCCGCGCTCCTTTTCCCTTACAAGCGAAAAAGCGGTCAGCATTACTGTTATGTTCTGCATTATGAGGCCTATCAGCCCCGGTATTGTAAATCTTCTCGATTCCATGTTGGGGTTATACCAAACCTGTGTGTTAAGTCCTTCGACCGACCCTCCGTTTCCCTCCATCATAACATTAAGTCCAATTGCGTTTCCATACTGCAATACGCTTCGGGCAGTATTTGGATCGGTGCCGTCGATAATCAGATTGACCTTGTCCATGTTTCCCGCCCCGCTTGAATATGACGGAAGTATTATCAGACCTGCATTTATATCATTGTTTTCAAATGCATTGTCGATTGTCTCCATATTTTCGGCATAAATTTCCATATTGAAAAACCCGGTGTTCTGGAAATTGAGAATCAGTTCACGGCTCGCCTCGGTTTTGTCCATGTCGAGCACGGCAGTCGGAATATTGTCCACATCAGTGTTTACTGCGTAGCCGAACAGCAACATGAAAACTACCGGCATCATGAGCACCATGAAGAGGCTTGCCTTGTCTCTGAAAACGTGGATGAACTCTTTTTTCAAAACGGCCCTTAGCCTACGCCATTCCATCCGAAATCCTCCGTTTCATCATTTTATATTCCTTTTCAAATGTTTCCTCGTCGCCGTCTATGGCATATTTGATGAATACATCCTCCAAATTATCAACATTGTTCTTCTTCATCAAGGCTTCTGTCGTATCGGCAGCTATTATTTTTCCATCCATTATGAAGGCTGCGCCGTCAAAGCCTTCTGCCTCATCCATGTAGTGGGTGGTGGCAAGAACAGTTATTCCTTCCTGTACAATTTCATATATCATTTTCCAAAACAGCCTTCTTGAAACAGGGTCTACTCCAGCTGTAGGTTCATCCAGTATTAGAATTTCGGGCTTGTGTATAAGGCAGCAGCTGAGCGCGAGTTTCTGCTTCCAGCCTCCTGAAAGATTGCCAACCAATTGATTCTTTCTGTCCCTGAGACCCGAGATTCTTAAAACCTCCTCAGTTCGTTCCTTTTTCTTCTCGATGTCTATTGTATATATCTCCGAATAGAATTCAATATTCTCGGATACTGTCAAATCTTCGTAAAGACTGAATTTCTGGGACATGTATCCTATTTTTTCCTTGATTTTTTCGGACTCTGCGCCCATCTCAAGTCCGAGGACCGTCCCCTCGCCCCCTGAAGGCTCAAGCACTCCGCATATCATTTTGATTGTCGTCGATTTGCCCGCTCCGTTTGGTCCTATCAGTCCGTAAATGACTCCCTTGGGAACAAGCAGGTCTATTCCCTTGACAGCCTCGAATTCGCCGAAGCTCTTTTTGAGTCCCCTGAGGCTTATTGCGTTTTCCATCATTCCTCATCTCCCCACGACACATCCACAAACATTCCCGGCTTTATCCAATCGGGACTCTGCTCAAGTTCAGCCCTTGCTCTGAACACTATCTCTTCCTTGCTTTCGCTTGACTCGATATTCTTGGGTGTGAATTCTCCGGAGTCTGAAACAAAGGTGATTTCCGTCTCTATCTCCCTGCCTTCAAAATCCATGGTGATTGAATCTCCTACATGCAGAGAATCAAGATCTTTTTCAGGAATAAAGAATTTAATGTGGTATGTTGGCTCGTCTATAACTGCCACCTTGGTGCCCGGGAATACAAGCTCGCCCTCCGACACCAATATTTCTCTTAAACTTCCCGTCTTGGGAGCTTCAAAAGACGTCTTGTCAATTTTATTCATAACAGCCTTCAGCTCGACCCTCTTAAGAAGCAGTTCCTCATGAGCCATCGCAAGACTCTTTTCATCCGCCCCCTCAACAAGAAGCTCCATTGCGGATGAGGCCTTGCTTTTCTGCTGCCGCAAGGCATTCAAATTATCTTCAGCCTTGAGCATGTTTGATTCCGCCGCTTCATATGCAGAGGCCGAAATTCCTCCGGCTTCGTAAAGGATGCGTCTGTCATCAAATGCATCCTTCGCAAGCCTGTAGTCCTCGGCTGCTGCCGCAACACGGCTTTCCATTGCCCGCACTTCATTTAGAGCACCATCTATTTCCTGGCTTCTCGCACCGTCCTTCATCGATTCATACTGAAGCTCGCTAATACGTATGAGGCCCTCGATTTTTTCTTTTTCTATTTTCAACGCCTCGTCTTCCAGACTTATCATTAAATCCCCCTCGCGGACAGACTGCCCCTCGTCCACGAAAACGCCTGTCACATTGCCCCCGACTTCAGCGGAAATTACAATAGAGTCAGCTTCGACAATTCCGGTATATCTTTTTTCATCCCCTTCATTCGATGCCAATCCAACAATTGCAAGAATTGCGACTACTAAAAGCAACGGTATCAGTATCATTGGCTTCTTCATTCCTTTTCCCCTTTCATGATTCCTTTCATGAACATATCCACCATATTTTCAATTTCAGTATCTATGTCCTCGTTTGAGACAACAAGTTCAGGCAGCATTTTCTTTTGAACTATCGTCAATAAAACGACTCCCATAAAAGACCTTATTATTGTCCTGTAGTCAAGATCGTTTCTGATGTCGTCCCTTTCTTCGAGCATGGAAGACATGACTTTGGCATAGCTCAATATCTTTGCCATAACTTTTTCGATGAAAATATCCCTTACATCTTCATGGTACTGGATTTCTATTATAAGCATCTTGAACATTTGAAAATTCTTGTCAATCATGCAATACCTGTCCTTGAAAAGTTTGCGGAACAAGTCTTCGGTAGGCATTTCTTTGTTGTTTTTTACAATTTCATCCACGCTTTCAAAAATAGAATCGAGAGATATCTGTTCAATAAAATCCAATATAGTCTCATGCAAAAGACCCTTCTTGTTTTTATAGTATTTGAACATCGCAGCCTCCGACACCCCTGCCGAAGCTGCTATTTCGCGCGTAGTAGAGGCTGCGTAGCCTTTTTGAGAAAACACCGCGGCGGCGCTTTTCATTATTTTGCTCTTGGTTTCATTCGATTTCCCCATATTTCCCCCTTTTGGTGAGTGAGTACTTACTTTTATATTTTACATCGGATTTTTCTTATGTCAAGTATAAAACAAAAAAACCGGCTTTTTGAAAAGCCGGCAATCTTTTTAATCAGTCATGCTTCTTTTATTTTACCTTAATTGAAACCTTTTCGTCTTTCAGTTCAACGAGCACACGGCTTCCCGACACTACAACACCTTTTAAAATTTCTTCGGACAGCTTGTCTTCCACTTCTTTCGTTATTACCCTTTGCAGGGGTCTTGCGCCGTATTCCTGGTCGAAACCTTTTTCAGCGAGAAACTTCTTCGCCTCTCCGGATATCTCTATCTCAATTTCCATTGTTTCAAGCCTGGATGATAGATCCCTAAGCATCAATTCCACGATTTTTTCTATATGATCCTCGTTCAATTGATGGAATACGATTATTTCATCAATACGGTTCAAGAACTCCGGTCTGAATCTCTTCTTGAGCTCTGACTTGACCTTGTCCTTCATGTTTTCATATTCGTTTTCACCGCCTGCAACAAAACCCAGGGTCGTCTGCTTCTTGATGCTTCTTGCCCCCACATTCGAAGTCATGATTACGACCGTGTTCTTGAAATCAACTGTTCTGCCCTTGCTGTCAGTCATTCGACCGTCATCGAGCAGCTGCAAAAGCATGTTGAACACATCCGGATGAGCTTTTTCTATTTCGTCGAACAGTATTACGGAGTACGGCTTTCTCCTTATCCGCTCGGTCAATTGGCCTCCGTCGTCAAATCCAACATAACCCGGAGGAGAACCAATCAATTTGGAAATCGAATGCTTCTCCATGTATTCGCTCATGTCGACGCGAATCATGGCTTCCTTGTCGCCGAACAGGGCCTCGGCCAGTGCTTTTGAAAGCTCGGTCTTTCCAACTCCGGTCGGACCGAGAAATATGAAAGATCCAACCGGTCTGTCCGGGTTCTTGAGCCCGACGCGAGCGCGTCTGACGGCTTTTGAAACTGCCTCTATCGCCTCATGTTGTCCAATAACCTTTTCATGCAGTATGTTCTCGAGGTTCAGAAGCCTTTGCGATTCCTCCTCCGCCAGTTTTGTAACCGGAACCCCTGTCCATACAGATACTATTCGTGAAATGTCGTTTCGGTCTATTTCAGCTTTTCTTTCTTGTTTTCCAGAAAGCTTTTTGTCTTCTTCCATTGCTTCCCTTATCGTTTTTTCTCTGTCCCTTATTTTTGCCGCTTCCTCAAAATTCTGAGTGCTTACAGCCTCCTCCTTTTCTTTCTTCAAGGTTTCAAGCTCGTTTTCCATTTTTTCAATTTCTGGAGAACGCGTTGAAAGACCTACCCTCAATTCAGAGGCCGCCTCGTCTATAAGGTCGACAGCCTTGTCGGGTAAATATCTGTCAGTGATATAACGGTCGGAAAGCTCGGCCGCAGCTCTTAGAGCCGAGTCTGTTATCTTGACTCCATGATGGACCTCGTACTTGTCCCTGAGTCCTTTGAGTATCATGACGGTTTCCTCTACCGAAGGCTCCTCAACCACAATGGGCTGGAACCTTCTTTCGAGTGCCATGTCCTTTTCTATATGTTTTTTGTATTCGTCTATTGTTGTTGCTCCTATGGCCTGGAGTTCACCCTTTGCAAGTGCGGGCTTCAATATGTTGGAAGCGTCTATCGCTCCTTCGGCTCCCCCGGCTCCGACTATCGTATGGAGTTCATCCAGAAAAAGTACCACGTTCTTCTTTTTGTTTATCTCCTCAACGGCTTTAGTGAGCCTCTCTTCAAACTCGCCTCTGTATTTCGCTCCGGCAACCATAAGACCCATGTCCAGGGCTATTATCTTCTTGTCTTTGAGAGTATCCGAAATATTGCCGTCGGCTATTTTTTGGGCCAAGCCTTCGGCTATCGCCGTCTTTCCTACCCCCGGTTCTCCAATGAGTACAGGGTTGTTTTTTGTCCTCCTGCTTAAAATCTGAATTACTCGTTCTATTTCCTTGACTCTACCTACAACGGGATCGAGCTTGTTCAAAGATGCCTGCTCAGTCAAATCCTTTCCGAATTTGTCAAGCATTGGGGTGTCGCTTTTCGGCTTTTCACCACCAGCCTTGATTTCACCCTGTTTCTCGCTCATGAGATGCTTGCCCATCTGCTTTACAATCATTTCCTGGGAAATCCCCATGCTTACAAGGAGCTTGTTTGCCAAGGACTCCTTTTCGTTTGTCAATGACATGAGAATATGCTCTGTTCCTACATAATTGTGATTAAAACGCCTGGCTTCAATGAGACTTCTTTCAAAAATGCGTTTTGTCCGGGGAGTGAAACCCATTATTTCTGTCGGCTTTGCCCCCATGCCCACATACGTCTTTATCATGTTCCTGATATCATCAACCCTTACTCCAAGTCCATCAAGAACCTTGAATGCCACTCCGTCCTTTTCATTCATCAGTCCAAGCAGTATATGCTCTGTTCCCACGTAATTGTGATTCAGCTTAATTGCTTCGGATTTTGAATATTCGATGCTTTTTTTTGCCTTTTCAGTAAAATTTTCAAACATTGACGCCATGACCGATCACCTCCGTAGTTGAAAGAATTCCCTCGTTTTGAGAGATCTTTTCTCAGCTGACTCCAGTGTTTCGTTTTTTCCCATTGTCTGCATATCCTTTATCAGTATATCCAAATCATTCATGTCTACACCGCCTATGAATCCCATGTCAATTCCAAGACGAACACGCGAAAGAAGTTTCATGCTTTCAGCCCTGTTTATCAGTCTCGAATTCGAAAGTATTCCCAAAGCCCTGAATATTATGTCTTCGGTTCTTGTCTTTTGCTTGACCGCAAGATATTCTCTCGTTTTGCGTTCCTTCTCAATGACTTGCTTCGTTATTCTCTCCAAATCTCCTATGATTTCAGCTTCCGTTCTTCCTGTAGTAATCTGATTCGAAATCTGATATATGTCTCCTTCGGCATCGGTCCCCTCGCCGTAAAGGCCTCTGACTGTGAGTCCTATTGTATTGGTTATTCCAAATACCTTCTTGATGTATTTAGTGGATGCAAGAGCAGGAAGGTGAAGCATTACAGAAGCTCTCATTCCAGTGCCGATATTCGAAGGACAAGCGGTCAGATAGCCGTAGTTTCCGTCGAATGCATAATCAAGATTTTCCTCAATAGAATCATCGATTGAATCTGCCTCATTCCACGCATCGTCCAAATTCAATCCTTTTACAAGCGTCTGGATTCGCAAATGGTCTTCTTCATTTACAAGAATGGAAACAGTCTTCCCACCGCTTATGAGAATTCCTCCCGTCTTGGGATTCTTTATCAAATCAAGGCTTATCAGATGATTTGCCAACAAATCATTTTTTTCCTCTTCATCCATGTCGTATACGAATTTGAATCCAAATCCGTATCTGTCCAATTCGCCATTCAATGCAACCGCATTCCTTACCGATTCGGCAACCTGCATTCCCATCTTTTCGTCCATTTTCCATGGAAAATGGATTGCGCTTATATTTCTTGCAAGCCTTATCCTGCTTGACAAGGCAATGTTTACCGTATCATTCAAATGCCTTTCTTGTTTTCCCATGCTCCACCTCAATTCGCCTGTATTTCCTCCAGCCTTTTTATTTCGTCCCTGAGCTCCGCGGCTCTTTCAAATTCTTCATTTTTTACCGCTTTGTCCATTTCCAATCTGCAACGGTCAATTGTATTTTCCAAATGATGAATTTCTTCGTACTTCTTGGGCACTTTGCCTATGTGCTTGTCTTTTCTGTGCATCCTTTGAATTATAGGCATCAACCTTTCGCTGAAATGCCTGTAACAGGAAGGACATCCTATTCGCCCGGTTTCGGAAAATTCCAAAAAGCTCATCCCGCATTCGGGGCAGATTGCATCACCTGAAACCTTGGCAGAATAGGTTTCATCTTTCATAAGTTCTATGATTCCTTTCATTGTGTTGTTGGAAGGAATCTTGCCCTTGAATATGAATCCGAACTTTTCTTTGGCGCATTTTTCACACAAATGCATTTCCCTTTTGACTCCATTTTCCATTCTCGTTATATGAACAGTCGCCTTTGCTTTGCATATTTCACATTCCATGCATCACGCCCCCCTTTTAATTAGGGTGGCCAACATGCTTTTTATTATTTCCGCCCTAACCCGGTTTCTGTTCTCTCCTGCAAATGTCAGTGCCCTGTCCTTAAGCGCAGCCTTCATGATCCCGGCTTCCCTTAGGTTGACGAGCTTGCGTTCCAAGAGGGTGTCTATCAAAGCATTGGCTTTCATTTTGCTTATTGAATTCCCAACTGCAAGAAGTATATTGGATACGAAATCTTCTTCACTGTGCTTGATTCTTATTATCCTTATACTTCCTCCCCCGCCTCTCCTGCTTTCTATGATATACCCTCTTTCCAAGGGAAATCTCGTAGTCAAAACATAATTTATCTGAGACGGTGCGCAATCAAAATAATTTGCCAATTCATTTCTTTGTATCTCAATATCCCTGCTTCCCGAATCCTTGAGCATGTCCTTAATGAAAACCTCTATCAAATCGCTCAATCTGGCCAAAAAACCGCCCCTTTCATCTTTGACTTTCTTTGACTTTGATTATATCATAAATCAATTTAAAAAAACAGAACGAAATCCTTTGGATTCCGTTCTGCTTGATTTATCTGCTGTTTTGCCAAACTTCTATTCGTCTTCTTTTTTATGCTCTTCAATGATTTTGTCGGCAAGGTTCTTTGGCACTTCGTCGTATCTTTCAAATTCCATAGTGAATTCGCCCTTGGCCTGTGTCATCGATTTGAGGTCTATTGCATACTTGAACATTTCAGACATAGGCGCTTCCGCTTTTACGCGCTGTTCCCCTTTTCCTGCCGCTTCCATACCAAGTATTCTTCCTCGCCTCTTATTCATGTCTCCCATTATGTCTCCAAGATACTCCTCGGGAATTGTTATATCAACCTTCATCACCGGTTCAAGAAGAATGGGTTTGGCCTCAGCTACACCTTTTTTGAATGCCAGAGAGGCTGCAATTTTAAATGCCATCTCGCTTGAATCGACCGGATGGTATGACCCGTCGTAAAGAATAGCCTTGACATTTACTACCGGATATCCAGCCAAAGGACCATGGTCTATTGAATCTATCAATCCCTTTTCAACTGCCGGTATATAATTTTTGGGAACCGATCCTCCAAAAATTTTCTCTTCAAATTCAAATACTTCCCCGGAAGGCTCGAATTTTATGTGGACGTCACCATATTGACCGGCTCCGCCACTTTGTTTTTTATGTTTTCCCTGCACATCGGATTTTCCTTTTATGGTTTCACGATATGCAATCTTGGGATCGGCAAGTTCGACTTCAACGCCGTAGTTGTTCTTGAGTTTGTTTGTTATTACTCCTATCTGCATATTCCCCAATCCGCCTATCAGGAGCTGCTTTGTCTCTTTGTTTCTTTCAAGCGTAAATGTGGGATCTTCAGATGTAAGCTTATGCAATGATGTTCCTATTTTTTCCTCGTCGCCCTTTGACTTAGGCTCTATTGCCATGAAAAGATTTGCCATTTTGAACTTGATTCCGGCGTATCGTATTGGGTTTGCCTTGTCGCAAAGAGTGTCCCCTGTTTCAGCATATTGAAGCTTGGCAGTTGCGCCGATGTCTCCGGCTGTTATTTCATCGATTTCCAATTGGGTCTTTCCTCTCAAAACAAATATTGATCCAAACTTTTCTTTTTCATCCTTGTTTGCATTGAGGAATTCCATGTCTTTTCTGGCTTTTCCGGAATAAACCTTGAACAAGGATATCTTTCCTACGAAGGGGTCGACTATTGTTTTGAAAACAAGCGCAGAGAAAGGACCATTCTCGTCAACAGCTCTCTCGGTCTCACTTTCATCATCGGGATTTATCCCCTTGTAAACTCCATCATGCATATCTTTGGGAGTCGGCATATAATCGAAAATCATGTTCATAAGTGTATGCATTCCGACACCTTTTTCCACAGAACCTAACAAAACAGGTACAACCGCACCGGATAAAACACCTTTTCTGAGACCCGAATGGATTTCTTCTGTGGTGAATTCTTCACCCTCAAAGTATTTTTCCATAAGCTCCTCGTCACTCTCAGCAACCGATTCAATGAGCATTTCCCTGACGCTTGCAATCTGGTCTTCCATGCCTGCAGGTATGTCAACATCTACACATTCGTCACCCTTGAGCTCTCTTCCAACCATGTCTACAACATTTACGAATCCGTTGAATTCTTGTTCTTTTCCCACCGGAATTGCAAAGGGAGCCACTTTCTTTCCAAGCTTTTCCTTGAGTTCTCCAAGAACCTTTTCATAATCCACATTTTCCTTGTCCATCTTGTTTATGAATACGATTCTGGGCATTTCTCGCTCTTCTGCAAATTTCCATGCCTTTTCCGTACCAACCTCGACTCCTGAA
>DATFJE010000230.1:0-9259 GCA_035269385.1 Clostridia bacterium
AAAGCTTCTTGAATGCTGCGATTTCGAAGTGGACAAGTACGGAAACATAATCGACTATGAAGCGAAAGGGAAATGCTGCAAATGCAACGGAAGGCCTTGAAAAGCCCCCAATCTTTGATTGAGGGCTTTTCCATTCGGGAAATTTGCTTGCATCAGCAGCTGCAGGACGAGCCCGAACAGCAGCACGAATCCTGCGAATCTCCGCCACCGCAGCAGCTGCCGCCGGAAGCTCCGTTCAGAAGAGCTTGTGCGTAATCCGCCAGTCTCTCTTTCCTCAATGCGGCAAGGTCATCGCGGTCATATTCTACAACCATCCCTTCCTGGGGCTTTGTGCAGCATGCATACTTTTGAGCGCCGTCGACTTCGATTACACATGCCTTGCAGCAACCGCCTTTTCTTCCGTTCCTGAAGCACGGTGCCGTTATTGCAATCCCGTTTTCCTCCGAAATCTCCACTATGTTTTTGCTCGCGTCCGACACGAAGATTTCCTTTCCGTCGATTCTGATTTTCATAGGGTTCCCCTTTCCATTCAGGCAGTTTGCCTTATTGTTTTGTCAACCCTATAGACGAATGAGAAAACAAATGGTTACAAAAACTGTCGGGGACGGGGGAGAGAGTCAGCTTGTTGATCCCTCGCCCATGAGTCCGGCGACCAGCTTTTCTTCCCCCTGCTTTCTGTAATCCGTGTAATTTAAAAGATTATTTTAAATTACACGGAAAAAATTGTACAGAACCTTGTTTTCGTGTAAAATAAAGTTAGGGTTTAAATTAAGCGAGGTGAGAAGCGGTGTTTATAAAGAGAGCACTGGAATCTGTCATACTTGAAACATCCAGAACTTTTCCGGTAGTTTTGGTTACAGGGCCGAGACAAGTGGGAAAGACTACTTTACTCAAGATATTAGCTGATGATAGCAGGAAATATGTCAGCCTTGATGATCCTGTTGCCAGGCAGTTGGCGGTAGAAGAGCCGGCTCTTTTCTTGCAGAGATATACTCCGCCAATCATTATTGATGAAATACAATATGCGCCGGAATTGTTGCCTTATATTAAAATGCATGCTGACAGCCATAAAATCAATGGTTCCTTTTGGTTGACGGGGTCTCAAATGTTCCACATGATGAAAGGCGTCAGCGAAAGCTTGGCGGGCAGAGTCGGAATCATTCCAATGCAGGGACTTTCGACGGCGGAATTGAAAAAGATGCCTTCTGAGGCCTATACAACGGATGTGGAAAGGCTTAAGCGCAGGTTGGAGAAATCAGCAGACATGAGCCTGGAGGAGGTTTATGAGCGAATCTTTAAAGGGTCGATGCCTGCAATTTACAATATGGAGCAGAGTATCGAAAGATATTATGCTTCTTATGTGGACACTTATATTCATAGGGATATCAGGGACCTGACCCAAGTTGCCGATGAAATGCAGTTTCATAGATTCTTAACCGCATGCGCAGCTAGAACAAGCCAAATGGTGAATTATTCGGATATATCAAAGGACGTTGGCATTAGCTCGCCAACAGCGAAGAAATGGCTTTCGTTACTTGTATCTTCAGGATTGATTGTACTTATTCAGCCTTACCATAATAATGCGCTTAAAAGAATTGTCAAGGCGCCAAATATGTATTTTATGGATACTGGGCTTTGTGCTTATCTCACTAGATGGACTACAAGCGAGTCCTTGGAAGTATCTGCAATGAGTGGGGCTTTTTTTGAAACATTTGTTGTATCGGAGATTGTTAAAAGCTATTTGAATGCAGGCAAAAGGCCGCCCTTATACTATTACCGTGATTCCGATCAAAAAGAAATCGATTTAATCATCGAAAGCAACGGGGTCTTGCAGCCGATAGAAATAAAAAAAAGCGGGAATCCCAAAAGAGAGGCAGGCAGGCATTTTGAAGTACTGGAAAAGACAGGTAAAGAACATGGCACAGGTAATGTTATTTGTATGATACATGATTTGATGCCTGTCAAGTCAGGTGTTTGGGCGGTTCCAGCCTGGTTGATTTAAAAATCACCTGGGACGGTCAAATCCATTGATTAAAATTTTTCTATTGTGCCCGCATATGTCCACAATAGGGGGTAGACTGTATATGTGCCGGGAAACCGGATGACAACTGAATCTTATCAGGAGTCGGGGGAGAGAGTCAGCTCGTTGATCCCGCGCCAACCTGCTTCGGCAAGGTGGCAAAGCTGTCATCGATAAGAGGGAATGAACTAATTGAAGGGCCTTCCTGTCGGTTGACGGGAGGGTTTTTTGAATAAAAAAAGGGTGATGTAGTTGTTTTGAATTCAAAAGGAAAAGAAATATTGGAGGTTTACCCGGATATGCAAAGCAGGATTGCACTTACCTATATCAATATGTATGGCGCGGAGGTTCTTGAAGCAAGAAATAATCATGTAAAATTGAAATATCTGGTTGACGATGGTTCAAAGGGCTATTGGCTAAATAAAAGCGTTTTTCTTGATTCAAAATTGCTGGATTTAATTGTCAAATAAAAAAGTTGAAACATGATAGAATAAAGTCATAAAAGAATGTGCAATACAAGCAATCGGCCAAGGTTTTTGATTTCAACGAAATGGGGACGGAGGCAAATCCGTTGAGGGTTGTTAAATCAATAAAGCAGGGAGGCGCGTTATGAAGGGCGACATTGTTTTTATAGACGACAGGATGCAGAAGGGAAGCTACGTGTTGACCGAGGAGGAGGGGAAGAACTTCGACCCCGACTTCAGTCCCCAGCTTGCGCCCAAGGAACTGCTTGAGCTCGGTGTTTTCGGAGGCAAGTACATGACAGACTGCACAGGCGAGTTTCCCTCCGCATGGTTTGAAAATGCAAAGCTGTCCCCTGAGGGCAAAGACATCAGCCTCAATTATTTTGGGGTCGACGCATCGCTTCCGCTGGGCGAGTGGCTGAAAAAGGGCTGGATTCATCCAGAGGACCCCAGAGGGTGGTTCCAGTGGTATTGCAGGTATTATTACGGAAGAAGAATTCCGCTTGAGGACGCCAGGCAGATAAAGAGATGGAAGGCAATGAAAAGGCATGCAGGGGCAATAAGGAAGAACTGCCCCCCGCTTTTGCTCGATTGCAGGAAGAAGCAGAGGCAGGCCCTTTTGCATTGGGCTTACGACAGCAGAAAGATTTAGGCTATTCCCATGTTTTCCAAACTTCCGGCCTGTAGCCAACGGTTGCCTTTTTGCCGTTTCTTACTATGGGGGTGACAAGGATTTCGGTGTAGTCGAATAGAACATCGTGCATTTCGGCGGTGGTTTGGGCGTCCCTTATTCCGCTCTCTTGGTAATACGGAGAATTCTCATCTACCAGGTTCTTGACGCCCACACTCTGGGATACCGACTTGAGCTCGCCCGGGCTGATTCCCTTTTCAAGAAGGTCTATCTTCTGGAATTTAATGCGGCGCTCCTTGAAGAAGCGTTCCGCTTTTTTTGTTTCGAAGCATTTTTTCTTTCCGAATATTTGAATGTTCACAGCTTGTCTCCTTTGCATGGTTTTTCATCAGTATACTGTCTGCGGGGAAAATCGACAATGGTCAATTTTTGGAGGGGCATGCAAATGGGCTCGGAATCTTTTTTGGAGACCGCTTTTTCGTTTTGAAACCTGACATATATTAAAAACCGGAAAAAATTTGCAATTGATTCCAAGTGAAGGATATACTGTTAGCAAAGAGAAAGGATTTCTTATAACGGTATTTTGCGGAAAAGTCGTATTTGTTATTTAAATCATTTGAACAATTATATTTGCATAGAGAGGGGATTGAGATGACAGATAAAAAAGAACCTATTGAGGGCAAGAACATTCTTTCAAACTATGCATTTACTTTGAACAACATAAAGAACAATATTTTTCGATTGAAAAAGAACGAATCGGGCGAAATAATATATCTTTTAAACGAGGGGCCGATTCCCAAGAAATTCGGTTTGACCACGGAAGTCATATTTGGAAAGACGGTTGAAGAGATTTTCGGCAAAGAGGCGAGCAGGCCCGCATTGGAGCATTTTGAAAAGGCGTTTGACGGAGAGGTTGTGCAATACGAGGTTAATTTCAATGATGTTTGGTTTGAGACAATTCTTTCTCCAGTGGAAATTGAAGGAAAAGTAGTCGAGGTTGCCGGATCAAGCTATGATATCACAGCCAGGGTTGAGTACCAGAAGGAGATAGAGCGCCTTAACAGGGATCTTCATCAATTATCGATCATGGATAAACTCACAGGCTTGTACAACAGGTATAAGTTGGATGAAATATTGAAGTATGAAATGCTGCAGTCGAAAAGATACGGAAAAAAACTGACTGTCATTTTCTTTGATCTCGACAATTTCAAGCATATAAATGACAAATACGGCCACAAGACAGGTGATATTGTTCTAAAAAGTGTTTCGGACTTGTGCCAAGGACTCATACGAGATACAGACAGCATTGGAAGATGGGGTGGGGAAGAGTTTATGGCTATATACCCTGAAACATCTTTGAACGAAGGAATACACATTGCTGAAAGAATACGTAAGGAAATAGATTCGCACACTTTTGAAAAGAATATTTCAATAACCGCCAGTTTCGGTGTGGGAAGCTATAAGCCGGTCATTGATTTTGACGATTTTGTAAGAGCTTTGGATGACTCAATGTACACTGCAAAAAGAAATGGCAGAAACAGGGTCGAATATTTTGAGTTTTAGAAATATGCAAAAGAGAAATAGGCTCTTTCTTGATGTTTTGCAGTCTGTTCTGCAGGGCGCGGAAGGAGTTTTTTTTATGTTTTAATTTGACTGAGAAATTCTTGCATATGAGCATTATTGGAGCCGGGAATTTGTTTCGATTAAAAATTTAATTCCAATATGATATAATTAGACAACCAATCACTCGTATTGTATTCGTAAAAGGATGACGACAAGATGAAAAATGAAGATTACAACAGATTGATACAAAACAATATGAAGAAAGGTTTTGATTTGCTGATTCCAATTGCCGCCGCCATGTTGTTTGTGTCGGCTTTTTTTCTAAGAAACAGCAATATTCCAAGGTTTTTCTTATTCATTGATTTTGGATTGGGATTGTTTTTAGTTGCAATGGCAGTCATAAGAGACCGCATTGACATAAATACAAAGATAACCGTGAGTGCTTTGTTGACAATCGTCTTGGGAGTGTTGTCGTTTTTGGATGGAGGATTTAACAGTTCCGGTGTGACGCTTATTTTGATGGCAAATATGGTTGCGACTATGTTGATGTCAAAGATTCGAAGCGTGATTTTATCCATATTCTCTGTAGCGGCATTTATTGCATTGTGGGTATTTACCAAGACATACGGAGTTGAAGGATTAGATGAAATCAAGGATGTCGAATGGATCATACAGTTTGTTGTTTTTGTGCTTTTTATTTTTGCAATGCATGTAATGGTTTCACTGGTCAGGGAGTATCTGATTGAAAATATTAAAAAGCTTGAAGAGACTGGGAGTCAAACTCGCTGGTTGGCATTCTATCACAAGCTTACAGGGCTCCCCAATCAAAACATGTTTATGCAGAGAATAGCCCAAAAATGCAACGACAAAGAGTGTAAAGGATACATTGCCATTTATAAAACGAAAAATCTCGACATAGTCAATTCAATTTATGACGAAAAATTTGGCGACAATGTGCTTGTTGATATTGCGAATATTTTTTCAAAACGAATTGGAGACGAGGATTTTCTTTCATTGAACAATGGCAATAAGTTTACATTCTGGCTTGCGAATATGACAGAACAGGACTTTGAGTCATGGATTAATAAAACGAATTCGGTTATAAATGAATATAATTATGCTTCTGAAATGATTGTTAATTTGGAATTTTACAAGAGCTGTTCGATATGTACTGAAGGAAAGTCGATAGCAAAGTGTTATCACAGGGTTTGCCTGGCTCTTGCATACGCTAAGCAATGGGAAAAATCCGACATGGTTTCATACAACAGGGAGGTTGAAGAGAATATTTTCGAGGGGGAGTCGATGAAGGAATCGTTGCTTGACAGCTTGGTAAAAGGCGACTTTGATATTCATTATCAACCCAAGATTGACGTTCTCGAGGGTAAGATTGTGGGAGTTGAGGCACTGGCGAGGTGGCATACGGAATCGCTTGGACCTGTAAGCCCGGATGTTTTTATTCCTTTGATTGAGAGGAGCGGAAAATCAATTGATTTTGGAGAATTTATAATAGAAAAGGTTTTAGGAGAATATGAAGATATTTGTATGAAATATGGAGAAGGCATACATGTTGCAATTAATATTTCACCTACGCATTTGCTTTCAAAAGGATTTGTGGAATATTTGGGCGAAATAATCGAGAAATTTGAAATTGATCCCGAAAGACTGGTAATTGAGATTACCGAAGCGGTCATAATAAATGACGAGGGTTATGCCAACGAAGTTTTTGGTGCAATACACGAGTTGGGAGCAAGGGTTTCTCTTGATGATTTCGGAACAGGATATTCATCACTGAACTATTTGCTTAAACTTAATGTGGACGAGATAAAAATAGACAAGACATTCATAGACCAGATGATTGAAGGTGAAAAAGCTGATACACTTTTAATAAGCATAGCATACATAGCAAAGAATTATGACCTGGAATTGGTGGCGGAAGGAGTCGAAACGATTGAACAGAAGGATCATCTGTCGAAGTTGGGTTGCAGGGTAATGCAGGGATTCTATTTCGCAAAGCCTCAGCCATTGCAACAATCAGTTGAAATGGTAACAACTAAGAACGGTTTGCTCTATTAGTTTTTCACATTTAAATATCTGTAGCCAAAACCGAATTCAGCAGTTATCAATAATTTTTTCCGTTGGTTTGTATATCATAGGTTTATAGTGTTTCGGATAACGTTAATTTCATCTGAATTATGGACCATGGTTTGACAAATTACCTTGTGGGGGTATATATTGTTGAGTGGAGACGAATTCGGAATAGGATCCCGGAATCAAAGAACAATAAATATCGAAAGGTGAGTGGATATGATGATAGTGGCTTGCGCTACAAACGACGGGGAAAATTTTGTTTCATGCCATTTTGGAGATGCAAAACAATACGATATATATGAAATGGACGAGAAAGGCTACCGGCTTTTAGAAACGGTAAGAAACACCACCGGGGAAGAGGAAGAGGAAATCCATGCGGATCCCAGGAAGGCCAAGGGGATTGTCGACCTCTTGAGGAAGAAAAAAGTGCAGTTGGGAATGACAAAAGTTTTCGGACCAAACATAAAAAGGGTTGCAAGGCATTTTGTTCCCGTCATTGCAAACGAAGACAAAATAAGTCAAGGCCTAAAGGCCTTGCTTGAAGACCATAAAAGAATTGAAAGAATAATTGAAGAAGACAAAAAAGATACATATCTCGACCTTAAGAACGGAAAAGAAGGAAGGATTATGCCGTAACTAAAAATAAACCGCCCCCGTTTCCATTTTGATTGACAGGAAACGGGGGCGGACGTCTTTATTACATGAATTCTTCAATCAACCCGTCCAAAAGGCGGGTGTTTTTTATGTCCAGGTTTATCAAAGCGGTTTTGTTTTCACCGGATATTCGTGATTGGTAGTCTGGCGCGTTGTTTTCATAAAGAAGTCCCGTAAATAGTCCGTCCGTCTCCAGGCAAGCCTTGAAGGCGTCCCCTCGGTCGGAAGTGTTTCGAGACTCGTCCAGCGAAACGAGGTTTTCTCGAAACCAGGCGTAGCTTTTGCCTGGGTTGAAGGTTACGCATGGGCTGAATATGTTTATCAGGGAGAATCCCTTGTGGAGGATTCCCTTCATTATCAGCTCTATCAGTTTCTCCTGCTCGCCCGAAAAACCCTGGGCTATGAAGCTTCCTCCTGCCGAGAGAGCCAGTAGGGAAGGCTTTAGGGGATCCTCCACCTGCCCCAGAGGGGTGCTTTTGGTTACAAAGTTCAATTCGCTAAGAGGCGAGGTATGGCCTTTCGTCAGCCCGTACACCTGATTGTTCATCAAAAGATAGGTAATGTCTATGTTGCGCTTTATAGCGTGCATTGCGTGTCCCGTGCCTATTGCGAAACCGTCCCCGTCGCCTCCTGCGGCGATTACCGTGAGCTTGCGGTTGGCTAGTTTTATACCCTGTGCTATGGGAAGGCTCCTCCCGTGTATTCCGTGGAATCCGTAGGCTTTGGTGTATCCTCCTATGCGTCCCGAACAGCCTATGCCTGATACTATTGCGCTGTCGTGGTTTTGTATTTCAAGCCGCGCCAAAGCTATCTTGAGGGCCCTCAGCACGGAATAGTGTCCGCATCCCGGGCACCATGTTTGTTCCACTTGGTTTGTGTATACGTCTATAAGGGCCAATTAAATCAACTCCTTTGCTTTATTCTCTATTTCAAGCAGAGTGAAGGGTTCACCGCTGAATTTTGTCAGGCTGTGCAGCTTGTGAATGTCGTCAAGCCTGATATTTTTTTTCAAAAGCTCAAAAATCTGTCCTCCGTAATTGTATTCGACTACAAGTATGGAATCGAAACTTTCGGCCAAAGCCGAGAATTGCTTTTCGGGAAAGGGCTTAAGCCTGTGAAGCGCACCGATAACCGCTTCTCCTTCAAAACTTTTCAATGCTTTTTGGCAGATGCCATAAGCCGATCCTGTGGCAATGACCAAAAGGGGTCCGGATATTTTTTCGACGGTTATGCCTGGAAGCTTTGAAAGCGAATCGAATTTTTCCATCCTCCGACGCATCATGCGAATCCTGTTCTCCGGGCTGTTGTCGGGTGCGCCGAGAGGTCCGTGCTCCAGGCCTGTAGTGTAATGAATGCCGCCAGGGGTTCCCGGGGCAGGGCGGATTTCGTTGTTTCCACTATAGCGCTTGAAATAGGTGTCTTCGCCGAGGTCTTCGGATGAGGTGGCTTCCCCGGAATGGTCTTTTGTGACGATTTCAAAAGGATCGACGGTTTGAGGAAAAAGACCAAGTGCAAGGTCGCTCATTACAAATACAGGGCACGAAAATTCGTCGGCCAATCCGAAGGCGTCCCGCGAAAGCGAGAAGCATGTTTCGACGCTGTAGGGGGCGAGGCTTATGGAAGGGTACTCTCCGTGACCACCGTAAAGAGCCGTGTCAAAATCGCTTTGTTCAACCCTGGTCGGCAGGCCTGTGCTCGGACCGACCCTTTGGGAGTCTATTACCACCAGCGGAATTTCCGCCATTGCCGACAATCCTATGCCTTCCATCATGAGGGAAAGGCCTGGTCCCGAGGTGCTCGTCATGCTTCGAACTCCTCCATAGGAGGCTCCTATTGCCA
>DATFJE010000231.1:0-5645 GCA_035269385.1 Clostridia bacterium
ATGGCTGCAAGAGTTTCACAGACAGTCGGCCAAAAGGAGAATCCCTCGAACTTCCTTCTCATGCACGCAATGGGACCGAACGTAGCGGGAGTAATAGGGTCGGCCGTGGCCGCTGGCGTAATGCTTTCACTTTTCGGTTAACAGCATAATCCATTGATTACGGGCAGACTGCTTAAAAAGCAGTCTGCCCGCCTTTTGAATCAAAGAATAATATGTTAGAATGATTTGGAAAGCCAATAGATTTTAATGGAGGACGATTAGGATGGACCGTGCCATATTGGAATTTTTAAAAAATCATAGAATGGATTATGTTTCGGGCGAAGTCATGAGCAAACACATTGGAGTTTCAAGAACAGCTGTTTGGAAACATATAAAAGAACTGAAAAAACGAGGGTATGAAATAGAGTCATCCTCCAGGAAGGGATACAAACTGCTTGGAGAACCCGATTTACTCACAAGTGATGAATTGAGCTTGGGAATGCCGACAAAACATTTGGGACATAATGTCATTTGTTTCGAGTCGATAGGGTCGACAAACAACTATATAAAAGAGCATTCAGATGAACTGCCTAAAGGAACATTGCTTGTAAGCGAGGAACAAAAGACGGGGAGGGGCAGGCTTGGACGAGAATGGAGATCTCCTTCGGGAAAAGGAATATGGATGTCGCTTTTGCTAAAGCCTGAAATTTCTCCGCAGGAAGCTCCCAAAATAACCCAGATAGCTGCAGCAGCACTGATTGAGACGGTAAAAGATCTGTATAAACTTGATGTGAAGGTTAAATGGCCAAATGATATTGTGATAAACGGGAAGAAAGTTTGCGGAATCCTTACAGAGATGGGCTCCGAACTGGATCGCGTAAACTACATTGCCCTGGGCATTGGAATAAACGCAAACATTGATGCTTTCAGTGGAGAGCTTGCAGAGAAGGCGACATCACTGAAGATTGAAACAGGCCATTATATTGACAGAAAGAAATTTTTGTTCTATTTTTTAGTGGAATTGGAATTGCTTTTGGACCGTTTTTTTGAAGAAGGCGATTTTGAATCCGCCTTGAAAATTTGTAGAAACCATTCCGCTGTGATTGGAAGACAAGTATGGATAAATGAAACGGACAGTTTTGTGGAAGTTTTAGTAAAAGGAATCAACGATGGCGGAGAGCTTGTGGTACAATATGATGACGGAAGTGTAAAGACTATATTGTCGGGTGAAATTTCGATTCGCGCTGAGAATGGATACATTTAAAGAATTCTATCATTCGAAAAAATTACATGTGATGACAAATCAGTCAAGAAATTCAAAAAGCAGGTGAAAATATGTTGTTGGTGTGCGATGTTGGAAATACAAATATTGTTATGGGCGTATATAGAGGGCAGGAATTGCTAAGATATTGGAGAATATCTACAGACAAGACAAAAACGAGCGATGAAATTGGTATAATTGTTCATCAGTTTTTTAAAAATGAAGGGATCCCCACTGATGAAATAGAGGACGTAATCATATCTTCGGTAGTTCCTACCATAATGTATTCATTGCAGCATATGGCCATAAAATATTTTGACAAGGAAGCGCTTGTAGTTGGTCCCGGAATCAAAACAGGAATAAACATCAAGTATGACAATCCAAGACAGGTTGGCGCAGACAGGATAGTTAATGCTGTTGCGTGCATACACAAGTATGGGGGACCGTGTGTGATAGTGGATTTTGGAACAGCCACAACATTCTGTGCCATTTCGGAAAAGAATGAATATTTGGGTGGAACAATAGCACCCGGAATAAAAATTTCGAGTGACGCGCTGTTTCAGAAAGCATCCAAGCTTCCCAAGGTTGAATTGATTAAACCGGAAGGTGTTATTTGCAAGAATACAGTAAAGAGCATTCAATCGGGCGTGATTTATGGATATGTCGGTCTTGTAGATTATATCGTCAGAAGAATGAAGACGGAATTGAAGAATGACGACATAAAGGTAATTGCTACAGGAGGGCTATCAAGCATGATAGCTTCAGAGTCCGAAACCATAGAAATTGTAGACAAGTTCCTCACACTTGACGGGCTTAAAATCATATATGACATGAACCGCAAAAGTTGACTGCTTGAATGGAATCGAACGGGTGAAAAATATGAGAATTGGAAATGTTGAAATGCAAAGGCCATTGTTTCTTGGTCCCATGGCGGGCATTACAGATGAAACTTACAGGGGAATTTGCAGTGAAATGGGTTGCGATGTAACTGTGACCGAGATGGTAAGTGCAAAGGGTCTTCATTACAAGGACCCCAAGACAAAAAAACTTATTGCTGTCAATGAGAGCGAAAAAGTTTCCGGCATCCAGATTTTTGGCTCCGATCCGGATATAATGGCGGAAGCTGCTGAAAAACTTGAAAAAGAGAAAAATCAGTTTTTGGATATAAACATGGGCTGTCCGGTACCCAAAGTGGTCAAGAACAAAGAAGGCTCGGCGCTCATGAAAAATCCGGAACTGGCGTCAAGAATCGTAGAAAAGATAGTGGGCAAAACGAAAAAGGCCGTGTCTGTAAAAATGAGGACCGGTTGGGATGAAGACAGTGTCAATGTGATTGATTTCGCACTTCGAATGGAGGCATCAGGAGTTGATTTTATAACAGTGCATGGAAGAACGAGAAACCAATACTATTTTGGGCAGGCGGATTGGAATATAATAGCCGAAGTCAAGAAAGCCGTTGGGATACCTGTAGTTTTGAGCGGAGACGTGGTGGATGGACCTTCGGCCGTATCCGCTTTCGAAACCACCGGCTGCGATGGACTAATGATAGCAAGGGCCGCAAAAGGCAATCCATGGATTTTCAAAGAAATACGCCATTTCATTGAAAAAGGTTATGCTTCTGAAGAACCCGGACGTGTTGAAAAAATCGAAATGGCGAAGCGGCATCTTTCAAGGCTGGCGAAAAGCAAGGACGATTATATGGCTTGCAGGGAATTCAGAAAACACAGCGCATGGTATCTGAAGGGCGTATATAATTCGGCAGGTGTGAAAAACAAAATCAACAAAGCTGAAAAGTCGCAAGATATATTGGCATTGCTTGATAGCCTGCTCAACGTACAAGGGACTTAAATATGCATTGACAATGAAAACCGACTACATTATAATTATTCGCATAAGAAATGGGGGAGCACTGATGATTGGCGGTGCTTATTCTTTAGTGCATTTTTAATGTAAAGAACGGGCACAATAATTTGGAGGGAAAGAAAATGCAAAAGGAATTTATTTTCACAAGGAAAGGCCTCGAAAAAATCGAAGCCGAGTTGCTTCAACTTAAAACAGTAAGAAGAAAAGAAATAGCTGAAAAAATCAAACAGGCTCTTGCATTCGGCGACATAAGCGAGAATTCGGAATATGATGAAGCGAAGAATGAACAGGCAGAAGTGGAAATTCGTATTTTAGAATTGGAGAACATGATTGCAAATGCCAAAATAGTCAAGGACGAGGACATCTCTCTGGACCATGTGGGAGTAGGAACACTTGTCAAAGTAATAGACCTTGATTTTAAAAAAGATGATGATTTCGACATGGAAGAAATAATGGAATACAAAATTGTGGGGATGATGGAAGCGGATCCTTATGAATTCAAAATTTCTACAGAGTCGCCGATTGGGAAAGCCCTTCTTGGAAGAAAGAAGGAAGAGGAAGTTGAAATAACAGTTCCAAACGGTACAATCAAATACAGGATACTCGATATAAGGAAGGAAGCATAGGGGGCGTTTCAGCATGGAGGAAAACAGCTTGAGCGAGATTCTGCAGGTAAGAAGGGACAAGTTGCAGAAACTTAAGGAAAAAGGATTGGATCCGTTTAAAATAGAAAAATTCGAGCGCAACGCATTCAGCAAAGCCATAAAGGATTCATTTGATGAATATGAAGGCGAAAATGTCAGAATGGCCGGAAGAATAATGGCCAAGCGCGGAATGGGAAAAGTATCCTTCGTTGATATAATGGACAAGGACGGCAGAATACAGCTGTTTGTAAAGAAAGACGTTTTAGGGGAAGAAAGTTTTGAGAACTTTCAAATATACGACATAGGAGACATAGTAGGTGTTTCCGGAGAAGTTTTCAAAACCAAGAAAGGGGAGATTTCAGTAAAGGTATCGGAAATGAGTCTTTTGACGAAATCGCTCCAAGTTCTTCCGGAAAAATGGCATGGACTCAAGGATCCTGACCTAAGATACAGGCAGCGTTATGTAGACCTCATAGTAAATCCCGAAGTGAAAGAGGCTTTCATAATTCGTTCGAAAGTCATAAAGGCTATAAAGGAATACTTGGATGAACGTGGTTATCTCGAAGTGGATACGCCAATACTCAACACCATACCAGGAGGAGCTGTCGCAAAGCCGTTCGTAACACATCACAATACACTTGATATTGACATGTATATGAGGATAGCCAATGAACTTTATTTGAAGCGTTTGATTGTGGGAGGATTCGACAGAGTCTACGAAATGGGCAGAATGTTCAGGAATGAGGGTATGTCCATTAAGCATAATCCCGAATACACCGCAATAGAACTTTATGCGGCATACGAGGACTATCAGTACATGATGGAAATCACCGAAAACATAGTCGCATATTGTGCCGAAAAAGTTTTGGGAACAACTAAAATCAACTATCAGGGAACCCAAATAGATTTGACGCCTCCATGGAAGAGGTTGTCGATGACAGAAGCTGTAAAGCAGTATGCAGGAATCGATTTTAGCGAAATGAACTTTGAAGAAGCCGCAGCTGCAGCCAAAAAGCTTCACATAGAAGTTACAGAAGGAATGTCCAAGGGCCATATAATAAACGAGGCTTTTGAAGAATATGTTGAAGAGCATCTCGTACAGCCCACATTCATAATGCATCATCCCGTTGAAGTGTCTCCATTGTCAAAACGAAATCCGGACAATCCGGAGATAACAAATCGATTTGAAGCATTCGTCAACACTTGGGAGTTGGCAAACGCTTTTTCCGAGCTAAATGATCCAATTGACCAAAGAGGCCGGTTCGAGGCGCAATTGGAGCAAAGAGAACTCGGGGATGACGAAGCCCACAGAATGGACGAAGATTTCTTGAGAGCACTTGAAGTTGGAATGCCGCCTACCGGAGGACTCGGAATCGGCATTGACAGGCTCCTTATGCTATTGACTGATTCTCCGTCAATAAGGGACGTAATACTCTTTCCAACAATGAAACCGATTGTAAAGGAATAAAAATCTAAAGCATTCAAGAGAACCGAATGTATATTTTGCTTAGAAAGACGACACAAAAGAAAAGGATGCCTTCCGGCATCCTTTTCTTTTGTGTCGAACAAAACGAATAATCAATAAATGAAATGTCAACATAAAGCCCGCACAAACATAAAAAAACGAACAAAAAAAGTTAAATAACGGATAATATTTGCGTTATAAAAAAGAGTGTAGGAAATGTCAAAAAAACCTTAAGTATTTGTTGACATGGTTATCCTCAGATGATATTATAACAGAGTCGCCGAAAGCAAGAGGCGCAAAGCAAGTGAAATAGCGGTCTTTGAAAACTGAACAGCAAGAGAGCAAAGAATTAAAGCAATAAATAATTGCTAGCGTAACTCGTAAATTTGAGATTTCAATTAAGAGTTTGATCCTGGCTCAGGATGAACGCTGG
>DATFJE010000232.1:0-3920 GCA_035269385.1 Clostridia bacterium
TTCATAGTCGGAATTTCTGAATTCAGGGTAAAGATGATTGGACGCCCCGACCATGCGGGAACGACTCCGATGCTTCTCCGAAAAGACGCTCTTGGGGCGGCTTCCGAATTCATCTCCGAGCTCGGCAACTACGCCATCGAAGCTGGTCAAGGCACGGTCGCAACAGTTGGAGTTCTGGATGTCAGGCCCGGGGCGGCCAATATTGTGCCTGGCGAAGTTGAGTTTACCGTGGATATCCGTTCAAAAAAAATTGGCTGCATGGATGCTGTCAGGTCCGCAGTTGAGGAAAAACTGAAGGAAGTTTCACAAAAGCGTGGAGTTTCTTTTGAAATAGAAGATTTGCTTAAAGTTGATCCAGTGACCATGGATACCGAAATATTGTCGCTACTAAAGAAGAATGCCTTGAAAGAAGGTTTTTCCCACAAGGTCATGACAAGCGGTGCGGGTCATGATGCAATGATAATGGCCGAGATAACTCCGACAGGACTCGTTTTTGTTCCAAGCAGGGACGGAAGGAGCCATTGTCCGGAGGAATGGACAGACTATGAAGATTTGCAAAAGGGAATAGAAGTCATATGCCATACAATTATAGAATTAGGGGAGGCGGAATAATGTCAATAAGAGAGCTGGCAAAGGAATACAAGCCTTATGCCGTGAAAATCAGAAGAGAGTTCCATATGCATCCTGAACCGAGCATGAAGGAAATAAGAACGTCGGATCGTATAATAGAAGAACTCGAGTCCATGGGCATAGAATGCAAAAAAGCCGCAGGCACCGGTGTTGTGGGAATAGTTGAAGGAAAAGGACCGGGAAAAACGATTGCGCTTAGAGCGGACATAGACGCTTTGGACCTTCAGGAAACCAACGAAGTGCCCTACAAGTCGCAAAATCCAGGATTCATGCACGGTTGCGGCCATGACGGGCATGCAGCTGGCCTTTTGACGGCCGCAAAAATACTCAAAGAGAAATCCCATGCATTCGATGGAAGAGTCAAGCTTTTGTTTCAACCGGGTGAAGAGGTTGCCAAGGGAGCCAAAAAATTGATTGACGAAGGCGAACTCAAAGATGTCGACGGCATTTTCGGAATGCATCTTTGGAACGATGCTCCAGCAGGCAAAGTGTCTATTGAGGCAGGTCCCAGGATGGCATCGGCAGGAATATTCAACATAAATGTCACCGGCAAAGGCGGACACGGGTCAATGCCTCACCAAGGAGTAGACGCGGTAGTAGTGGGTTCTGCAATAGTTTCCAACTTGCAGTCACTTGTAAGCAGGGAAATAAGCCCGCTGGATCCGGCGGTAGTAACTATAGGAATATTCAATGCGGGAACAAGGTTCAATGTGCTGGCGGGAGAGGCATATCTTGAAGGAACCACCCGTTGCTTCAGCATGGAAGTAAACGATGCCTTTGAATCCCAGATAAAGAGAGTGGTAGAAAAAACTGCAGAGAGCTACAGGGCCGAGGCTGTTCTTGACTACAAGGAATTGGTTTTGCCTACTATAAACGACCCCGCCATGGCTGCCATAGGAGAAAAGGCTGTGGGAAAAATTGCGGGAAAAGACGCTTTGATTAGCTATGAAAAGACAACAGGAGGAGAAGACTTTTCCTTCTATCTCAAAGAAGTTCCCGGAGCTTTTGCATTTGTCGGGACAAAAAATGAGGAAAAGATTCCTCTTTATCCTCACCATCATCCGAAATTCGATATTGACGAGGATGCCTTGGAAATTGCAGCGGCTTTGTATGCGCAGTATGCATTGGATTTTTTAAATCAGTAAAGGGGATGAAGAGGGAATGAAACACAAAGGAATTGTTGACGCGCAAAAAGAATATGTGATTTCGATGCGAAGGGAGTTCCATAAGAATCCCGAGCTCAGCTGGAATGAAGCAAGGACATCAAAAAGGATAAAAGAGGAACTAGACAAGATGGGAATCCCTTGGGAGCCTTGCGCAAAAACAGGAGTGGTTGCGATTGTTGAAGGAGCACGTCCGGGGGCGGTTGCGGCACTCAGGGCGGACATTGATGCCCTTCCGATTTCAGAAGAAAACGATGTTTCTTACAAGTCTCAAAATGATGGAGTAATGCATGCGTGTGGCCATGACGGGCACGCGGCAATGCTTTTGGGTGCCGCTAAGGCGCTTTCGGAAATTCGAAACGAATTGGCGGGAACAGTCAAGCTCTTGTTCCAACCGGCGGAAGAAAAGGCCGGTGGAGCCAAACTGATGATAGAGGAAGGAGCGCTTGACGGAGTCGACGCCATAATGGGGATCCATCTATGGAACGACATCCCCTCTGGCAAGATTAACATTCAGACTGGCCCGAGGATGGCTTCGGGCGATTGCGTTTTCATAGACTTCATAGGAAAAGGTGGTCATGGATCCCTTCCAAACCAGACGGTGGATCCGATTGTAGCAGCAGCTTCCTTTGTAATGAATTCGCAAGCCATGCTAAGCAGGGAAAAAAGTCCCCTGGAATCGGTCGTCTTCACACTTGGAGAGTTCAAAGCGGGAAGTAGATTCAATGTAATACCCGAAAAGGCCCACATGGAAGGGACATTCAGATGTTTTTCCGAGGAGGCCAGAAAAAGAACCGGCGATGCAATAAGGCGGTATGCCCAGGAAACAGCTAAAACATACCGGGCAGAAGCGGCGGTTTCAATAGTCGAGGCTATGCCCGCCACAATAAATGATTCCGGTGTTGTCGAGACGGTCAAAAGCGTTGCCGAAAAAGTAGTGGGTGGAGAGAACCTTGTGCATCAGGACAAAACGACTGGAAGCGAGGACATGGCGTATTATCTCCAAAAAATACCCGGAGCGATAGCATTTGTCGGAAGCGGAAGCGGAGAAGAAGGCTTTACATTTCCGCATCATCATCCCAAATTCAACATCAATGAGGAAAGTCTCGCAAACGGTACGGCCCTTTATTTTGGATTCGCGGTCGAATACCTTAGGCAAAACAGTTAAAAAGTCCATTAAATACCCTTTTAAGATGCCGATTGCGGCATCTTTTTTTGCGAAGATAAAAAAGGCTGGAAATGTTGTATAATGATAAGCGTAGATTTGAATTGTTGCAGACGGGGAAGAGGGGGTTTTTATATGAAAGCGGCAGCCGTAAAAAAGCTGAGAATGGAAATGGAAAAATCCAAGTACGGGACGATAGTGCATGGAGAGGGGAATATTTATGCGAAGATGGTTTTGGTTGGCGAGGCCCCGGGCTCCAAAGAAGTTGAGCTTGGAAGACCTTTCGTTGGGCAGGCGGGAAAAAATCTGGATGAATTTCTTGAAATCGTAAAACTTGAAAGAAAGGAAATATATATAACAAACGTTGTCAAAACAAGACCGTATAAAATCAATTCAAGGACTGGGCGCAAAAATAATCGCCCGCCCAACAAAGAGGAACTCATGTTTTTTAAGGGAAGGCTCCATGAAGAATTGAAACTGATAGGTCCTTCGCTTGTTGTGACACTCGGGAACACGGCTCTCAGAGCCGTCACGGAAGAAGGGTCTATAGCAATAGGCGATGTACATGGCCGTCCTCTTGAAATTGAAGGGATGAACTTTAGTGTTTTCCCCTTGTTTCATCCTGCGGCAGTGATTTACAATCAGTCCCTAAGGCCGGTATACCTTGATGATTTGGATGAATTGAAAGCATATATAAAAAAATGAAGGGCAAGGTTGCATGGCAATTCAACTACTTTCAATAAAAATTTGAAAACAGTCAAAAAACCGGTTGACAAGGAATAGCGCCCATGATATTATAACAGAGTCGCCGAAAGAGAAATGGCGCAAAGCAAGTGAAATAGCGGTCTTTGAAAACTGAACAGCAAGAGAGCAAAGAATTAAAGCAATAAATAATTGCTAGCGTAACTCGTAAATTTGAGATTTCAATTAAGAGTTTGATCCTGGCTCAGGATGAACGCTGG
>DATFJE010000233.1:0-7946 GCA_035269385.1 Clostridia bacterium
CCACAATTCTTGTTCCGGGTTTGTCCTTGAAGCTTGATTTCACTTCCAGGGGAATATTGAATTTTCTGGCAAGCTCGACGGAGCGGGGATGAAGAACCTGCGCTCCGAGGAAGGCAAGCTCGAGCATTTCGTCGTAGGATATTACGTCGAGTTTTTTGGCATTTTTCACTTTTCGGGGATCGCTCGTGTATATGCCGTCGACATCCGTATATATTTCGCATTTTTCCGCTTTAAGAGCCGCCGCCAAAGCAACGGCTGTGGTGTCGGAACCGCCTCTTCCGAGTGTTGATATGTCGCGCTTTTCGGTAATTCCCTGAAAGCCTGCCACAACAACAATTCGTCCGCTGTCGAGTTCGTTTTTTATACGCTTTGTGTCTATATCGAGAATGCGGGCATTCTTGTGGTGAAGGTCCGTTATTATTCCGGACTGGGGCCCGGTGAGCGAAACGGCTTCGTACCCCTCGGCTTCTATTGCCATTGACAAAAGGGATATTGAAACCATTTCCCCTGTCGAAAGCAGCATGTCCATTTCACGTTCTGACGGTTTGTCGGTTATGGAGTGCGCCATTTCCACCAAACGGTCCGTGCTGTCGCCCATTGCTGAAACGACAGCAACCACTTGCCCGAATTCTTCTTTTGTCTCGATTATCTTCCTGGCGACACGCTTGATCCGTTGGATGGAACCCACAGATGTGCCTCCGTATTTTTGTACTGTTAACTTGTTCATTTCGACCTCCGTGTCTGTGCTCAAAACACAATAGTAATCTATATAAAGACAATTTCCATTATAAAATAAAAGCGGCCTTACTGCAAGAACTTATTTCCAGGGAAAGCTTATTGTCTTGACAAAGGGCTTTAATTGGATTAAGATGGTGGAAAATAGTCGTATTCTGAACTGTGAAGGATGACAGTAGGGTCAAGCGGTTACAGCAAAAGAGAGCGGACTGGCGGTGAAAAGTCTGCAGAACGCATTTAACCCGAAGTACACATCCGGAGTTTCGGCAAAGCCGCGGGAGCCATCCGTTATAATGGCAGAGGCATGGGTTTCCATGCGAATTAAGGTGGTACCGCGAGCGCTTCGCCCTTACAGGGAGATGCGCTTTTTTATGTTATAAAAAAACAACAAAGGAGAGAAATGCCATGCGCAACGTATACGATATTCTAAACGAAAGAGGATATATTGAGCAAGCCACCCATGAAGATGAAATAAGGGAGCTTCTCGAAAAAGAGAAAGTTACCTTTTATATAGGGTTCGACCCCACAGCGGACAGCCTTCATGTCGGACACTTCATACAGGTCATGGTAATGATGCACATGCAGCAGGCGGGACACAGGCCCATAGCACTGATCGGCGGAGGGACAGGAATGGTTGGAGACCCGTCCGGCAAGAGCGACATGAGGAAAATGATGACACCCGAAACAATTAAAAGCAATTCCGAATCCTTTAAGGCGCAGTTCTCGAAATTCATCGACTTTTCCGAGGGCAAGGCTCTTATGCTTAACAATGCAGAGTGGCTTATGCCCCTGAACTACATCGATTTCCTGAGAGAGATAGGAAGGCATTTTTCTGTTAACAGAATGCTTACTGCCGAGTGCTTCAAGCAGCGCCTAGAGAAGGGGCTCTCATTCCTTGAATTCAACTACATGATAATGCAGGGCTACGACTTCCTCGAGCTTTACAGGAGGCATAACTGCAAGATCCAGCTTGGAGGAAACGACCAGTGGTCAAACATCATAGCCGGGGCGGACCTGATAAGAAGGGTGGAAGCCCAGCCCGCATTCGGTCTGACATTCAGCCTCCTTACAACAAGTGAAGGCAAGAAAATGGGCAAAACCGAGAAGGGGGCGCTATGGCTCGACAGGACTAAGACATCACCTTACGAGTTCTACCAATACTGGAGAAACGTAGCCGATCCGGATGTGGAGAAGTGTCTTGCACTGCTCACATTCCTTCCCATGGAGGAAGTCAGGAGGCTCGGAAGCCTTGAGGGGCAGGAAATAAACAAGGCCAAGGAAGTTTTGGCATTCGAGGTCACAAAGCTTATACATTCCGAAAAAGACGCAATCGATTCAAGAGACGCCGCAAGAGCGCTTTTTGAGGGCGGAGGAGCAAAGGACAACATACCGACCGTATCGATCCCCGCCAAGATGCTTGAAGAAGGAGTCGAAATAATAACCCTTCTAAAGGAAACCGGGCTAATAAAATCAAACGGAGAAGGGCGAAGACTGATAGGGCAAAATGGAATATACATCCATGACGATGCTGTTCCCGCGTTCGACTACGTTGTTTCGGAAAAGGATCTCAAAGATGGAGCTTTGCTTATAAGAAAAGGCAAGAAGACATACAGGAATGTCGTTGTGGAATAGATATCCTGATTCTGCATAGCTGCGTAAAAAAAAGAACCAATAAGGGACGTGCCTTTTAGTGTCCTTACAAATATTGGTTCTTTTGTTTTGCGTTGATTTATTTTGCCTGCGCGTTCAACCATGCGAAACGGGCTGCCTGTTTTTCAGTCAATCTATCCAAAAGCATCCTGTGGTACATCTTGCCCAATTCAGTCTTGTCTTTCGTTTCGGGCGTCCTCAGCTCGTTCCACCTTATCTTGTTTTTCTGGGCGTAAAGATCCATGTCGACAATGCGTTTGCCATTTTCCAAATACTCGAGCCCGACAAGCATTTTTTTTATTTCAATGGGAGGCAAAAACGTGAAAAGTCGAACCCTGTAAATTCCCACGGATTGAAAAACCGATGCAGTATCCCTTCCCCATGATTCTCCCAATATAAGGCCTGTCTCAAGCGCTTCGACAATAAAAAGGAGTCTTTTGTAATGTAGCTCGAAATTCCCATAGCTGTCGTATATTTTTATGTTTAGTTCATTCCAGTCCCTGTTGTGAAGGCAAAGGTTCAAGTATTCCAGCGAGTGGATGGCCAAATGCCCAAGTATCGAAGGGGAGGATGATTCGGTAAAAAGAGATACAGTGTGAATGTCGGGAATGGAAATAGACTTTTGCAGACTCTTTTCAGTGAAGGCAATCAGAGTGCCGGCGCCTTTTTCATCCAACAGTTTTTCAAAAGAACCTCTTACAGCGCCGAAATGCGATTCTATACGATCTATGGCCCTATCGACATCGCCCATAAGTCTCAAGAGAATCACCTTTGGCGACAGGCGGACGGATCTGAAGACGCCTTCGTTGTCAAAGTTCAAAAGAAAGCATAGAAATGAGGCGGCATCGATTCCCACGGAATAGATTCGGTCTATGTCATTTAAACTGTTGCTTGTTTTTATGTGGCGGGTAAGCATTACTATTATGCGTGTTTCGTCTGAAGTGCCGAAGGCAGTCTTGAAGTCGGAATTGTCATAATCGAAAGAACTAAGCACTTCCTTTTCAAAACAATCTGGATTGTCTGTTTCGATAAGCATGCTTTGGCAGCCTTGCCTTACTAAAGATATCATCGGTCTTCAATCCTTTCAAAAATTCATGTCCCCATTCTGACTTTGCCTTGACGGGAATTGTCCACTCCGTCTGGATATGGCAATTCGAATACCTCGCCCGAGTCAAGAAAAATGACGTGGATTGCGCATATTCCATTAAGATGAAAGGTGGATCCGTCGAAATGGCTTTTTCCGCTCAAATTGTGTCCAAACAGATGGTATGATGCAGAATCATCGAAATTGGTGTTATAGTAATGGCTGATGTTGAATCTTTTGTTTTCTATGATGACGCTTTTTGCATCGAAAATATTCGACCGCTTCGACAGCCGCCTTAGTATTTCGGGACTGTCATGGTTTCCGATTGCCATATGTATTTCGTTTGCATCGGATGATTCCAGAATATCAATAAGCCTGGATGCCTTTTTTTCGTACAAAAAAATCCTCCGGGGATATATGCCCAGCTTGATGTCATCCGCAACGTCTCCCGTATGGACGATATATTCCGGTGAAATTTTCCTTATTAGAATCTCGAGACCTCTATAAAAAGTGGATGGTGTGTCGGAGATATGGAGAAGAACTTTTTCTTTTCTTTCGACAATCGATTTTGGAATTTGAACCCGGCCAATGAAATTATTCACAAGTTTTTTAATGTATAGCATAGTATCAGCTCGATTCATTGTGTTTTATGAAAATTTGCGTGTGCCGTAAGCTGTTATGGAAAGGACAGCAATAATCAATCCCAGATACAGCAGCAGCGGAAGATTGCTTTCGCTTTCGTGTATCGGCAAAAAAAAGACTGCTGACGAGGCAAGGCCCGTTACCATGAATCTTATTCCTGTCCACCTCGCAAGGCCGTCCTTGTCCGTGCATGTTTTTGGGTTGTACATCCTCATTATCTCAATTACCTTGAACTTCCATATTAGAAAACCGATGGCGGCAATAAAAATTCCGGTAAATAAAAAGATCTTTTGCATTTGATACACCTCCAATACCATTTAAGCATAATGCGACATTAAAAACATCTAATTTTTGACTGTTTTTCTAATAATACCACCCTGCATTTAGTTAAATCAATTTAAATTATTGGCAGACTGGGGCACAAAGACTTCAAATGGTGTAAAATATATATGCGTAAAACAATGAAAGGATGCTGTTATGGCTAAAATAATGATTATAACCGCCTCGACGGGAGGCGGACACAACCAGGTTGCAATGACATTGGAATCAGGTTTCAGAGAACGTGGACATGAAACGGAACTGGTTGATTTCATAAAAGAAGAAAACAAGATACTCGAAATATTGGTTGAGGAAGGATATGAAATTCTTGCAGGCCGTTTCCCAAAGCTTTATGGAGAATTATATAAAATAACAAACAGGGAGTCTCTTGACGGGCCGTTCACAAAACTCTTCATAAGGGCTGAAAGCAGGCGCACATGGGAAATCATCCGCGACAATAAGCCGGACCTGATAATCGGGACTCATCCGTTTGCCGTAAAATTGATTGGCGTGTTGAAAAAAAGCAAAAGGATGGAAACGCCTTTCATATCCATAGTGACCGACTTTGAAGCGCATCAGACCTATGTGGATTCCAACGTTGACGCATATGTCACAGGAAGCAGGCATACAAGGGCCGGACTCATAAAGAAGGGAATCGCATCAGAAAAAATATATCCATTGGGCATACCAATAAAGTCCGAGTTTCTAAAGGATTCGGAGCATCCGCCCCTCCATCCCGGTAAATTCACGGTTCTTTTGATGGGAGGAAGCATGGGTCTTAGGGGCATAAAGAAAGTGCTTTCGCGTTTGACAGCAATGGATGAAAATTTATTCATCCACGCCGTTTGCGGAAACAACAGAGAATTGAAAAACAGATTGAGGGAAAAGCATGCCGATGCAATTGCCGCAGGAAAACTCAATGTGATGGGTTTCGTGGACAACATTTCGGAGCTTATGGATGACGCCGACGTAATAATAACCAAGCCGGGGGGCCTGACCGTTTCAGAATCCATAGCCAAGAATCTACCCATGATAATACCCTTCTTCATCCCAGGGCAGGAAGAAGAAAACGCCGACTTTTTGGCCCTGAGAGAAGCTGCTGTAAAGATTGAAAAAGAAGAAGACCTCGAATCCATAATCAAATCAATGATAAATGATCCGGGAGTTCTTGAAGGCATGCGCTCAAACATGGAGAGAATAAACATGGGGGATTCGATAGAAGGAGTGATAGCCTTGGCGGGAAAATTGTTGGAAGGCAAACAAAAAAAAGACAAATTGAACAAGCTTCTGGAAAAAGAAATCGAATCGCTTGGAATATACAATGTGTGGACGGCCGTTCATGTGGAGAATGGAACATCAATAATGTGCCAAAGGCTTTTGGATGTCTATGGAACCGAATTCGATGCCGAGACAGTGGAAAAGGTTTTCATAGAAGATTTTTATGACGACGAGGCTTTCAAAAGAGATGCCGGCAAAAGCTGCAAACTTCGCTGAAATTTTCAAAGAGAGCCGGTTTGTATGACGCAGGGCCGGCTTCATTGGAGAAACGGGGATTTGAAGCGCATGTAAAAGGGTAAATAAAAAAGCAGGCAACAATTCGACGAAAAAATCAAAGGAGGAATTTCAATGATACGCGATCTTGTACTTAAGAACAGGACTTACCGCCGTTTTGATGAAACGGTGGAAATAGGAAGAAACGAGCTTTTGGAAATGGTTGACCTGGCTCGCCTTTCATCCTCGGGGGCAAACCTTCAACCGATGAAATATATAATAGTCACAGAAAAGGAAGATCGCAGGAAACTTTTCTCCCATTTGAAATGGGCCGGCTATCTTTCGGATTGGGACGGCCCAGAGGAAGGGGAAAGGCCAACAGCATATATAATTATGCTTCTCGATCTCGAAATAAGCAAAAATCCCTGGTGGGACCACGGAATATCATCTCAAAGCATTATGCTGGGAGCGGTTGAAAAAGGATACGGAGGATGCATGTTCGGATCTTTTGACAAGAAGGGAATAAAAAGAGACTTTGAAATCGGGGACGGTTATCAAATAATGACAGTCCTTGCATTGGGCAAACCCGTCGAAGAGGTTGTACTCGAGGACATAAAGGATGGAAGCATAAAATACTATCGTGACGAAAACAATGTTCACCACGTGCCCAAAAGAAAGCTGGAGGACATGATTCTCTAAAAAGTAAAAAGGGACAGACATTTTTTGCTCCATTTTCGAAACGCGTTCATCGTTCTGTGCCTTGGTGAAAAGACAACAGCGGGCAGTTTGAAGTAGAAGACGGAAAGGTGTAAAGAGCAGATATCTGATGATAGGAAAGGATAAAAAGCAAGGGTAGCTTGAAGCGTGACAGGCAAACAGATAGCCGAGGCGGCGCGAAATCATTGATTTCAGCGCTACCTCGACTTTCCATTTAAGGATGTAAAGAGTTTTGTGTAAATTCTATTCATATTTTTCAGAGAACTTTATCTGAAGATTATCATGGGCTTGAGCGAAGCCCTTCAGTATTCGATTAGACCAGTTTTCGTTATGCCGAGTTACTTTATAGCAAATGAGTTTGCTTAAAGCATTTTCATTTGGCAATGAATCCTTTGTTTTGGTTAATCGTTGCACGGATTTGTTGAATCTTTCTATCCAGTTGGTTGGGGATAAAGACTTCTTTATGAATATTGGATAATCAAAGTATGTGAAAAGGCTACTTGCTTTATTCACGAAATAACAACTTTGGGGTATCGTTTACTCAATTTTACGGAAAATTCGTCAAGCATTGATAAAGCCTGTTTTTTTGTTGGTGATCTGTAACCGGATCTAAGATTTTGAAGAATTTCAGACAAATTTTTTTGCCTGACTTTTTTCATAGTATTTCTGATTTTATTTATTACGCACACTGCACACCGGCTTTTGGAAAATGTTACGCTTGGCTGGCTGATTTTTTATGAATTATCCAGATAAAAATGTTGTGCCGGATATTGAATGTGTATAGTGTTTATATGTCTAAAATAGATACGGAGATGCAATTGCAAATATTTGAAAATTGATAATTTTGATCGACAATGATAGAATTATGAAAAATCATAAGAGAAGCCGTGTTTGGAGAGGAAAATGATAAATTCAACAGCAATTATTCTTGCAGGTGGTAAAAGTAGTCGGATGAATTACGAAAACAAAGCTTTACTCGAATACAATGGAAAGACATTTTTGGATATTGCAATCGAAAAAGTCATAAGATTTGATGAAATACTCATTATTACAAGTAAGTTTAATAAGTATAACTATGAAGGAATAAGAATTCTCGAAGATATTATTCCTGACCAAGGACCACTAGGAGGAATATATACTGGGTTGAAAAATGCCCGAAATAACATTTCTGTGGTATTGCCGTGTGATACTCCTCTTTTAGATGCACAGCTATTAGAATACTTTCTTGAGGCATGCAATGGATATGATGGAGTGGTTCCAAAAGTTGATGGGCATTATCAGCCGGTTTGTGCCGCTTATACTAAAAAAT
>DATFJE010000234.1:0-2654 GCA_035269385.1 Clostridia bacterium
GACTACCTCCTTCCGTCTTCAATTTTTTCCAGCAAGCCTGTCCATTCTCCCAATTTCAGCATACTCGGCTGCTTCTCTACCCTCACCAATTCTCCCTATGCCCCCAATTTGTGAGACTGTAGGAGCGTAATTGACCGAGTACTAATGGTATTTAAGGACTCCCAAGCCATTATGGAAGCGGTGTTGACTACTTTTGTTATTGGTGGACCTGGGTCGAAAATCCGGCAGATCAAACCGAGTTTTTTGAGACGAGGACTACTCGTCTGACAAGCTCAATTTTTCATGCGAATAAGCACAGTAGATTATCCCTGTTAGTCCACCTTTTTTATTTCCAAAGAAAGAAGAGTCTATTCTTGCATTATAAAGTTTTTTTGATTAAAATGTAATAATTCAAGACCCGAATCCTTTCGCTCCTAACTATTTCTGTACTGGATACGCACTCAATGTATCAATCAATGATCTCGCGTGAAAAGAAATCACACTATTGATCTTGTCGACCATTTCAATTGATCCATATTGGGCTTTGAACTCCGTTGCCGTTATTTCAGTAACAGTCATAATCCTGTTTGCCAAGTTTAACGCTGCTTTGATTAGAATATTTGGTTTCATGCCGATCTCTTCACTGAGAAAATCGAAATGATGCTTTTGAAGATGGCCAAATTGTCTTTTCTTCCCGGCAATCTTCATCGGCATTTTTTTTGTAAACTGGGGATAAACCATCGTAGAAACTAAATCATAGAATGGCGCAAGTGTTGTTCCATTTTCATCGTGCAGCAACGAAATGTTTTTTGCGTGCCCATCGGCATTACCGATCAATCCATTGAACAAAATTAGATTCAAAAGCTTTCTCGAATCCTCAATAGGATTTGAGCATTCGATTCGGATCAAATCAAAGCACTCTTTTAAAGAATAATTATATTTCTGCTGAGCGTTTCGGTTCAATGCCTGACAAAAATCTTCCTGGATAAGCCGAACAATACCCTTTTCTTCTATCTTTCTGTCATAACGCCTTACGGCATACAACCAGAGATCCCTGACTTTCAATATATCGACATCTGGGACATCAAAACCCAAATTTTTAGCCAGACTCATGCAATAGGCTTCGTTGGTCACAACACCCTGCAAATCTTTGACAGGAGTCTTGATGATATGAGTAGTCGGAGCCCCATTTAAGGGCAGATAGATTCGATGATCTTTGATATAGACCGGCAGCTTCTCCATTCCTCCTGCCAGGGAAAGTCTTCTTTCTTCTGCAGCCAGCAACGGATTGATCCCCAACTCAGTTATTTTTTCTGCTAAATCCTTTTCTGAAAAAGGTTCATATTTGTAATCATTCGGTCCAGGGTAATCGACATCAGGGGGATAAAGAGAAACGGCACCGGCACAATCCCCGCCAATAGCACGGAGCAAGGAAAATTTATCCTCTTCAGCAATGCCTAATTTCCGTGACAGAGCCGTCAATACCTTTGCTTCAGGTAAAAGATTTGTGAAATAGGAATAACAGCTATCATTCAGAAAAGGTTTTTCTTGTAAAGGCAAGGAAACGGATAAATGAAAACTATCATGCTCTCCCAACCACTCTTTTGAGTATTGAAAACAAAATCTGTTTTGATCATCCAACCAAAGCTCACCGGCAAGCATGCCATTTATGTACACAAAAAGTTTATTCATCATTCAAGTTCTTTTTGATGTAGTTTATAAGCTTCCTTTTGGATTTTGGTATCAGCACAGTTTCATATCCGAGACCTTCAAGCACCTGCAATACTTTTCCAAGCTGAGCTGTAGGTTTTCCGTTCTCTAACTCAGACAAGAAACGTATCCCAACATTGAGATAACCTGCAGCTTCTGCTTGGGTAAACCCTTGTTCTTTCCTGACGGTTTTTATCAGTTCGCCGATACGTTTCGAATCCAATTGTACACCTCTTCATAAAATATTCCCTACCGGGAAAATATCATGCTTAATAATGCAAAACAACTCCATTATTCCCGATCAGGAAAAATTACCCGGAATTGGAATGAATTATAAAAAAATTGCCCGTTCGGGAAAAATGGGGGATGGGGTCAAGTCTTGAAATATAAGTTTTTGGGATAAAAAGTGAGAATTTAAGACCCTAAGCCCGGAAAATAAATGGTGGCATCAGGACGATCCTAAAAATCATCGGGCGGCTACCTTTCCACTTTTTGATTCAGCTTACCAGATAATAAACTGCCACCCCAAAAGGTCAATGAATATATGTTTGCGTTCAAGGGATAGTAAGGCCATATCAAATAGGTCAGAATTCCCAACTGACAGCAATAAAGCAAAAGAAGATCTTGTATATGCATGATTATATGTATATAGTTGAATTATGAAAATCATATGGGATTAAAGCAAACGGCAAAGCAATATAGTCAAGCATGGACTTGACTTCGCCCAAGCCCACATGGTTTTTGCCGGGTCCACGTTCACCTTTAAAGACACCCGAATGGATTATGGTGAACAGCGATTTGTAACCATTGGATTATTGGATGGTGTTGTGGTTATCGTCCATACAGAAAGTACCGATGAAATCAGAATAATATCCATGAGAAAGGCGACCAAAAATGAACAAAGACTCTATTTCAAAAACCTCTATGGATGATGAATACCCGGAAGTAACCCAGGCTGATTTTGA
>DATFJE010000235.1:0-4040 GCA_035269385.1 Clostridia bacterium
CAATTTCGGCTGTTTCTCCTATCACCACTCCCATTCCGTGGTCTATGAAAAGATTTTCTTTTATTTTCGCACCAGGGTGTATTTCAATCCCTGTAAGGAATCTGCTTATTTGGGAAAAAAATCTTGCGGTAATTTTAAACCCCCTCAAGTATAAAATATGGTTCAGGCGGTGCGATGCAATGGAAAAGATGCAAGGATGGCAAAGCAGTGCCTCCAACCTACTGTTTACAGCCGGATCACGATCTACTATTGAATCCAAATACATTCCAAAAGCTTTAATTTTTTTCATTTTTTTTCCTCCTTAAAATAAAAATCTGCCTCTGTTAATACTCACAGAGGCAGATATGTATCCGCTTTTCCACTCTATTGAGACAAGCAATCTCTCATATTTTTTAACGGTATAACCCGGGTCAGCCTACTTGATTCAGCTGCCAGCTCATAGGTGCACTTCATCCCGCTTCCAACCGTGAAGCAATTCCAGCTTGTTTGCTTCCTCTCTGTCCGTTTATTCGGAATTACTCTCCTACTCATAGCTTTTAAATTATATTAGTGGAATAATACCACATATTTAAATCCTTTGCAAGCTTAAATTATCTTTCTTCGCGGAAATATGGATTGCCCAAGCCTTCAGGAGGCATGTTCTCTCTACTTTTCCTCAGTGAAATCATTATAAGCACAATGATTGTCGCCAAATATGGAAACATGTCGACTATATATTGAGAAATGCTTATGTCAAACTTTTGAAGCCTGAACCCAATTATGTCCAATCCCCCGAAAAAATACGCTCCAAGAATTGCCTTGTTGGGATTCCATGTGCTGAATATTACGAGAGCAACCGCTATCCAACCCCTGCCGGCTGTAACATTTTCCTGCCAAGCTGGAACATACACCAAAGAAAGATATGCTCCACCGAGTCCGCATAAAGCTCCTCCAGCCAATATATGGGCATATTTGTAAAGGTTGATGTTTATGCCGCTTGCATCTGCCGCCGAAGGATTTTCTCCAACCATTCTCATATTGAGGCCCCAACGCGTGCGGTACATATATATTCCGAGAACAATCGCTGTGACATATCCAAAATATATGAATATATTTTGATTGAAAAGAATTTGACCAAATATCGGAATGTCTTTCAGAAGTGGTATTTCAAATGCTTTAAAGAAATTTCCAACATCCTGAGGAACAACCTGGCCCATCAAACTCTTTCCTTCAAAACCCGAAAGGCCTGTTCCGAGTATTGTAAGCGAAAGTCCTGTCACTACTTGGTTTGCCTTGAGGGAAACAGTAAGAAATGCAAAAATCAAACCTCCGAAGGCTCCGGCAAGCGCTGCTCCCAAAAGCGCCATGTATGCATTTGATGTCAAAAGGCCAATTTCAAATCCTGCCACTGCCCCCATCAGCATCAATCCCTCTACACCAAGATTAAGGTTCCCTACCTTTTCAGTCATTATTTCACCGAGGGTTGCAAACAGCAAAGGGGTTCCCGCCTGCACTGCCGCATTAAGAAATACTATTATTGCCATTTACTTCCCCTCCTTCTTTTTTAATTTGATATTTTTATATATTATTTGGTATTTTACGAAAAATTCGCTTCCCAAAACAAAAAGCAAAATCATTCCCTGCAATATTTGAGCCGCAGACTGTGGAATCTGAAAAGCCGTCTGAATGTATGAACCACCTTGAATAAGTATTGCAAACAGAAAAGACACAATGACAATTAGAGGCGCGCTCAAACCCGACAGCCACGTAACTATTATTGCGGTATATCCAACACCGCCTGTAATTTCAACGGAAAGAGTCCCACTTACAGCCGATGCCTGTATCATTCCGGATATTCCGGCAAGCGCCCCGCCCAAAAACATTGCCTGCAGAATTATGTTTCTCACATTCATTCCGGCATACGCTCCAGTGCTTTCGCTTTCTCCTATTACGTTTATTTCATAGCCTTTCTTTGTGTAATGAATGAATACATATACCAATGCCGTCAATATAAGGGCAATCAACCAGCCCATGTGGATTCCAAGCACCTTTGGCAATACAGCATTCGTAGTGAAATTTGGGATTTTGGGAAATCCGAGGGCGTTCTTGTCTTTCCAAGGTCCGTATTGCAAATAAGTTATCCACTTCAATGCTATATAGTTCATCATAAGCGTAAACAGAACTTCATTTGTTCCATATTTCGACTTGAAGTATGCAGGTATAAGGCCCCAGATTCCTCCGCCGACTGCACCGGCAACAATCATCAAGCTCAGAAGTGCCAATCTGTTCATGTCAGAATAATTCAATGCGAAATAACTGGCTAAAAAGGCCCCCATTATCATTTGTCCTTCAGCCCCGATATTCCAGAATTTCATCTTAAACGCCATCAGTATCCCCAATGATGTTATTGTAAGAGGTATTGTGCTTATTATTGTTTCCTTGACCCTGTATGCCGATCCAAATGATCCCTCAAGCATCGACAAATAAACTTTCAAGGGGTCATGCCCTAAAAATACTATAAACAGAGCAGACAGCATAAGTGCCATGATTATCGCTGCAATTCTTGTCAGGACATTTCTATTTTTGCTTACTTCCGCGCGTTTGGCTATTCTTATCATGATATATCGTCAACTCCTTTGTTCAAGGGATTGCCGGCCATCATATAGCCCAAATCCTCTTTAGTCGCCTGGTGTCCATCCAAAGTTCCAATAAGTTCTCCATTGCAAAGAACCATTATTCGGTCGCACATTTCTATAAGCACATCCAAATCCTCTCCTACAAAAAGAACCGCCACACCATTTTTCTTTTGCTCATTTATCAGGTCGTAAACAAGGTGTGCCGAACTTATATCAAGTCCTCTTGCGGGATATGCCGTAATCATTAGTTGCGGCTTTATTTCAATTTCCCTTCCAAGCAAAACTTTTTGAATATTCCCACCTGAAAGCATGCTGACTTTCGTATTGATGCCAGGTGTGGATATGTTGAGTTTTTCAACCAGATCCAAAGCCTTTTCTCTTGACTCTTTTTTCGATAGGAAAAAACCTTTCTGGCTTTGGTATTCCTTAAGAAGAACATTGTCCACAATGTCCATTGAAGCTATCAGGCCCATTCCAAGCCTGTCTTCAGGAACAAAACTCATGCTTATTCCCATTTTTATGATTTCCCTTGGACTTTTCCCGACCAGATTGGATTTATTGAATTTGATTTTTCCGCTGTGTATTTTCTGCAAACCTGCAATTGCCTCGCAAAGCTCTTTCTGCCCGCTTCCAGCAACTCCTGCGACCCCCAAAACTTCTCCACTGCTCAAATCAAACGTTATATCCTTTAACACCTTAACCTGTTCCTCGTCCTTGACCGTAAGACCGCTTACCCTCAGCAAAGATTTCTTTTCTTCAATTTCAGGTCTGTTTATGGACAGGTTCATTGATTTGCCGACCATTTTGTCAGTCAATTCACGTGAATCCAAATTTTTATTGTCAACAGTCTCGATGTATTCACCTTTTCGCAATATTGTTATCTTGTCGCTTATTTCCAGGACTTCGTTCAATTTGTGTGTGATTATTACAACCGCACAACCGCTTTTTTTCATTTTATTGATAATTTCAAACAATTTTTTTGTTTCTTGCGGCGTCAAAACTGCTGTAGGTTCGTCCAAAATAAGTATTTTGGCCCCACTGTAAAGCACCTTCAAAATCTCAACGCGCTGCTTTTCCGCCACAGACATGTCGTATATCTTCTTGTCAGGATTGATTTCCAATCCGTAACGCTCTGAAAGGTACCTTATCTCTTCAGAGATTTTCCCTCCATTAATAAAGGGCATGCCTTTTTGTCCTGCTATTATATTTTCCTTTGCCGTCAATACATCAACTAATTTGAAATGTTGGTGAACCATTCCAATCCCCAGTCCAATTGCTACTTTCGGGGTGGTTATGTCCACCTTGAGTCCTTCTACAAAAACAAAACCACTGTCAGGCTGGTATATGCCTGACAGTATGTTCATCAATGTACTTTTACCTGCGCCATTCTCACCCAGGAGGGAATGGACTTCCCCCCCGTAAAGC
>DATFJE010000236.1:0-12996 GCA_035269385.1 Clostridia bacterium
CAATTTATTGAATCGCTTTGTAGCCGTCAAAATATTAAAAACAGAGTTTGTTAACGATAAAGAATTTATTGCAAAGTTTAACAGCGAGTCACAGTCTGCGGCAAAATTGTCTCACCCAAACATAGTGAATATTTATGACATTGGAATTGAAGAAGACATCAACTATATAATAATGGAATATATAGAAGGAACAACTTTAAAAGAATCCATACTGGAAAACGCTCCTTTTGAAAATAATAGAATAGTCGACATTGCTTCTCAAATTGCGGCCGCACTTTCACATGCTCATAAGAATAAAATTATACACAGAGACATCAAACCGCAAAACATATTGATAACAAAAGACAATCGGATAAAGGTTGCCGATTTTGGGATAGCAAGAGCCGTAAGCGATGCAACTGTTGTAAACACCGCTAATTTGATGGGAACTGTTCACTATGCTTCTCCAGAGCAACTAAAGGGAAGCCTTGTTGATGAAAGAACTGACATATACTCCTTAGGCGTTATAATGTATGAAATGTCTACAGGTCAATTGCCCTATGTGGGAGAAGCGCCAATAACCGTTGCGCTGAAACATATGAATGAAGATTTGATACCCCCGAAACTAATCAATACCAATCTTTCAGGCGGAATAAACGACATTATTATGAAGACAATGAACAAAATTACTGCATACCGTTATGAATCAGCCCAATCCTTGATTGACGACTTGTGCGTTGCAGGTTCAAATAAAACAGGTTTTTACAATTCCAATATCGATTCGGGCAAAACAACCATATTGCCCAAAGTGAAAGGAAATGTTTCAAAAGCAAATAAACGTCCAGAAAAAAAGAAACGCAAAAAGCATGTCTATACCTTTGCGATACTTGCAGCATTGCTTCTTTCAATAGTTTTCATATTATTTGCGTCTTATGCATTTTTAAAAGGCGATTTATTGAAAAATGAAGTCACCGTACCTTCTTTGATAAATAATACTTTTGAAGAAGCAAAAAATTCGTTATCGGAAATCGGACTGGATTATGTAGTCTTTGAAGAAAAATACGATCGTCAGATAGGCGAAGGGAACATAATTATGCAGGATCCCGCAGGAGGAGAAATTGTAAAGGAAGACTATACGGTCAAATTGACAGTAAGTCTTGGAAAAATGAAAATGAAGGTTCCAAACTTGTCGAATCTTACCAACACCGAAGCCATAATAGCAATTGAAAACAACAAACTTGCAGTCGGTGAAATAGATTATGTTTACAGCGATCTTCCAATGAACGTTGTTATAAGCCATTTTCCGGAACCGGGGATTCTTGTCGACGAATACACTCCGATAGACCTTTTGCTCAGCCAAGGTCAAGATGTTCAAACATTCATAATGCCTAACCTTGTGGGCAGAACTATCGATTCTGCCAAAAGCAATATTTTGGAGTTGGATCTTTCCATAGGAAACATTACTTTTGAAAACAGTGAAACTGTTGAAAAAGATCGTGTAATAACGCAAAGCGTTCCTTCCGGTACAGAAATAGAACAAAGCACTTCAATAAATCTATCGGTAAGCAAAGGATCGGCTTTTCAAGAAGAACTGGTTTCAAAAACTTTTATTATTCCATTAAGCTTCAGTTCCAATGAAGCACAGGTTAAAGTCATTATGACTAATGAAGATTCCCAAACTGTGATTTTCGACGATTCTGTGAAAAAATCAGAACAAAACCTAAGCCTCAATATTGAAGGAAAAGGCAAGGCAACCATAGAGGTTTTCTTCGATGGAACTTTGGCTTTTTCAGAAGAAGAGACTTTTGAATAAGGAGGCTCCATGGAAGGAAAGGTGACAAAGGGAATAGGCGGTTTCTATTATGTGGCAGACGGAGATTCGATAATCGAATGCAGAGCAAGGAAAAAAGTCAAATCCGAACAAGGGCGAATTCTTACCGGAGACAATATTGAATTTTCAATAGAAAAACATGGTTGCGTAATCGAAAAAATTCTTCCGCGAAAAAACAAATTGAACCGGCCCCCGGTTTCAAATGTCGATCAGGCAATGATTGTTTTTTCAGTCGATTTGCCAAAACCAAATTTTCTTTTTCTTGACAAATTGATCTTAAATTGTGAAATGGAGCATCTTGATATTTTCCTTTGCTGCAATAAAGTAGACTTGGATTCCAATGCGGTCATTGCGATTCGCAAACACTTTTTGAACACAGGCTATGAAATTATTTTTTCAAGCACAAAAACCGATATAGACATGGCAAAAATTCAAAACAAGCTTGAAAACAAGACAACGGTGCTTGCAGGACCTTCCGGAGTTGGAAAATCCTCAATAATAAACAAAATCGAACCCCAAATGAATTTGTTGACGGGAAACATCAGCTCCAAATTGAAAAGAGGAAAACACACCACAAGGCATACTGAACTGCTTAAAACGGGGAAAAACGGCTTTGTATTGGACACCCCGGGTTTTACATCCCTGGAAATTGAAAAACTTGATTATGACGAAGTAAAAGAGTATTACTCGGATTTCCTGAATTTCAGCACTTTGTGCAAATTCAAAAACTGCAATCATTTAAACGAACCTGGATGCCAAATAAAAAATCAAGTATCGGTTGGAGGCATTAGCCCAACAAGATACGAAAACTATAAATCAATAATCAACGAATTGAAAAATACAGGGAGGTACTGAATATGAAATTGTCACCCTCGCTTTTGTCCGCAAATTTTGCCAACTTGGAAAAAGACATAAGGGAAGTAGAAAGAAACGGAGTTGAAATGCTTCATATAGATGTCATGGACGGTCATTTTGTCCCAAATATAACTATTGGTCCGGTTGTTCTCCAATCAATAAGAAAAATAACTGAACTGAAATTAGATGTGCATCTAATGATTTCAAATCCGGGACAATATATAAATGCTTTTGTTGATGCCGGAGCTGATATTTTGACCGTTCACGCTGAAGCGGATATCCATTTGCATAGAACCCTTTCCATCATCAGGGAACTGGGGGTAAAGGCGGGTGTTTCAATTAATCCTTCCACTCCTCTGTCAATGATAGAAGAAATCGCCGAAATAATGGATTTGCTTTTGATTATGTCTGTAAATCCCGGATTCGGAGGTCAAAGCTTCATTGAAAAAAGTCTTGAAAAAATATATAAAGCAGATCAGATTAGAAATCAACGCAAACTTGATTTTCTAATTGAGGTGGACGGTGGAATAAAACCACAAAATGCCGCAAAAGTTTTGAATGCGGGAGCTGATATTTTGGTGGCGGGATCCGCAATTTTCAAAGGACAGCAGATTTCTGAAAATATTCGTTTATTGAATGAATCAGCCCGTATGGAGATTCAGCCATGAAATGCATGATTGTAGGAAACGGAGAAATAAAAGACGGCAAATGGCTTTCGGATAAAACAAAAGCTTACCTTCCCGATTTTATAATTGCCGCCGACGGAGGATACAATAATTTGAAAAAAGCCGATATAATGCCAGATATTCTACTTGGGGATTTTGATTCAATTGACACAGTTCCTGAAAATTGTCCGTTTGAAATATACAAATTCCCAAAAGAAAAGGATTTTACCGACATTGAATTGGCAATTGAATTCGCCTTGGAAAAGGGTTGCAATCGCATTTGCCTTGCCGGTGCAACAGGCTCGCGCCTCGACCACAGCATTGCCAACATAATGTTGTTGCGAAAATTGCTCGAGCATTCCGTCGATGCGGAAATCATAGACGAACACCATGAAATATTTTTGATTGAAAGAAGAAAGAGCCTATCCAATCGAAAAGGCTCTTTGCTTTCGTTGTTGCCTCTCGATCCTATTGTCAGCGGAGTATATCTACGAGGATTCAAGTATCCACTTGAGAATTCAACGATAAAAATGGGCGATACATTGGGAATAAGCAACGTGGCGATATCCGACAATTGCGAGATTTCAGTTGAAAACGGCATATTGATGGGAATAATTGCGGATAATAAACTATAAAAAAAAATCTACCATGTGGTAGATTTTTTTATATTGCTCTTTCAACTTTGCCCGATCTCAAACATCTTGTACATACTGAAATTTTCTTTGGAGAACCGTCTACGATGGCTTTCACTTGCTTGATGTTGGGTGCCCATGCTCTTTTGGCATGTTTATTGGAGTGGCTTACCGCATGTCCGGTAATTTGACCTTTGCCACATATATCACATTTTTTGGACATTTAATTGACCTCCTTTAATGAGTTTTAAATTGCAACACAATTATTCTATCAAATATAAAATCTGTTTTCAATGGCAATGTTGAAATCAAAATTTTTATATGATTAAATACAAATGATTGATAATCCAATCTTGATACTGTATCATTATATAAGAGTTTTCAATAGGGTGCAAGTAAAAAAAGGAGGATTCCATGACTGCTCAATTAAAAAATGAATACGGCAGCATTTTCATCTGCAACGATGTAATTACAAATATTATAGGAATATCTGCCATTGAATGCTATGGCTTGGTTGGAATGGCTTCAAAATCCGCAACCGATGGCATTGTAAAACTATTAAAGAAAGAAAATTTGAGCCAAGGAGTTAAAATCGACATCGATGAAAACAATAATATTTCAATAGATTTATTTGTAATAGTGCAATTTGGAACAAAAATTTCCGTAGTCGCAGAAAATATAATCGAAAAGGTCAAATATTCAGTAGAGAAATTTACAGGATTGAATGTCCAAAAGGTCAATGTAAACATCGAAGAAGTAAGAGTACAGGAATTTTAGGATTGGAGGGTTTATTTTGAAAATAGACACCATAAGCGGTGATATATTGTTGGATATGTTCAGGCAGGCCTCTGCCACTTTAAAAGCAAACAAGGACCATGTAAACGATTTAAATGTTTTTCCTGTTCCAGATGGAGATACGGGAACAAACATGTCGATGACTTTCGAATCGGCTGTAAATGAAATGAACAAGCTTGATGAGATTTCTATTACAAATGTAACCGAGGCTTCCTCGAACGGTTCTCTAATGGGCGCCAGAGGAAATTCAGGAGTAATATTGTCACAAATATTGCGTGGATTCCATAAAGGATGCAGCAAAAAGACATCATTGAATACTGCAGATTTTTCAAAGGCTTTGATATATGCGGCAGATACTGCATATAAAGCTGTTATGAAGCCAGTCGAAGGAACCATATTAACCGTAGTCAGAGCCGCTGCGGATTCATCTGTTGACATTTCAGAAGAAAACCCGTATTTCGACGAATTCCTTAAGAGAGTAATCGAAGCTGCCGATAAAGCATTGATCGAAACTCCCGAACTTTTGCCTGTGCTTAAGCAAGCTGGTGTTGTTGACGCTGGGGGACAAGGGCTGGTTTATATACTCAAAGGTTTCTACGGAGCAATCATAGGTGAAAAAGCAAAGGAAATAGAGACGGAATTCAAACATAAAATGTCAAAGGAATTGTCTCCCGTCGCAGACAACGAAGATATAGAATTCGGATACTGCACCGAATTCATTGTAAAAGGAACAAACCTCTCCGACATTGAATTGAAAAATGAAATAGCGGATTTTGGAGATTGCATGCTTGTTGTTGGACATGATGAAATGCTAAAGGTTCATATTCATACCAACGAACCGGGTTGGGTCATGCAAAAGGCTCTTTCTTTGGGAGAGCTTATAGACATAAAGGTTGACAATATGCGATATCAGCATAATGAAAGGCAATATGAAAAAGAGGTTCCGCCTAAAGCAAATGAAATTCCTCCTAAGCCATACGGAATAATGGCAGTCGCAATGGGTGATGGAATCACGGAAATATTCAATGATTTGAATGTTGACAAAATCATCGAGGGCGGACAGACTATGAACCCAAGCACCGAAGAACTTCTTTCCTCAATAGAAGACATAAATGCCGATGAAATCATAATTTTGCCAAATAACAGCAATATAATACTTGCCGCTCAACAGGCTCAAAAAATTTCCGAAAGCAAAATTTCAATAGTTCCGACAAAAACAATACCTCAGGGTATAACAGCGATGCTTTCTTTCAATCCAGACGCAGGAATTGATGAAAATCTTCTTCATATGACTGACGCAATGAAAGAAGTTAAGACGATACAGGTAACTTATTCTGTCAGGGACTCTTTCTTCAATGACATAGAAATTAAAAAAGATGACATTTTGGGCATATTCAACGGCGATATAGTAAGTGTAGGAAAAGACATCAATTCCGTGACACTCGAAGTCTTGAAAAAAGCTCTTGGTGAAGATGATGAGATAATTACGATTTATTATGGTAATTCAATTGAAGCCGATATGGCCCAAAATTTGTTGGAAAACATAGAAGCTTTAAACGATGAAATTGATGTTGAAGTATATGAAGGCAAACAGCCTGTATACCATTACATCATTTCCGTCGAATAAACACCGTGCCTTTACAAACCCGCTTCATAAATCAATAAATAAATTCTATGGGCCAGCTTAATGCTGGCCTTAGAGATTGGCTGCTGCAAACCATGAATCTTCACATACGGGGTACTTATATGGAAAAGATTGACATATTAAAAATACCTGGCATAGGTCCAAAGAAAAAAGCATTGTTCAATTCTATTGGAATAAATGAATCAAAGGATTTTTTATACTATTTCCCTAAAAAATTCAAAAATTATTCAAAAGTGACAAAAATATGCGATTTGATTGATTCAAAAACCGGCATAGTCAGGATAAAAGTGCGAAAAACCATATCAAAGAGGTCAAAGGGCGGCAAGAGATATCTTGTTGTGTACGGTTTTGATTCAACCGGCGAATTGGAAATGGTTTTCTTCAATTCGCACTACATATTCAAAATAATAAAAGAAGGCAATATTCATTTGTTTTATGGAAAAGCCTTATCAAAATATAACCGGATTCAAATGGTCAATCCTGAGTTTGTAAATCCGGATGAAATTGGCAGAATTTTGCCTGTCTATAAAACTGTGCCCGGTCTGTCGCAAAATGATTTTAAAAAAGGTGTAGCTTTTGCTCTAAATAATTCAAAAGGTTCCGCTGAACTTCTTCCGATGAAAATAGTTCGTGAACGAAACTTTGAAACACCGCTCAAGACTTTGGAAAATATGCATTTTCCGCCTGATTCAGCAAAATATAAAACTGCTTTCGAAAAACTAATATATGTTGAATTTTTCCTTCTTCAGATGACAATCCTGAAAATGAAGAAAATCAGGCTTTTGGAATCTTCAGTTGCAGCAATGAAAACATTCAACCTGCAAGAAGACAAAACAGTAAAAATGCTTCCATTCAAACTGACCGACAGCCAGTCGAAGATTGTTCGGGAGCTTTCAGACCTTTTAAAATGCAAAAATTGTCCCAAAATTCTATTGCAAGGAGATGTTGGAACAGGCAAGACATTGGTTGCTTTTCTGGCAGCTCGCCAGTCTCATTTAAGCGGATACCAGTCAGCGATAATGGCTCCAACTGAATTGCTCGCCGAACAGCACTATAATACATTCAAAAAACTTTTCGGCAACAGTGAAATGAATGTTGGAATACTGACCGCAAATTCTCAAGGCAAATCGAAAATAAAAGAAGAACTAAAAAATGGAAAATGCAATCTTGTTGTTGGTACACATGCAATAATACAAGATGATGTAGCTTTTAAAAATCTTGGATTGATAATAACTGATGAACGACATCGCTTTGGCGTAGGGCAACATGATTCTCTTGTAAAAAAAGGCTCGTCGCCTCAAATTATTGTCATGTCGGCGACTCCTATTCCAAGAACAATATCCGAAATAATTTTTGGAGACATGGAAATACTTCGCCTGACTGAAAAACCTAACAAATCCATAAAACCTGTAAAAACTTTTCTTTCAAAAGACCAAGAGACTAGGCGGGCGATGCATCAACATATGCGTAGGGAAATGCTTTTAGGCAGGCAAGTCTATTATGTATGCCCCCGCATAGAAAACGAAGATGATTCCATCGCTTCGGTTGAAAAAACTTTCAAATATTTTAGCGGTTCGTTATTTCATTCTTTCAAAATTTCCGCGCTGCATGGAAGACTGTCTCAAAATGAAAAAAACGATATTATGCAGGCTTTCCGAAATCGTGAAATAGACATGATTGTATCAACAACAGTAATCGAAGTGGGAATAGACGTTCCAAATGCCACAATCATGGCAATAGATTCATTCGAACGCTTCGGACTTGCTCAAATACACCAATTGCGTGGAAGAGTCGGAAGAGGAGCATATGAATCATTTTGTTACCTTGTAACCGATCAAAAAGATGAATCAACATTAGAAAAGGCCGCCATCTTAAGAAATTGCAGTGACGGTTTCGAAATTGCAAAGGAAGACATGAAAATACGCGGGCCAGGTCATGTTTTTTCACTTAAACAGCACGGATTTCCCGAATTCAAACTGGCCGACATGTTCAAGCACTATAAAACGCTTATAAAAGCACAAAAGGATATTGAAACATTTTACGGGCACAGCCTTGAAAATCTTGATATTTCACCTCAACTCGAAAGAGCCATTGATCTATATGCAAAACAAATTAAAGAAATCAATTTAATGCAAGGAGGCACACCATGAGAATTATTTCAGGAAAATACAGGGGTACACATCTGAGCGGACCCGAAGGAAACGATACAAGGCCCACTTCAGACAGAGTAAAGGAAGCTCTTTTCAATATTTTGATGTGGGATATTGAAGAAAGCAGATTTCTTGACCTTTTTGCCGGCACCGGAGGAATAGGAATAGAAGCTTTGAGCAGAAACGCCGAGGAAGTAGTATTTGTCGATTTTAACAGCAATGCCTTGAAAATCCTGAAAAGCAACCTCGAAAAAATCAACCTGAATTCAAATTTTGAAATTTTTAATAACGATGCATTCCAGGCAATAGACATTCTTTCTTCACGCGGGAAGATTTTTGACATCATATTCCTCGATCCCCCATATGAAATGAAAGATACACTTGAATTGATAGAAACTATTTTCGATAGAGAAATCATTGCAAATTATGGTAAAATAATTGTTGAACACGACAAAAGAAATGAAATGCTAGAAAAAATTCGAGGTTTTCATAAATCGAAGCAAAAAAAATATGGAAATACCATGCTAACAATTTATGGAATGGAGGAAATTTAAATGCAATCGGCTGTTTATCCCGGCAGTTTTGATCCAATAACAAATGGACATCTCGATATAATACAAAGAGCATCGAGTGTTTTTGACAAGGTTGTTATCGGCGTTCTGCACAATCCAAACAAAAAGCCTTATTTCGACATTGAAGAAAGAGTAGATCTAATAAGAAAAGTAGTTGAACCCTATGGCAATGTCGAAGTGACAAGTTTCGAAGGCCTTTTAGTTGATTTCATGGCAACGAAACCTGAGCATGTGCTTGTCAAAGGACTTCGCGCTTTTTCGGATTTCGAATACGAATTCCAAATGGCTATGATGAATAGAAAATTAGATGAATCAATTGAAACGCTTTTTATGATGACAGGCAACCGTTATTCGTTTGTCAGCTCAAGTCTTGTAAAGGAAATTTTCCTTCTAAACGGAAATATTGAGGAACTGGTTCCACCTTTGGTATATGAATCTTTGAAAAACAAGAAAGAGAGGTCCTTGATATGAGTGTACTGAAACTTTTGGACGAACTTGAAGAAGTGATTGAAAATTGCGCAAACCTTCCTTTGTCGGGCAAGGCTTTGATAGACAGAAATGATTTTCTTGATATACTTAAGGAAATCAGGATTGTTTTGCCTGATGAAATCAAACAGGCTCAATGGATAAAGCAGGAAAGAGCTTCAATACTTGAAGAAGCTCAAAACGAGTCCGGTTCAATGATCGAAAAGGCAAAACGAGAATCAGCTGAAATGGTTGAAAAAGCAAAGATTGAATCAAATGAAATGATGTCAAAAGCAGAAGAACATGTACGCTCGCTTATTGAAAACGATGTCATAGTAAAGGAATCCACGAAAAAAGCGAAGGGAATCATACAAAACGCGGAGGAAACAGCAGAAGAAATCAAATCCGGTTCCTTGAAATATTCCGATGCCATACTGAAAAATTTACAAAAGAACATTTCCGATATAATAGAAACATTGGAAGACAACAGAATTGAATTAAAAAATATGAATGGTAATAAGAAGCCATAAACCGTCTATAAACATCCAAAAAAATCCGGCATTGAAGGCCTGGTCAATTTGGATGTTTTTTTGTTTTGAATTCTCTATTTCCATTGAATATAAGGCGCTCTTACCCTGTCCTGACTTTCCACCGATTTACAGCCTTTCCACATCATCAGCAGCATATAGAAGTCCGTTGCCTTTATGTCGTATTCAAGCATTTTTTGGAGCAATTCAGTGTCAGGCTTTTGTCGGTTTACATTTGTAATTATCATTGCGTCTGATTTTTTCTTTATTTCCTTGAGCAGCTGCTTTCCTTTATCGTTGAATCCCAGAACCCTCGCATAAGGGCTGTCTGCATTTCTAAATTCATTCAATTCGCTTTTTTTCAAATCCAAAAGCAGATGCAACAGCAGTCTTTGCACGGAGGACTTCGGGTATCTTTTCGATTCTACCATTTTTATAAAAGATGTATAATCCAAAGATTTGTAGGCCGCGGACATAAGCCTGTTTTCCAATCCTTCACGCATTCCAGCGATTGATGCGAGTTTTTCATTCCCTGCAGTCCTTATCTTGTACTGGAGACAATTGAAAAGGTCTTCCTTTCTCGGATATGAAGAATTGCATGACTCCGATTCTGAATCCATTAAAATCTTGAAGCTTTCATATGGCATCGTTTTATTTACATTACAGGAATCTCCTTTATAAAGTTCCTTTCTTATTGCTGTAGCGCTGCAAAAGGAATGATTGTCCAAACTGCTTTCGTTGAAGTTTGAACCAACTCTCATTATCGGAACGAAGTCCATTTTACTCCCTATTCTTTTAGCTGCTTTAATGTATTCCACAGCAAGTATATTGTTTGAATGATTCAAGACATCTCCCAATCCGGGAGCAATCTTTGTCAAAGCTTTTTCTCTTGCAAAAGGAAACGAGAGTCCTTCTGAAAGATTCTTTTTCAATAAGATCCTAAAATCTTCGTTTTCTTCTGCAAGAAATTCTGCCGCCTTTTCGATTTGCTCCGAAGACCCGGTCTCGGAGCCGTAAGAGACGCATTCTACAATTCCAAGCGAATCGAGAAGTTTAACCCCGGCTTCTCCAAAATATTCCGCACTCGAAGTTGCGAAAACAAAGGGCAACTCAAAAACAAGGTCAATGCCATTTTTGATTGCCATTTCAGCTCTTGCCCATTTGTCAATTATTGCAGGCTCTCCCCTTTGAACAAAATTACCGCTCATTACTGCAATTGAGTGTGTCGAACCTGTGAGTTCTTTTGATTGATTCAAATGATGCAGATGTCCAAAATGGAAAGGGTTGTATTCGGCTATTATTCCAATAACTTTCATTCAAACCACCTCTTTATACCATTATAACTGAACTATTGTCCTTTTACTAAATCTTTGACTTGAAATCCGGGTGATTTACTAATAGAATGATTATGATTGATAAAACGGAAAATATATTACATAGGGGGTAACAACAATGAAGGTATTAGTAGTGAACTGCGGAAGTTCATCCTTGAAATATCAACTGATTGATATGGCAGATGAATCCGTAATGGCAAAAGGACTTGTAGAACGCATAGGAATCGAAGGATCGATTCTAACACATGAATCTGCTGGTAAAGAAAAGAAAGTAATAGAAGAACCGATGAAGGACCATAAAAAAGCCCTTGAACTTGTTTTGGATGCAGTTGTAAACAAAGAATACGGTGCTGTTGAAAGCATGAATGAAATCGAAGCTGTTGGACATAGAGTAGTTCACGCAGGTGAAAAGTTCAGCGATTCTGTTGTAATAAACAATGATGTCATAGCTGCTCTTGAAGAGTGCATAGAACTTGCTCCTTTACACAATCCGCCAAACCTCATAGGAATACGTGCTTGCATGGAACTCATGCCAGGTGTCCCGATGGTGGGCGTATTCGATACGGCTTTCCATCAAAGCATGCCGGCTTCATCATACATTTACGCACTCCCCTACGAATACTATGAAAAATACGGTGTAAGAAAATATGGCTTCCATGGAACAAGCCATAAATATGTTGCACAAAGAACAGCATCAATTCTTGGGAAAGATCTTGATTCTCTCAAAATAATCACATGCCACCTTGGAAATGGAGCAAGCATAACTGCAATCGACAATGGCAAATCCGTCGACACAAGCATGGGCTTCACCCCTCTTGAAGGATTGGTAATGGGAACAAGAAGCGGAGACCTCGACCCTGCAATAATCACTTTCATCATGGAAAAAGAAAATCTTTCAATAGACGAAATGAACAATCTTCTCAACAAGAAATCAGGAGTTTTGGGAATTTCAGGCATAAGCAGTGACTTCAGGGACATCGAATCCGCTGCCAAAGAAGGCAACGAAAGAGCTCAGCTTGCACTCGACAAATTCAATGTGCGAGTCAAAAAATATATTGCGGCATGCGCCGCAGTTATGGGCGGAGTAGACGCCGTTGTATTTACTGCCGGACTGGGTGAAAACTCCATTAGTGCTCGAGAAATAATTTGCAGCGGCTTTGAATACATGGGCATGGAGCTGGACAAGGAAAAGAACAATGTCCGCGGAAAAGAAACCGTTGTAAGCAAAGATTCATCAAAAGTTGAAATTCTCGTAATCCCGACCAATGAAGAACTTATGATTGCCAGGGACACTTTGGAATTGTTAAAATAAGTCGTGCTTGACAAACCCTCTTGCAATTTATATAATAAGGGTTGTGTCAAATAGAATAAAATAAGATGAAGATAAATCAATTCCATTTATTTCAAGCAAGGAGGTGTCGTAATGGCAGTACCAAAGAGAAAAATCTCTAAAGCCAGAAGGGACAAAAGAAGAGCTTCGAATGTCAAAATGACTGCGCCTAATGTGATTGAATGTCCACAGTGCCATGAGCCTGTTCTTTCCCAT
>DATFJE010000237.1:0-4186 GCA_035269385.1 Clostridia bacterium
TGGACATAGTGTCCGATGTGCACAACGAAGGATATATTGACAATACGCTGGTTGATTTTCTTGGTGAAATAGAAGAAAAGACAGGAAGCGCGTTTGAACATGTCAAGCCCGCTGATTTTGGCGGCAAGGGCTTCCATTTCATATTCATCAAGTCAGGAGGAACAGAAGGCGTGTTCAGGGAAATGTACCCGAAGCTCAAGCCACCCTTTGTGCTTCTCACGAGCGGAATGCACAACTCCCTTGCCGCTTCAATGGAAATAGCTTCTTTTCTTAGGGACAATGACCAGTCTGTGGAAATAATCCATGGAGATGCTTCATACATTTCGAAGCGGATGGGAAACATGATGAAAATAATGTCGGCGGTTGAAAAGCTCGGCAAGATGCGTCTTGGCGTCATAGGAAAGCCGTCTGATTGGCTCATAGCGAGCGATGTCGACTACGGGGAAATGAAGGACGCACTCGGAATAACACTTATTGACATAGGCATAGACGAGCTGCTTGAAAGCATAGAAAATGCCGAAAGGCTTCCTGAGGAGGCCTACGGCGAAATACGAAAAAAATCTTTCGACAAAAATGTCACAGACGGAGCCCTTGCAATATATTCGGGTCTGAAGTCGATTGTGGAAAAATATGATTTGGACGGATTTACCCTAAGATGCTTCGACCTTCTCGACCCTCTCGGAAATACAGGATGCCTGGCGCTTTCGCTTTTCAACGACGATGGTGTTCCGGCGGGATGCGAAGGAGACATACCGGCACTTGTTTCAATGGCAATATTGAAATGCCTTGTGGACCAGCCTTCCTTTGTCGCCAATCCGTCGAGAATCGATGCGGGAAAAAACGAAATGGTTTTGGCGCATTGCACAGTTCCCATGAGCATAACCGAAGGGTTCGAACTGGAGACCCATTTCGAGTCGGGAATAGGAATAGGAATAAGGGGCAGGATTCCTGAAAAAGATGTGACGGTCTTCAAGCTTTCAAGAAAGGCAGACAGATATTTTGTATCAAAGGGAGAGGTATTGAAAAACCTGAGAGACCCGAATTTGTGCAGAACTCAGATCCATGTCAAACTGGAAGAGGACGTAAACTATTTTCTCACAGATCCGCTTGGAAACCATCATTTGGTTTGTATGGGAGATCATGTTGATTTAATAAACGATTTTTTCCAATGGTTGTAAAAAGTCTTTGGTTTGGTTTACAATAACATTACAAAAGCGAAAAGCCGGGGCCGTGGGCCCCGGCTTTTGATATAATCTAAACATATAGAAAAAAGATTTTCGGGAGGAAAAATGAATAAAGGATTAAGATTTTTTGGTGCCCTTTTTTTGGCGGCATTCGTCTTTTCGAGCACGGCTTATGGCCAGACCGAAATCGGCGTCAGACTGAACGGAGAAATGATAGACTTCGAAAACGAACCTCTTATTGTAAACGACCGCACAATGGTTCCATTCAGGGAAATATTCGAACACTTTGAAGCATCGGTTGAATGGGATGGAAAAGAAAGAAGCGTAACGGCAGAGAGTGAAGGCAAAACAGTGGTTCTTAAAATAGGATCATCCGATGCAGTCGTCGACGGAAAAGCCGCAAAGCTCGATTCTCCACCGATAATAATCGGTTCGAGGACATACGTTCCACTCAGGTTCATTGCGGAAGGGCTTGATGCTGGTGTTTCATGGAACGGGCAGACCCGGACAGTTTCAATAAGCACCAACGCGACCGCAAATCTTGGAGACTCGTGGCAGGAAGTGGGAGCGAAACTTGGAGAACCATCCGTATCTCTTCTGAGCCACTACGGCTTTGAATGGTACGTGTACAACAATGACTATCTCGATTATTACCAGATTGGGTATAGAGAAGGCAAAGTGGCGGCTATTTTCACCAACTCATCCGCGTATGAAAGAAATGACGGCTTCAAGCTGGGATTGACGCCCGGGGAGGCAAAGAATTATTTTGGTACCGCAATTTCAAGCATAGTCAAGGGCAACACATATTTCATGCTGCCGGCGGGATCCCATGACACATTCAAGACCGAAAAAAGCTATGTGACCCTGTTTTATGACGAATACGACAACAGGGTTGCCGGAATCATGGAAATAGCGGAAGATGAAGAAATGAAGCTTGACGGCTACTTCGGGATTCCCAGCGGCTTGCTCGGCGATAGCTATGAGAGGCAAATTTTTGAACTCGCCAACACGGAACGCGTAAAACGGGGACTTTCTCCGCTCGAGTGGAACCAGACGGCCCATGACACTGCCCATGGACACAGCCAAGACATGGCTTTGAATGGATACTATTCGCACTATGACCTTTTAGGGCAATCCCCCTTTGAGCGAATGAGCCTTGCAGGAATAAATTATGAGAAGGCGGGAGAGAATATAGCAGCAGGCGAGTCGAATGCTTTTTACGTACATTATGACTGGATGAATTCGTTGGGCCACAGGACGGCAATACTCGGTGACTACGACTATATCGGAGTTGGAGTCGCCTTTGGAGGAAGCTACAATGCCTACTACACACAGCATTTCATAAGCTTTTGATTGCAGACAAAGCTATTCAAATCGAAAATTGTCAATATATAGAGCGCCCTTTTCGGGCGCTTAAGACTGTAGAAAAACACCAATTTCTGCGTTGCCTTGTACCCACAGGGCACAGGCAAAAACCCGTTTGGTCACGTATGTCTCAATACGCTCCCATCAATGGCTTTTTGCGGCGCCTTTAAATAGAAGGTTTTCTTCAGCCTGTGATATTGAGACTTTTTCTTCAACCTCGAGCGCCCTTTTCGGGCGCGTAAATATATTAAATTTGTGTTTCGTGTTTTAAATTTTAAATGTGGGGGGTATAAACAAAACGAGTGATTGTCGCACATTTGATTTAAAGTGAAAGATTGACAGTCCGACTGCCGCAAGCCTTGTGTGGCAGTTTTTTGTTTTTTTCAATAAGGGATATATTGTAAAAAGAAAGGGAGTGGTTGAATTTAGTGAAATATCGTGCTTCAAGCCGCTTAGTCAATTTGAAATTCAAATAAACGAATCCAATGGATACGATAAAGGCAAACCCGCCGGAAGGCGGAGGCGCAAAGCCAAGAGTCCGTCCGTCGAAACAATCATCGCACCCCTTACATAACAGTGAACTTAGGACAGTCTGGCTGCCGTAAATTGATTACGGCGGTTTTTTGATTTTTTGGGAGAAAACGAATATTTTTTGAAAGGAAGTGAGTTTATGAAAAAGCTTTTGTCAGTAATGCTTATTTTTGCTTTGTTGTTCTCGATGGCTCCGGTTTCAATGGCGGATTCGGAATTTTTGCAGATTGACAGTGAAGACAAGGGGAGCACCAAGTGGGAAAATGGGAATATTGACGGATACATGGCCGGAGAGTATGTTCCGTTCAGATTGACCCATACCGGTGCAACCACGGCAACAGGAATTTCCTATACTATAGAGCATGACATGGAGGACAAGGACGGTCGCGATTACGGGTTTGAGGAAGTAATGAATTATCCGAGCGGCCAGATTCTGACATTCTATGAAATAGGATCAGGAGGAAGCAATGGTGCCGAAATAATTTTGACATCGCCTTCGGTTCTTGTTTCTAAGGTGGAAAAAGACTTGACCATGGTAGTTGAAATTTCCAATGAGAGCGATTTAATCAAGCTGGGTGAGGCTACCAATGGATTCTATATGTATTGGCATGCAAAGCTCAATGAGAACGCCAATATGTTTGGCGGAGGCACAGGGCTTCTTAAGGTTCAGTATGTCAATGGAGGCAAAATAACAATCAATTTCCCGGTATCGGGAATATTGTCACCTGACTATGGAAATATAAAAGTCCAAAAGATTTTCGAAGGAGACTACCCTGAATTGCCGGAGAGCGTCTGGATAGGTTATGGAGACAGTGATCCTACAGAAGTTACTTCAGATATGGAATGGATGACATATTTCAATGATTTGCCAGAGGGTTCTTACAGCATTACCGAGACGGCGATGGGAAACTGGACTACAGTTGTCAGTCCCTCGTCGGTATATGTAAACCCTGGTGAAATGTCATATGTTGAAGTGATTAATACTTATAATCCGTCAACTGGCGACGTCATGTTCGAGAAGGTATGGATTGACGATCCACCGGAAGGACTGACAACAGTTTCATCAGTATGGACGCCTTATGAAAGTCAAGATGGCACAACCATAT
>DATFJE010000238.1:0-18484 GCA_035269385.1 Clostridia bacterium
CCTCGGACAAAACTTCCTCGTCGACGGAAACACAATAGACAAAATAGTACACGCCGGCGGAATAACTCAAAACGACAATGTGCTCGAAGTGGGACCCGGCATAGGAACACTGACCCAGATGCTTTGCGAAGAGGCAGGAAAAGTTCTAGCCATCGAAAAAGACAGGGATCTCATACCCATATTGAAAAACGACACACTTAAAGAATATGAAAACCTTACAGTCCTCCACGGCGACATATTGAAAGAGGACATCAAGGCAATTACTAATGACTGCTTCGGAGGAGAATCATTCAAGGTAATTGCCAACTTGCCATACTATATAACGACACCGATAATCATGAGATTTCTCGAAGAGGATTTGCCAGTCACAGATATATTGGTCATGATACAGAAGGAAGTTGCCGAAAGAATAGAGGCGGTTCCAGGGACAAAAAGCTACGGTGCGCTTTCCGTTGCGGTTCAGTACTACGCTGAACCTGAAATAATGGGCATCGTTCCCAAACATGTATTCATGCCGTCTCCCAAAGTGGATTCGATAATAATAAGGCTGAGGGTAAGGGAAGAGCCTCCGGTGGAATTAAAGGACAAGAAGCTTTTTTTTGAGACAGTAAAGGCGGCATTCGCCATGAGGCGCAAGACCCTTTACAACACATTGAGAAAAACTCTACCCTACGGACAAGACGAAATATCAGAGGCGTTAAAACGCTCGGAAATAGATTCCAAAAGGCGCGGCGAAACCCTTTCAATAGAAGAGTTTGCAACACTCTCGAACGAAATCCACCAGCTGATCAAATAAAAAGAAGACCGTTTATCGGTCTTTTTTTATTTGCATTCGGCAGCAATTCTGATTCTTCTCCCCGACCTGCTCATGCTGGTTAGTTGGCAGTAGGCAGTTGGCAGTTGGCAGTAAATACAAAAACGTTTAAAAACCAAAGATTTTCGGCGTTTATCTTTTTTTGTTTATGTATTTGCTTTTTCTCTTGTTTTTGCTTTTTCTTTCTACTTTCCACTGTTTTTCAATCTTTTACTGCAAACTGCCCACTGCCAGCTGCAAACTGCTTTTCCTTTCCAACTGACCAACTGACCAACTTACTGCCGTATTTCAATCTTTTGTATTTGCTTTTTCTTTGCACTGTATTTCACTCTTTTACTGCAAACTGCCCACTGCCAGCTGCAAGCTGTCCTTCCTTTCCACTGTTCTTAACACTACTTCGGCAGCAATTCTGATTCTTCTCCGCGACCTGCTCATGCTTATCGAAAGGATTTGTCTTTCGGCAAAACCTAAAATTCACAAACTCGCTTCGCTCAAACAGAGTGAATTTATTTACGGTTTTGTCTTATCCAAAACCACGATAAGCTATGGATCGGTCGATGTCGTCAAACAGAATCACATGCCGATGCTTGTCAGCAATCAGTGGGCAGTAGGCAGTGGGCAGTAAATACAAAAACGTTTAAAAACCAAAGATTTTAGGCGTTTTTCTTTTTTGTTTTTGTACTTGTTTTTTCTCTTGTTTTTGCTTTTTCTTTGCACTGTTTTTCAATCTTTTACTGCAAACTGTCCACTGCCAGCTGCAAACTGCTTTTCCTTTCCAACTAACCAACTGACCAACTTTCTTTTGTTTTTATGCCTTTTCTTTCCACTTACTACTTTCCACTTACTACTGTTCTTTTCCCTTGACACTTACATATCGTCATGATATTATCTTATCAATAACGCACCCCCACCCAGGGGGGTAGCCCAAGAAGGATATAATACAAGGAGGAACAAATATCATGAAAAAGACTGATTTACTTGTAATTGGAGGAAGCGCAGGCGGATTGCTGAGTGCTGTAGCAGCGAGAAGCGCATATGGAGACATCGATATCACAGTTGTAAGAATGACCGAAAAGGTAATGGTTCCATGCGGGATACCCTACATATTTGGAACGCTCTTTGACACAAACAAGAATGTAATTCCGGACGCTATGCTTACAGGAAAAGGCATAAAACTCATAATTGATGAAGTTTCAAGCGTGGACAATGAAGCTCAAAAGGCGACTCTGGGATCGGGAGAAGTCATAGAATACAAGAAGCTGATATTGAGCACAGGGTCAAAACCGGTTGTTCCGACTTTCATAAAAGGCTACGAAATGGAAAACATATATCCCATTCAGAAGAACCAGGAATATTTGACAGCTCTGCATGAAAAGGTTGAAAATGCTGAAAAGATTGCAGTTGTTGGTGGTGGATTCATCGGCGTTGAAATTGCAGAGCAGATAAAGTCGAGCGGCAAGGAAGTTGTACTTGTCGAAGTGGCGGAGAAGTGCCTTTGGACCGCATTTGACGAGGAATTTTCCTCAGAAGTCGAGGACATAATGACCGACATGGGAATAGTGCTCAGAACAGGAAGAAAAGTTATGGAATTTGTGGGAGACGGAAAAGTCGAAGCTTTGCTTTTGGACAACGGCGAAAAAATCCCGGCCGATCTTGTAATTCTTGGAATGGGCGCGAGGCCCAACACTGATTTGGCTGAAAGCATGGGCATAGAACTAAACAAGAGAAAAGCGATTGTCGTTGACGAGTACATGAGGACATCGGACAAAAATACTTTTGCAGTCGGAGACTGTGCCGAGAAGAAATGCTTCTTCACAAGAAATTCCGTTCCAATCCTTTTGGCGTCAACAGCCGCTGCCGAAGCCAAGATTGCCGGAAGCAACGCTTTCCATCTCAGGCTCATAAAATCCAACAAAGGAACGATAAGCGCTTTTGCAACAAAGATCGAAGGAAGGTCTTTCGGAGCTGCCGGCCTTACCGAGCGCCAGGCCAAAGCAGAAGGCTTTGAAATAATGACAGGTTCATTCTCTACAATGGACAAACACCCGGGATCACTGCCCGGAAGCCAGAAAATAAACATCAAGCTTGTATTCTCTAAATGCTCGGGAGTCATAATGGGGGGGCAAATATCGGGAGGAGACAGTGTAGGGGAAATGGTTAATGTCTTGTCGCTGGCAATTCAAAAGGCCGCAACATCAACAGAACTCAATGCATTCCAAGTTGCAACACATCCACTTCTGACGGCATCGCCAGTAGCTTATCCCATAAATGCCGCGGCAATGGACATGTGCTCGAAGAAATGCGCGCACTTGAATGAGGACATTGAAATATAGAAGACTGATGATCTGATTTTTAAATATGCATATTCCTGGAACCGGTATCGTAAAACATGAGGCTGCATTACAATAACAGTTGCCAAAAACCGGTCTGGCAAGGGTATGTTAAAATAAAGATTTGTTTGTAGAAAGGCGAATTATGGCAATCGGACAGAGCAATATCAAAAGGAGGATTGTTTCATGAACAAATTCAGAGTATCTTTGCAAAAGGGACTGAACCAGTTGAGGGAATCATTGGTGAACGAAGGATATGAAGTTTGTTATGAAGGAGAGTGTGCGGTGGAACCTGATGTGGTCATTGTCTCAGGAATCGATTCGGCTTATGAGGGAATCGAAAACACACAATGCATGATCAATTCTTCAGGAGAAACGGGAATGCTTCTAATCGATGCCACCAATTTGACCCATCAGAAAGTAATGAATTTGATCAAAAACAATCATTGTGGCAAATAAATACAAGAGCAGGCCGAAAGGCCTGCTCTTAATTAGCATTTGACATGAACCGAAAGAGTAGTAAAATACATATAGGAGAGGAGGTTAAAAATGGAAAAAGTCAATAACATATCTATGGTTTCAATAAGACGACTGCCGAAGTACTATAGATATCTCGAGGAGCTCATTGACAGGGATGTAAGCAAGATATCCTCAAAGGAGCTGGGCTCGATAATGGGTTTCACTGCATCGCAGATAAGGCAGGATTTGAACAACTTCGGAGGTTTTGGTCAGCAGGGGTATGGTTACAATGTGAAGGAACTTCATGATGCAATCGGCAAAATACTCGGACTGGACAAGAATTACAGTGTGATAATAATTGGTGCAGGAAATTTGGGACAGGCGCTGGCCAACTACAACAATTTCGGGAAGGCCGGTTTCAAGTGCATTGCAATGTTTGACAAGAATCCGAAAATGATTGGTTTGAAAATCAGGGATGCGGAAGTCATTGATTCAGACAAACTGTGTTCTTTTCTCAGGGAGAACCATGTAGACATAGCAATAATAGCTACAAATGCCGAAGCTGCGCAAGAAGTTTCGCGTAATGCAACAGGATGCGGAGTCAAGACAATTTGGAACTTCACTAACACCGACATACAAGTGCCTGGAGACGTAATTGTCGAGAACGTGCATCTCATAGAAAGTCTTTTCACACTTTCATTCTTGATGAACAACCGATAAGGCATAGAGCGAACAGACCCGAGGGTAAAGATATCCATGGGTCTGTTTTTTTTATGTCTGTTTTGCTCGCGGAAATTAAGGGTAAATAAATGTTGACACCCTCCAGAACAGGTGTTATTATATTAACAAACACCCCAAGGGGGTATAGGTATGGAGGGAAAAATGATTTCTTCAAAAGATAGAATCTATGATGTTTTGACTGAAGACAAGGCTCTTGACAAAGTTTTCAAGAAACACGGCATCAGGTGCTACGGTTGAGGCGGGGCTCTTTTCAAGAGCATCGGAGATGCTTGCAGCAGAAACAATGTCGATGAGGAAAGCCTTATAAACGAACTCAATGAGAGAGGTGCGATATGAGAAAAGAAAGAATTCTTGTAATAGGCGGTGTTGCAGCGGGTACTAAGACAGCGGCTAAAATAGTGAGGGAGAATCCTGAAGCAGAAGTTGTAATAGTCACAAGAGATGAACACATTTCATATGCGGGCTGCGGACTCCCCTACTATATAGGCGGAGTCATCGAAGAGGAAAGGGAGCTGGTGGTTAAGACTCCCGAGGAATTTACCCTTGCGACAGGCGTGGACGTTTTTGTTAAACATGAAGCGAAAACTGTGGATATGGACAAGAAGGAAGCCGTGGTTGTCAACAACGAAAACGGAGAAGAAAAAGTTTTTCCTTTTGACAAGCTGGTTTTTGCTACAGGAGCCGCTCCTTTTGTTCCACCAATCAAGGGCGTGGAACTTGAAAACGTGTATTCTCTCAGAAGAGTCACCGACGCTTTGAACATAAGGAAATTGGTCGATGATGGCGAAATCAATGACGCAGTTGTCATTGGTGGAGGCTTCATAGGCCTTGAGGTTGCAGAGAACCTGAAGGAAAGAGGAATAAATGTCAGCATAATAGAGTTGATACCCCACATCCTTCCGCCTTTCGACGAAGAAATGGCGCTTCTGGCGCAAAGGCACATGGTCGAAAAGGGAGTTGACATATTTGGGGCGGAAAGAGCCCAGGCAATCGAAGGAGAAACAAAGGTTACAGGCGTAAAGACCGACAAAAGAATCTTGAAAGCGGATCTCGTCATAGTATCCGTGGGAGTCAGGCCAAGCGTGGCTCTGGCCAAAAGCATAGGGGTCGAGATTGGGGAAACAGGAGCCATAAAAGTCAATGACAAAATGGAAACCAACCTCAAGGATGTTTATGCGGTTGGTGATTGCGCCGAAACGACAAACCTTATAACAGGAAAGACGGCTTGGTATCCCATGGGCTCTACGGCAAACAAAATGGGAAGAATCGCCGGAATAAACATAGGCTCTGAAAAAGAAAAAGACGACTTGAGCGGAGTTTTGGGAACAACAGTAGTAAAGCTTTTCGGTGTAAATGCGGCAAGGACAGGACTATCCGAGAGAGATGCAGTCAAGCTGGGATATGAAGTCGAAAGCGTAATAGTTCCGGCAAACGACAGGGCCCACTATTTTCCGGGATACAGGAGCATGGTAACAAAACTTTTAGCCGAAAAGAAAACAGGAAGGCTTCTCGGGGCGCAGATAATCGGAGAGGGAGTTGTCGACAAGCCTATAGACATTATGGCTACGGCAATCACCTTTGGAGCCAAGGTCGACGACCTTGAAAAGCTGGACTTGGCATATGCCCCGCCGTTCTCAAGCGCCATGGCTTCGACCATCGTGTCGGCCAATGTTCTCAGGAATGTATACAAGGGCAAATTGAAAACAATCAATCCCAGAATACTAAAGGACCGACTCGATGAAGTGCTTGTTTTGGACGTAAGAGATGAAGCGTCACACTTCATAAGGTCGATTCCCGGTTCCGTTAACATATATTCGGCTGAAATCGAAATGGAAGCGGACAAGCTTGATAAGACCAAAGAGACCGTTGTAGTCTGCAAAGTCGGAAAAGAAGCTTATCTGACATCGCTTAAACTCAAGGCAATGGGATTTGAAGACGTTAAAATACTTGAAGGCGGAATGGAAGCCTACCCGTACGAAACAGAATAAAAGGAGGAAATCAAATGAGCGAAATAAAGTTGAACCTTAAAGGAATGCAGTGCCCGGGACCCATCATGGAAGTTTTCAAAGCATCAAAAAAAGCCGAGTCGGGTGATGTGATAATCGCAACAGTAAGCGACAGGGGCTTTGAAAAGGACATACAGGCATGGGCAAAGAAGACAGGAAACGAGATACTCGACTTGAATGTTTCGGAAACCGAAATCACCGCAAAAATCGAGATCAAATAGGAGGTTTCAATGACCGATAAAAAAACGATAATCGTATTCAGTGGAGACATGGACAAAGTTATGGCAAGCCTCATCATAGCAAACGGTGCCGCCGCCATGGGAAGCGAAGTCACAATGTTCTTCACATTCTGGGGGCTCAACACCCTCAGAAAAGCAAAGAAAATAAAAGTCAAGAAAGACTTCATGGAAAAAATGTTCGGATGGATGATGCCCAGGGGAACAGAAAAGATGGGGCTTTCCAAAATGAACTATTTGGGCATGGGAGCCGCAATGATGAAGAGCATAATGAAGAAAAAGAACGTCAACTCACTTCCCGATCTTCTTGAAAGCGCTCAGATGATGGGCGTTAAGATGATAGCCTGCACGATGTCCATGGACGTAATGGGCATAAGGGAAGAGGAATTGATTGACGGAATCGAACTTGCCGGAGTAGCTTCCTATCTTGGAGAAGCCGACGAAGCCAACGTAAATCTCTTCATATAAGCGATGAATCCAATCGGCCGCCAAAAGCGGTCGATTTGCTTTCAAAACTAAAAAGGGACAGACATTTTTTACTCCATTTTACGGCAGCAATTCTGATTTTTCTTCATTATCCTCTTAATCCTTTTCTTTCCAATTACTTACACCAATGAATTTTCGGCTGCACCCTTATTGCGGTTATTCATTCCGTTTTGTATTTCGGCAAAACCTAAAATCCACAAACTCGCTTCGCTCAAACAGAGTGAATTTCTTTACGGTTTCGTCTTATCCAAAACCACGATAAGCTATGGATCGGTCGATGTCGTCAAACAGAATCACATGCCAATACTTGTCAGCAATCAGTGGGCAGTAAATACAAAAACGTTTAAAAACCCAAATGCGTTGCAATGATCTTTTTATTATGTCTTTGCTTTTGCCTTTGCTTTTGCCTTTGCCTTTGCCTTTGCCTTTGCTTTTTCTTTCTACTTTCCACTTTCCACTTACTACTGTACTTATTCCTTTCCAACTGACCAACTGACCAACTTTCTACTTTCTTTTGTTTTTATGCCTTTTCTTTCCACTTTCCACTTTTTACTTACTACTGTACTTATTCCTTTCCTGACATCTGCCCGCTGCAAGCTGTTTTTCCCATCAACTGATTATGATATAATTACATATAAATATTCTTAAAGGAGGTACATATGGAAAAATTGCCGCAACAGCTTGATCCTTTCAGGGAAAATGTAATTGTGAGGCTTAAAACTGTCAAGGGCCACATTACGGGCATCGAAAAAATGGTTTCGGAAAAAAAACCGTGCGAGGAAATTCTCGTTCAAATAGCGGCCGTCAGATCTTCCATAAACAAGGTGGGGATGATGATAGTGGAGGACAATGCTCTTAGTTGCCTTGCAGGGGTGGACGAAGGAGAGCATGTCGACAGCAAGCGTTTCGAAAATGCAGTTAAAATAATCATCGATTACTTGAAGTAAAAACAATAAAAATGAGGAGTGGGATTATGGCGTCAAGAGCTGAAGCGTTTGAATTGTTGAAGGAATATGTTGAAAGCAAAAGTCTGCTAAAGCATTCGTTTGCGGTTGAAGCGGGAATGAGAGGATATGCCGCATACTATGGCGAAGACGAGGAAACATGGGCGAGCTGCGGGCTTCTCCATGACATCGACTTCGAAAAATATCCTGACGAGCATCCCTTCAGGGGTCCAGAGATACTTAAGGATAGAGGATACGCGGAGGAATTTTGCCTTGCAGTAAAAGGCCATGCGGATTACACAGACACACCGAGAACGACCAACATGGCAAAGGCTCTTTATGCGGTTGACCAAATGTCAAGCTTCATAGTTGCCGTTGCTCTGATGAGGCCGGAGGTTTTCGGAGGGCTGAAACCAAAGTCTGTAAAAAAGAAACTCAAGACGAAATCATTTGCAGCAAAAGTCGACCGTGAGGGACTCAACAAGGGTGCTGAAGAATTAAACATCGACATGACAGAGCACATACAAATACTTATAGACGCGCTCGTAAAGCACGAAGAATTTCTCAAAGAGCAGGGATACAGCCTGATCGAATTTTAAGTTAAGCCGGCAAAGGATGGAATTTGATGAACAGAACTAAAAAACTTGTATTCATAGCCCTGCTTGTGGCTCAGGCTCTCGTTTTGCATGTGATAGAGAGCTCCATACCCGTCAATTTCGGCGTTCCGGGGGCAAAGCTTGGACTGGCGAACATAATAACCTTGACCGCATTGTACTTTTTCTCGTTCAAGGAAGTGCTTTCCATAGTGGTCCTTAAGACAATAATGACCATGCTTGTGGGAGGCTCGGTTTCTGGATTTCTGTACAGCCTTGCAGGAGGGCTTCTGAGCTTTGCGGTGATGTATTCAATGCACAGATTCCTAAGGCCCAGGGTAAGCATAATAGGCATAAGTGTAATGGGAGCAGTTTCCCACAACATTGGACAATTGCTTATGGCGGCGCTTATAATCCAGAATATAAAAATAATATTCTATCTCCCGCTGCTCATTGTGGCTGCTGTGGGAACAGGAATATTCGTAGGTTTTGCATCGAAATACATGATTTCAGGAATGGAAAAAACCGGCGCGTTCGAGCGCCGGTAAAGTTTTGTGCGAGGAATCAAAACAGGAATCATTATCTCAGGCTATCGACGCCCTTGTTTGCCAAAGCGTCGGCCTCGTTGTTCATTTCAACAACATGGAGATAGGTTTCATATGTAAAATCGTTTCCGTTCCATGCTTTGAATTTTTCGTACCACTTGTCAACCATGTCTTTCTTGGCTGGATTCAAATGCCCCTTTATGCGGTGAAAGCGTATGAAGGGGTATTCTTCTATCAAGTTCAAAAGACGTATCCACAAATCCTTGTTTTCAACGGGCTTTTTGCCACTCGTCATCCATCCGTTTCGTTTCCAGTTCAGATACCATTTTTTAGTGAAACAGTCTATAAGATATGCACTGTCTGAAAAAATGTTCAGAACAAGATCTTTTTCCTTCATGGCTTCGAGAGCTTCTATGAGGGCAGTCATTTCCATTCGGTTGTTGGTAGTGTTTTTTTCAGCCCCGAATATCTTCTTTGAATGGAGGCCATACTCCAAAACGGCACCCCACCCGCCGAGATTTTCGTCATTTTGGTTTCCGGAGCATGCTCCGTCCGTGTATATGTTTACAGTTTTCAAAAAATCACCTCAAGAACATTATAGCAGAAACTGCATGGGGCGGACAAAGTCGTGAACGCCAAATTAAAATAAAAAGACTGCTGTAGGCAGTCTTTTTAATAAGGAGGAGACATCAGAAACAATAATTGGTGTCTATTTTTTCAAGAACTTCATCATTGCTCAAACCTGTGATATTTACAAGCAGCATCTTCCGGTCGCTTTCATCATCCACAATGAGGCATTGATTTGAATCCATCTGTTCCCATTCCAAATTGACTCCGCTTATCAGGGTGATTTCCGGTTCGATTCCGCAGGCTCCGCTTTTACAGACCTTGTGGCCCTTGCTGCTTAGGAAATCAGCAATTTTGTCCATTCCGGGCTGTATAGCAATAGTGTAGGCTCTGTTCATGTAATACACCTCCATTTATGTTCCTTATGTATGATATGTTTTATATATATACCAATTTATCGGGGCAATAAGCAAAAAAATAAAAAACCCGATATCATTTTTGAGATACCGGGTGTAATGCAGTCAAACGACCATATTTTTATTAAACGAGAAATTTTTCTATTTCCGATGCTTTTGCAACCCTTCCGGAAACCTTTACCTCTTCGTCTACAACAAGTGCAGGCGTTTTCATTACGCCGTAGGATACAATGTCCTTGTAGTCGGTCACTTTTTCAATGGCAATTTCAACACCCTTGTTCTTTGCCGCCTCCTGGACATTCGCATAAAGCTTTTCGCAGTTCTTGCAACCGCCTCCCAAAACTTTTACTATCATAATTAAATCCTCCTTTTAAGTGCAGTATAAAGTAGAACGTGTAAAGTAGAAAGATAAAAGAAGAAAGTCAAGAACCAAAGATTAAGAGCAATTACTATAAAGTTATAGAATTCGGCGTTTTTCTTTTTTGTTTTTGTATTTGCTTTTTCTCTTGTTTTTGCTTTTGTTCTTAATCATTTGTCTTTTGTTTTTATGCCTTTTCTTTCCACTTTCCACTGTTCTTATTCCTTTCCACTTTCCACTGTTCTTATTCCTTTCCACTTACTACTGTTCTTTTCTTTTCGACAGCAATTCTGATTCTTCTCCGCGACCTGCTCATGCTTATCGAAAGGATTTGTCTTTCGGCAAAACCTAAAATTCACAAACTCGCTTCGTTCAAACAGAGTGAATTTCTTTACGGTTTCGTCTTATCCAAAACCACGATAAGCTATGGATTGGTCGATGTCGTCAAACAGAATCACATGTCGATACTTGTCAGCAATCAGTGGGCAGTAAATACAAAAACGTTTAAAAACCAAAGATTTTCGGCTTTTATCTTTTTTTGTTTTTGTTTTTTCTCTTGTTTTTTCTTTCTACTTACTACTTTCAACTTTCTACTGTACTTATTCCTTTCCACTTGCTACTTAGTTTGCTTTCATCGACAAGCAATTTGCTGAACATGTTCCAAAAATGGAGACAAAAATGTCTGTCCCTTTTTAGTTTTTTTGCCCTTGTCTTTACTGCCCACTGCCCACTGCAAGCTGCCTGCTGCTTTTACAATATCCAGTTGAACAGGTAGCCCACCAATACGATTGATGTGCCGGTGATGCCCACGAATATGGCAATGAGCTTTGGCTTTATGACCTGCTTGAGAAGGATCATTTCAGGGAGAGAAAGGGCAACGACACTCATCATGAATGCCAGCGCGGTCCCTACACCGACGCCCTTGTTGATGAGGGCCTCAACAATTGGAATTGTTCCAACGGCGTTTGAATACAGCGGTATTCCCAGCACAACACTCATGAATACGGCAAAGGGATTGTTGGGTCCGGCGTGGCGAACCAAAAACTCCTGAGGTGCATAGCCATGTATCATGGCACCCAAACCTATTCCAATCAGTATATATATCCAAACCCTTTTGACGATGTCCTTTACGGCTTCAATCGAAAAAGACAAACGGTCTTTTAATGTCATTTCTGCAATAGCGACTTTTTTTGAATGAATCTGATAAACGTATTCCATCACCAGATGCTCAAGATGAAGTTTTTCAATTATCATTCCCGAGACGATTCCTATCGCCATTCCGGCACCCGTGTAAATAAGCGCAATCTTGGGTCCGAAACTTATGAAAAGGAAACCTATAGCGATTTCGTTGACAATCGGAGATGTGACCAAAAATGTAAATGTTACTCCAAGCGGAATTCCCGATTCCACAAACCCTATGAAAATAGGGACAGTAGAGCATGATCAGAAGGGGGAAAGAACGCCCAGTACAGATGCCATTAAATGGGCAAGGAACCCATTGAACTTGGACAAGATGTTTTTAACCTTTTCAGGAGGGAAATAGCTCCTTACAAATGAAATGGTGAAAATCATCACGGTCAAAAGCAAAATTATCTTCAAAGAATCATAAATGAAGAAGTTTACGCTGTCTCCTATTTTTGAACTCAAATCGAGTCCCATTATTTCCTCTACAATGTATTTTGAAAAATTCTGCAGCAAATCATCAAACCCCTTTCAATTCTTGATATGTTTCATCAAGCATACCCTTTAAAAAAATTTCCGACTCGTCAATCATTGAGATTATTTCGGGACGGCTTATGCGATACATTATCATAGGACCCTCTCGCCGGGTTTTCAGAATGTCGTTGTCACGAAGAACCTTGAGGTGCTGGGAAACATTCGACTGCTCAAGGTCAAGCTCCTCGTATATTTTACAAACACATTCCTCCCCCTTTTTCAGAATCTCCAAAATCCTGAGCCTGGTTGGATGGGCCAAGGCCTTGAAGACTCCCGAGGACTTATTGTAAAAAGTATCTGTCAAAAAAACACCTCCTTATAATCATATTAGAATATTCTAATATGATTATACCTCTTGATTATATTTTGTCAATCTGTTTTTTTATTTCTTCACAATATCTTCATATGTGGAGGATATTCTATAAACAAAAGGAGGGGATAATTATGATGAGATATTTCGGATACTATCCACATTATTTTAATGGAGGTGGTTTGATGATGATTTTTGGATTATTGCTCGTTGCAATACTGATTTATTGGGTAATCAAGAAGTCGCCTGTCTCGCCAGGTGCGGCAGGTTCGACCAATGCAATTGATTTGTTGGACGAAAAATTCGCCTTGGGTGAAATTTCAGATGAAGAATACCTTAAAAAGAAAAAATTGCTGAAGAAATAAAATGCAGAGGGGATGTCGAAGTTTGAGGCATCCCTTTTTTTAGTGATATTGTGAGCCGGCGGGGGTATAATTATATAGATATGAAGAAGGGGCGATTCACGATGGAAGAGGTAAAAACTGCTAATATACTCATGGTAGAGGATGAAAGCAAACTACTTGAGGTCGTAAGGGTCTATGTTGAAGCGGAAGGCTACTCTTTTACGGGTGCGGGCAGTGGGGCAGAAGGAATAAGGCTGTTTAACAGTTGCCATTTTGATTTGTTGCTGCTTGATCTGATGCTGCCGGGAATGAGCGGAGAAGCGGTTGCAGAGGAAATTCGCAAAACTTCAAACATGCCTATAATTATGCTGACAGCCAAATCGGCAGTGGAATCCAGAATAGGCGGATTAAAACTGGGTGCGGACGACTACGTTACAAAACCATTCAATCCCAGGGAGCTTATGGAGAGGATACGAGCCGTTTTGAGGAGAACTTATCCTGAGGGTCGAGACGTCAAGCTTGTCATACCATGGGCCAAGCTTGAAATGGATGAAAAAGCGAGAAGCGTTAAAATAAAGGGCGGCAAAATCTCGCTTACGCCCAAGGAATTTGATTTGCTATATCTTATGTCGGCTAATCCGGATCGAATATATACAAGAGAGCAATTGCTGGAATCGGTTTTCGGGTTTGATTATGAGGGCTATGACAGAACGGTAGATGCGCATATAAAGAATCTGAGGAAAAAGATAGAAGAAGATCCATCCAAACCTCGGATTGTAAAAACTGTTTTTGGCGTCGGCTACAAAGTTTCAAGGGAGGAGGAGCGATGAAGCTTTCGAGAAAACTGATGTTGTATTTCATGGCGGTTGCAGTTCTTTCGCTGATGCTTTCTGCGGCACTCACGGTCTTTAGTGTTGACCGTCAATTCGACAATTTTCTGGAAGAGGAGCACGAAAAAAGAGTGGAGAGCATAAAAGAATCGGTTGACCAAGCCATGTCATATGAGGACAACATTATCTATATTGAAGGAAGCGGGCTTGAAAGATATGCGGCAATTGAGGGTTATTACATCGAAATCCTAAGCAGTGAAGGAAAGACTGTCTATCGTGCGGACGGTTTGAATGATATGAGAAGCCATATGCAGGGGATGATGCGGAGACCATTCATGGAAGAACAATACAACGAGGAAAGCTATGAGCTGACAGCCGACGGTTCTGGCGTCGGGACTCTTGTCATTGGGTATTTCGGCCACTCAAACATGTCGGCTGCGGCTGCAACTTTCAAATCCGCCATCTTGAGGCTTGGAGGATTTTCGGTTCTTATTGCGCTTATAATGGGAGCGCTTCTGAGCCGGAAACTTTCGAGGCAAATAGCAAAACCCGTAACGCAGACAACCGAAATGGCAAAGGAGTTGGCGGGTGGTTCCTATGAATTCAAAAGACTCCCCGAATCAAAGATTTTGGAAATCGAGCAATTGGTCAGAGCCGTTGACTGCCTAAAGGAAACCTTGCTCAGGCAGGAAACGATTCGCAGACGCATGGCGGCGGACATGGCACACGAGATAAGAACTCCGATTGCCAATCTTCAGGCTCAGATACAGGCACTTGTAGACGGATTGGTCGAAGCGGACGATTCGCTTATGGAGAGCTTGTATGAAGAAACTGAACGCCTTGGTTTTCTCGTAGCTGGAATCGAGGACATCAACAGGCTAAGGACGGAGGCAATGACCTTAAACACCGAAGTGGCAGACATTGGAGATGAGACCCGAAAAGTCATAGAGGCGATAGGCCCTTCTTTTGAAAAGAAAGATTTACATTCCGAATTGAATATCAAGGCTCCTGTTCTGGTCAGCTTGGACAGGCAGAGATACAAACAAGTAATGCATAATATTTATGCAAATTCCATCAAATACGCCTACGAAGGAACGGTCATAAAGACCGGAATTTCAGAGTGTAAAGAAGAAGTGGTCATTGAAATTTTCGATGAAGGGCTGGGAATAGAAAAAGATGAACTTGAAAAAGTATTCGATTACCTTTATAGATCCGATGACTCAAGGAGCCGAGAAACGGGTGGTTATGGAATTGGGCTTTCTGTTGCAAAAGTGATTGTAGAGGCGCATGGAGGAAAAATACGTGCGGAAAGCGAAAAAAATAAATGGACGAGGATCGTCATAAATCTGCCGTCAGGCAAGTAGTGGCGGGATTAGATGCATCGTTCGAAAGGAAAGGCCATGAAATCAATAAATGCGGAAATAAAAAAAACCATAAAAAAAGACAAGATGATATGGAAATTTTCTCTTTACGGATTCCTCAAGAACCTCAGATTCTTCGAGCCCTACCTCGTCATATTCCTGTTGTCGCTTGAAATGAACCTTTTTTCCATAGGGCTCCTTTACTCAGTGAGGGAGGCGGTAACATACATATTCGAGGTGCCCTCGGGTATAATTGCCGACACATACGGAAAAAAGAAAGAACTCATGGCGTGCTTCATATTCTATATAATATCCTTCGGACTTTTTTTCGCAGGCAGGAGTTTTGCCGCCTTGACCGCGGCAATGGTATTTTTCGGTTTGGGAGAGGCCTTTCGCTCCGGAACCCACAAGGCGATGATATATTCCTATCTCGAGCGAAAGGGCTGGTTTGAGCACAAGACCTATGTTTACGGAATGACAAGATCATTTTCACTCATGGGTTCGGCTATTTCGGCCTTTCTTTCGGTCGCTCTAATCTTGAATGTTCCGGACATGAGGTGGATTTTCCTTTTCAGCGTTTTGCCATACTTTCTGGATTTCTTTCTCATTAGCACATATCCCGCTTATCTTGATGAGCGCAAGGAAAGCGTAATAAGCTTGCCGGTTTTTTATAAAAACAGCCTGGATCGATTAAAAAGCATATTGGGCAACAGGCCGTTGCGAAAGATTCTTTTGAGCTCCTCGCTTTACGACGGTATATTCAAGTCCATCAAGGACTACATACAGCCCATACTCGAAGTCATCCTTTTGGGCGGGCTTGCCCTGGGGACCTCTGGCAATGGCAGCACCGATGCACTCAAGATGTATCTCGGAATCACATACGGAGTTTTTTATATCTTCAGCGCACTTGCATCTCGAAATGTCTACCGCTTGAAACATTTCGCAGGTTCGAAACGGCTTATGGACGTTTTTTTCGACATAATGGGAATTGGAGCCATTGCCGCAGCATTTGCCATATGGACGGAACAGAAATTCCTGGCAATAGCGGTCTTCTTTTTGCTTTATATATTGAAGGACGCAAGGAGGCCCTTGTTTGTAGATGTTTCGGGCGACCTTATGAAAAAAACGGAAAGAGCGACATCTCTTTCCGTTGACAGTCAATTGAAGTCGATTTTCATGATAGTTCTTGCTCCCCTTTTCGGTTTTATAGCCGACAGGTTTTCAATGGAAATTCTTTTTGCAGCAATAGGAATCGCATCTATTCTGGCAAATCGGTATTTCCATTCAGAAAACTGAGCTGCTTGTATTCTTTTTTTGCCACATACATGAGTTCATCCGCTTTTTTTATCAAATCAGTATAAGTTTCTCCATCCTGGGGGAACTCTGCCAGACCATAGCTGAACGACAAGGGTATTTCGACATCGTCGAATCTGCAGGGATGTTCTTTGAAATATTCGCGGAACTCTTCAATGCGCACGACAAGGTCTTTCCAATCGCAAACATAAAAGGAGGCTATGAATTCGTCTCCGCCGAAGCGGGCCAGAATATCCTGCTTCCTGACGAGCTTTTTCAGTTCGCCGGCGAAATACGAAAGGCATCTGTCTCCGGCCAAATGGCCGTAAGTGTCGTTTATGCGTTTAAGTCCGTCAAGGTCGAAAAGGGCAATCAGAAAAGTTATGGGGTAGCGTGCCGACTTTTGGATGTCCATCTCGACAATGTCCCTGAAGTAGCGCCTGTTGTATACATTTGTAAGGGTGTCATAGCGGGAAAGATGGTAAAAATGTTCAATGCGGTTTCTGTTCTTTATGGCAAACTCCGCCTGAATTGTAAAATAATTCATCAAACGCAGGGATCCTTCGTCGAATGCGTTTTTACGGGTGCTGTCAACATTTATCATGCCGTAAAGCTTTCCGTCGATAAAAAGCGGAGAGCTGATTGTGCTCTCGAAACAGAGGCCGATTGTTTTTTCAAACACCTCGAAAACATCAGGATTAACTATTGACCTGCTGAAATCATGTGAATTGTTTACAATCACAGGACCTTTTATTTTTCCGCCTGTCTTTTGCCAAAGGAAGGTTTCCTCAAGATCCATTTTTATGTCTATAAGGGCTTCGTGGTTGTAGTTTTTGGAAGCTGCGAAAGAAAGCTTGTTGTCATCGTTTGCAAGCATTATGCTTCCTGCCACGGCGTGGTCTATCGAGCTTATTGCGAATTCAAGAATCTTTTCGAATGCGTTTTTTGTGCTCTGCACATCCATCAGCTCATGGGTAAGAGCTATTATCCTGTCCTGGACCTGCGCATTTGCTGTCAACTTGTCTTTTTCCCTTTTGGAACGGGACAGTTTTTTGTCGGAGGCTTCAAGAAGGTGTCTTGTATATAGAAAAGAATATGCCAATGCGAATAAAACCGCCAATGCGAAAAGCCCGAATCTGAACCATATCGAGTTTCCCAAAGGCAACATGTTTTGAGGTATCAGCATTATTGCCGAAGATATTATTAGAAAAATTCCAATCAAAGAGTATTCAATGTATAAATGATTGTATTTACCCATGAAGAATGACCCCTTTCAGCAATTGAATTCAAAAAGATATCAATTACAGTATATTACAAGTCGGGCACAATTTGAAACCATTCCGTAAATATTAGCGCTGGTTTTTTTGTTAGAATTCAAGAGAAGACAAAAGAGCGATATAATGGGACGTGTTTGCAGTGGCAGGCAAACCGGATTTGGCACTTTTGAGCATGTATTTTTAACTAAAAAAGCGGCTGAAGGGATACTTTCAGCGCAAAGAGGGTATTTAAATAAAAGACATAAAGGGAGGCGAGAACCATTTTTGGATTCATAACGGATATTTGGTTTTGGATTGGAGCTGCGGTGGTGTTTGCCGTCATAGAGGCGGTAACATTCGGACTGGCTACAATCTGGTTTGCAGTGGGAGCTGTAGCTGCTATAGCTGCATCTGCCATGGGTTTTAATTTTTATATGCAAACGGCTGTTTTTTTTGTGGTTTCGATAGTTCTGCTCTATTTTACGCGGCCTATTGCAAAGGAGTATCTTAAAATAGGCGCGCAGAAGACGAATGTATCAGAAATCATAGGGCAAAAGGGCGTAGTAAAGAAAAGGATTCTTCCTCATGAAACCGGGCAGGTAAAAATAAAGGGTCAGATATGGACTGCCGTTTCGGAGGACGGGAAAGAGATTGAGGAAAAGATCGAAGTGATTGTTACGGGGGTCGAAGGAGTAAAGGCGATCGTCAAACCAAAAGACACACAAGGAGGAAATTGAAATGGCGCAATTCATAACAACGGTTGTACTGCTATTGCTGGTTCTGGCGCTCATAGTGCCCAACATAAGGATTGTTCCCCAGGCAAAGGCATACGTGATTGAAAGGCTGGGAGGATACAACGGAACATGGGAGGTGGGCTTG
>DATFJE010000239.1:0-15271 GCA_035269385.1 Clostridia bacterium
GTTTCGATTCTTTGCTTTGGAAATGCCGCACATTCGGGTGGAGGTTTCGAGCATTCATTAAAAACACTTGTATTGCCGTTTGTGTCAATTGCCCTTATCCCATTGCTTTGTTTGTCACATCTGGTGGAAAGTTTTGTGATAAAGGAGATGGATAAGGATTATGTGATTGCGGCAAAGGCAAGAGGCTTTGCAAGCTTTGAAATAGCTTCAAGGCATATGATCAAAGGCATTTTGGCTGAAGCGGCAAAACACATACCCGAAATTACGGTTATGGTTTTGTCAAACTTGATAGCAGTTGAATATATATTCGGTTTGCCGGGCTTGATGAACCGGCTTGTTGTGGATATAAAAAATCCTGAAACGGTCTTCGGCATCATGCTTATGACAGGAGCATTCTGCACTGTTTCTGTGGTTTTTTCGAAAGTGTTCAACTCCTTGTTGAGTCCGAAGGGAGGGTGCTTGCATGAAGAGTGAGAACCGTCATATTATATTGGGAGCGATACTTTTGTCGGTTGTATTTCTGTTGGCGCTTTTTCCCGAGATTGTCGTTTCTGAAAAAATGCATTCGGCAAAAAGTATTATGGAGTTGACTGAAGGCGAATATTTAAGTTTTATAATATACGGAATCCGAACGGTCGCGACGGCGGTAATTTTGGTTTCTGCCATTCGGACTATTGCAGCAATTACAATAGGAATTTTATCCGGATTGGGAAGTTGGACATTCGGCGGATTGATCAGCCTGTTTGAATCAGTCTTCAGGATTATACCGGCAAACATAGTTGGCCTGGCAATTTTAGTTGGAGCCTTCGCAAATGAATCTTTGAGAGGCCAATTTCCAGCTATTCTGATTGCGGTTCTAAGCATCACAGGTTGGAGCGAATCTGCAGTAAACATTTCACGAGAGATGAAAAAACTGAGAAGCGGAATGGTTTCAAAAGGCGGCGAGGCGGCGGGAAGGAGACACGCTTCCATATTTATGGAAAACATGTCACGGATTTTGAAGGACCGTCTTCCATCAATGTTTTTTGACCAAAGCGCAAAAGTTTTGACGATTATAGCCCAGCTGTGCATATTTTATGGGCTCTTTGAAGGCTTTGGAATGCTGAGCGATCCGGTTTCTGTAATCGAGTCACAAGACAATACAGCGATTGCCAGATTGATTCCATACTGGCATCTGAAGCCATGGTTGGCACTTTACCCGGGTTTTACCTTTTTCATTGGAATATTTGCGTCAAACCTGCTTTCGGAGGGATTCGAAAAAAGGCGTAGGCGCTTGGCTTCGGATAAAAAAGCCGAAAATCATTTATTTGCGACGGGCATATTTCTATTTGCATCAGTTGTAATTGTCATATTTTTTATCAATAAAAGCACCGTTGTTGCTGACTTCAGCATTTCGGAGATCCGCAGGTCCCTTGTTTTTGAAAGGACGGGAGAGATGATTCCCGGAAGCCGCGAAGCCGTTGAGGGTGCAGAAATTATAGCCTTGGAGCTTGAGAAAATCGGATTTTTGCCTATTTCAGATTCTTTTGTTCAAAAGTATGAAAGAGATGAGGTGATCGAACCGATTTACGATGAGCTTGTTTTTGATACAGGCGTTGAAAAAATTTCATATGAAGCCGGAAAAGACTATTTTGCGGATTCATACGGTATGTTTGACGTATCGGGAAGCGTTTATGACGGAAGAAGAATGGACTATTATTCCATGGAAGACAAATACGGCGAATTTTCGGGTAAGTGGATACTGCTTGAAAAGAGGGAATACGGCCAAGAGGACATCATGGCTTTTTCGGAAAAGATTCTTGAACAGTCTGAGGCAAAAGGAGTTCTTGTTTCCGGCAGTGAAACCGAAAACAGGTATGCCTCTCAGGGCCGCAGTCTTTCAGAAAGACCGGTATTGACTATAAGTGGAAAAATATCCAATCCTTTGGCTGAAGGTAATGGAGAACTCATGTACAGGCAAATTGCCAAGACCAACGGAACTGAAGGAATAAATGTATTGGCGAAACTGGAAGAGCCTAAACATAAAAAAGAAAAGACAATCCTGATAGGATTGTCGTACGGATGGCAATACGAGCCTGTAAAAAGCGGGAAGATAGATTTTGGACTCGAACTGGCAAAGCAATTGGCTCATAGGCAAGACGAGCTGGGGGTAAATGTTGTGCTGGCATTTTTCGATATCGCCGGAGGTTCGGGAGCAGAAGGAAAGGCCTATTTCTCAAGTAATCTGCCGCTTCAAGAAGATGACATAGGTCTATACATAGATTTGACAAAAGTCTATGGAGATGTATCGGGACGTGTTGTATATGGGCTCGAAGCAGCGGAGGGCGGCCTGGACCATGCGGTTTCTGCAGGGAACCTTGTCCAATCGGCTCTATCCCGAAATGATTATCCGTTTGTATACACGGGAATAAGCAAAGCCGAACATGAAACACTTGCCAAAGAACATGGAATAGTTACTCTGTCGATGGGCTTTGAACCTTGTCCGGACAGTTCGATGGATATTGAAGATTTTGGCGACACTATTGTAGAGACAATTTTGAAGCTCGGACGATAGGAGGGCTCCATGAGACATAAAACGATACTTAAGGTTTGCAATCTATCGGTTTCAAAGAAAAGCAACGGAAAAACGATGAAGCTTGTCAGAAATATGGATTTTCAACTCGAGCAGGGCGGAATATTGGGCATAGTCGGTGAAGGTGGCAGCGGAAAGGAATTTTTGTCCGAGGCTTTGCTGGGCCTTTTGGACAGCAAGGAGCATGTGCTTTCGGGTGAGGCTCTTTATCTTGAAAAGGATATTTTGTCCATGAATGGCCAAGACTTGATGAAAATCCGCGGCCGTGAAATTTCGCGTGTTTCAAACGATGCTGTAAAGGCACTTAATCCGCATATGACAATAGGCAGGCAATTGGATATTTTGAAAAAGCATTACGGTTCCGAATGCAGTCGCGAATCAATCGACGAGGTATTGGGAAATTTGGGAATTGAGGATTTGAAAGGCATAAGGAAAGCGCATGCATCAGGACTTGGGGAAGAACTTGCATACAGAATTCTTTTGGCAATGGCGGTCATATCCAAACCGAAAATACTCATTGCAGAGGATCCGGCATTCGACTTTGACGGTTTGAAGAAAAAAGAGATACTTGTGCTTCTCAAGAAGGTCAGCATAGACTATAGGATATCCATAATTCTTGTTACAGGCGATTTCGATGCGGCAAGGCTTGTATGCGACAGAATCATAATAATGTATAAAGGTTTGATTGTAGAGGAGGGTACGGTGAATCAGCTGATAGAGAACGCCGGACATCCGTATTCTCTCGGACTCGTAAAAAGCATCGAATCGGCTGTGGGAAACAGCGAAGAAATGTATTTTCTTGATGGGGGAGATACTCGATTGGACGAAGCACAAAGAAGATGTCCTTTCGCCGAACGCTGCAGCCGCAGAAAATTCTACTGCATGGAGGAAATGCCGGAACTTTCCGGAGAGGGTATCCACAAGGTCAGATGCTTAAATCCTGTGGGAGGGGCCGAATGATGAAAACTCTTATAGATGCTATCTGTTTGAAAAAAGAATACATTGCCGGGGGCGGCATATTAAATCCTGTTGAATCCATTAAAGCCGTGGATGATGTGAGCTTTGAGATTTTTGAAAACGAAGCTCTCGGCCTTATAGGAGGACGGAGAAGCGGCAAAACTGCTTTAGGGGAAATTGTTGCAGGCCTTTCTCTTCCCGATTGCGGTTTAATTAAATTCCGTGGTGAAGACATGGCGAATATGAGGGGAAAAAGAAGAAGAAAACTTCATGGAAGAGTTCAGATTGTTTTCCAGGAAATTGCACAGCATGTCGATGGAAGGATGAGAATAGGCGAAATAATCGAGGGATCGATTGCAAACTGCAAAAAAATACAAAACAACCCAAAGCCGCTTGGAATAATAGAGGTCATGAATTTGGCGGGACTCGATGTACATGCTTACGATTGCCGAATAGACGAGCTTGACATGCTTGATGTCAAGAGGACTGGAATTGCATTGGCGGCATTGTGGCGGCCTGATTTGATTGTATTGGATGAGCCCGCGGGAAAGCTGGACGCATCTGTCAGGGGACATCTGGTCAATACGCTTAAAAAGCTTCGAAAAGAGCATGGAATGAGTTATCTCTTCTTAAGCAGGGATTTGAACTCCGCTAAAAAAATTTGCGACCGCTTGGCGGTCATACGCGATGGAAGAATCGTGGAAATAGGTCAGACTGAAAAAATAATGGAAAATCCGGAAAGCGAATATGCAAGGGAATTTTTGGCATCGATACTTTGACGGTAAAATGAAAGCATTACCACAATTCCTTCGAAAGGCGTGAAAAAAATGTTTTTGCAAAAGTGGAAAGAGGAAAAGTTCGAAAATATTTTCAATAATGTATATTACAATTTCAACAACTTGAAAGAATTTGACGACAACTACAGCAAGGAAGATTTGAGAAAACAGCTGCAGGATCTTTATATAAACCAAGGAAATGATTGGGCGGGCAGAGGGGAGGCAATGGATATTGCCATTTCTGCTCAAATTGCAGCATTGGAACAGGTTCTTTCCGAGTGGGATGAAGATGACGAGTGATAGTTTTGGCAATGTGGAAACTGGATTCGGACGTTTAAAAATTATTACTGATTGAAAGCGCATTGTAAAAATGGAAATTGCTTTACACACCAATACATGAAAGCAGGTTTGAAAATGACCAAACTAAAAATCGGTAAAAAGCCGCAAAGGAAAAACATGAGTGAATCAGGCAGGAACAGGTTGGGGGAAGACCCTGTATTTTCTTTGCTTATAAGACTTTCTTTGCCGGGGATTTTTTCCATGGTGATACAGGCGCTTTACAATGTGGTGGACAGCATCTATGTCGGCCACCTGAGCAAAGCCGCATTGTCGGCGCTTTCGCTGGCTTTCCCTATTCAGCTTGTGCTGATTTCCATAGGGGTAGGGACAGGAGTTGGTGCAAGTTCGCTTATAGCAAGGCTTTTGGGATCGAAAAAGAACGAAGAGGCACGCAAGACGGCTGAGCAGGCAATATTCCTGTCTGTAATCTACAGCATAGTCTTTGCAGTTGTCGGCATTTTGTTTTCTGAAAGAATTATTTCTTTTTTCACAGGAAACGCGGAGCTTGTGGATTTGGGGCAAAGATACATAAGGATAATACTCATAGGATCGGCAGGGATGTTTGTTCCAATGATATCCAACAGTATACTCAGAGGTGAAGGAAACACTTTTTTGCCTATGGTCGCGATGCTTATCGGCTCGGTAATGAACATTATTCTGGATCCCATATTCATATTCGGCATAGGATCTTTCGAGGGTTTCGGAATAGAAGGTGCTGCATATGCAACCGTGTTGTCAAGAATAATCAGTGGAATTTTCATATTGTACATGCTTTTCAGGGGAGGAAATGAAATAGTTCCAAAGGTCCGGGGATTTTCTCCGGACAGACAATCCATCAGTGAAATTTACAGGGTCGGGCTTCCGGCCATAGTAATGCAGGTGCTCGCATCTTTCATGATAGGAGGAATGAATTTGATTGTCGGAAAGCTCGATGAAAACGGGGTGGCCGCATTGGGTATATATTTCAGGCTGCAGTCATTCGTATTCATGCCTGTTTTCGGTTTGAACCAGGGATATATGCCAATTGTGGGTTACAACTACGGGCATGGAAGGCCTGATCGAATGAAAAAGGCAATCAAGTACGGCATAATGACTTCGGCAGTATTTACAACAGCCGGACTGTTGCTGTTTCAAACATCGGCCGGCTTGCTTGTTTCCATGTTCAATCCGGATGCGGAACTTCTTTCTGTAGGTTCAGACGCTATAAGGACCATAAGCATAGCCTTTCCAATCATCGGGCCGGCAATTGTCATAGCGACCACATTCCAGGCTCTGGGGAAAGGAATGCCAAGCTTGATTTTATCTTTTTCAAGGCAGATCGTTTTGCTTTTGCCAATGGCTTGGCTGTTTTCAAGCTATGGAGACATACATTTTGTTTGGTACGCATTCCCGATTTCTGAGGCGATTTCATTTGTTGCGGCAGTATTTTGGATAAGAAAGACGCTTGAATATGTTTTTTCCTCTATGGATAAAAACAAAATATGACGGATTGACTTTTAAGAAAATCCATGGTATATTTCTTGAAATGGGAATATCTTTAATCTGGTCCCGAGAGACCGGAAAGGTAGCTATAATCAATAAATTGTTACAGGATAACTATGCCTTTCCGCGTCTGCGGAGAGGCTTTTTTTAAAATCAACTTTAATTTGGCACTGTGATGCCAGGAAGGAAGGTTAAAATGCTTAAAGACAGACACTTGATTCAGCCGGGGGATTTTACGGTGGAGGAGTTGCAGGGGCTTTTTGAACTGGGCGATCTGATTATGGAAAGTCCTGAAAGCTACATGGACGCATGCAGGGGAAAGCTTTTGGCCACACTCTTTTATGAGCCCTCTACAAGAACCCGTTTCAGTTTTGAGGCTGCCATGTTGAGACTCGGAGGAGAGACGATAGGGTTTTCCGAACCGGGGTCGTCATCGGTCTCCAAAGGGGAAAGCATAGGCGACACAATACGGACGATAGGATGCTATGCCGACATAGCTGTGATGCGCCATCCCAAAGAGGGGGCGCCGCTTCTTGCCTCGAAAAAGTCGGTGATTCCTCTCATAAATGCAGGTGACGGAGGGCATCAGCACCCTACACAGACATTAACCGACCTTATGACAATCAGAAGGTATAAAAAGCGTCTAGACAATCTTGTCATAGGCCTTTGCGGAGACTTGAAATTCGGCAGAACGGTGCATTCGCTTGTAAAGGCGCTTTCAAGATATGACAATATAAAATTTGTGTTCATATCTCCAAATGAACTCGAGATTCCATCGCATATAACCGACGAGCTTGACAAGGATCAGTTTGAAATGACGCAAAACCTTGAAGGAAGCTTGGGAAAGCTTGACATATTGTATATGACAAGGGTTCAAAGAGAGAGGTTTTTCAGTGAAGATGAATATCTGAGGCTCAAGGATTTCTTTCTTCTTAACGCCAAAAAAATGAAAAAGGCCAAGAAAGACATGATTGTAATGCATCCGCTTCCCAGAATAAATGAGATATCTACGGACATGGACACGGATGAGCGTGCGGTTTATTTTGAACAGGCAAAGATGGGCATGTACATACGCATGGCGCTGATCATGCAGCTTCTGGGGGTGGAATAGATGATTAAAATTGACAGCATCAAAAAGGGGATTGTAATAGACCACATCAAGCCGGGTTGCGGACACAACATATTCAAAGACTTGGGTTTGCACAAGGTGGATTATACGGTTGTTCTCATAAAGAACATACCTTCTGTGAAAATGGGGAAAAAAGACCTTATTAAAATTGAAAACGAAATTGATCTTGACATGACAATGCTGGGGCTTTTGGACCCGAATCTTACTGTCAATATTGTCGAAAACGGAAAAATAACTGAAAAAATCAAACTTAAACTGCCGGAAAAAATCAAGGGTATATTGAAACGCAAGAATCCCAGATGCGTTTCGACAATCGAGAATATACCAGACATAGAATTCACTCTCGTCGATCCGGACAACAAGATATATACTTGTGAATACTGCGACACTCCCGTGAAGGCGTAGGTGGGCGGATGACAATTCTTATAAAGAACGTCAGATTGGTTGATTCGCGCATCGATTGCATGGGGGCCATTCTGATAAAAGACGGAAAAATCCAAAAGGTGATTGATTCGGGCAAACCTTCCGAAACATTTGAAGCTGAAGAAAAATGCGCAAAATTGATTGACGGACGGGGGCTTTGCCTCATGCCTGCATTCACGGACATGCACTTTCATATGCGATACCCCGGAGGCGAGGGTAAAGAGACAATGGAAACAGGAGAAGCGGCGGCTGTAAAGGGTGGATATACTTCTCTGTGCACAATGGCCAACACATCGCCCGTATGCGACAATCCGGAAGTATTCGGGACAATAATGAAGAGGCATGAAGAAGTCGGACTGTGCGATATTTTTCAGATTTCGGCAGTTACCAAAGGGCTGGAAGGAAAAGAAACGGTAGATTTCAGTTCCATGAAAAAGCTTACAAATCTTTTCTCCGATGACGGGAAGACGCTTGTGGATTCCGACATGGCAAAAGAAGCTTTTAAAAAGTCGAGAGAGCTTGATTTTATTGTAATGGCACATTGCGAGCCTGAATCGAAGACTGTGCGAAGGCATTTGGGAACAATGGCGGAAACGCCGGGAAGACTCCATATCTGCCATATAAGCAAGAGGAAGACCGTGGAACTCATAAGAACAGGCAAAGCCGCATTCGGCAATTTGCTTACATGCGAAGTCACTCCCCATCATCTTTTCGCCGAGAACCTGGACTACATGGTTAATCCATCGTTTGGAAATTCAGACGACAGGGCGGCGCTTTTGGATGCTGCAAGGAGCGGGCTTATTGACGTTGTAGGAACAGACCATGCACCACACAGCAAGGAAGACAAGATAAAGGGAAGCCCCGGAATATCAAATGTGGAAATAGCCTTTGAAATGGTGCATACTGTTTTCGAAAGGGAAAACATAAGCATAGGAAGGCTTGTTGAAATGATGGCGGAAACACCGGCCCGGCTGCTTGGTCTTTCAAAGGGGAGGCTGGAAAAAGGAATGGATGCCGATTTGCTTTTGGCCGATTTGGGTGTTGTAAAGAAAATTTCTTCCGAAAACTTTTCATCGAAAGGAAAGAACACTCCTTTTGACGGCTGGGAAAGCAAAGGTGAAATTGTACTGACAATGAAAGCGGGGAGAGTAATCTATGATAGTAGACAAATTGCACGATGAAGTCGTTTCAAAGGGAATGATATGCGTAGGACTCGACATAAGGATGGATTATATTCCTGAGTTCATAATAAAAAAACACAGCACGAAGAGTGAAAGAATTTTTGCTTTCAACCGTTTGGCGATAGATGCGGCCCGAGACAGGGCGGCCTGCTTTAAACTCCAGATAGCATGCTATGAAGCTGAAGGAATTGAAGGGCTCAAGGCTTATGGGAAAACCCTGGATTACCTAAGAGGCAAAGATCTGATATCCATTGCGGATGTAAAAAGGGGAGACATATCGTCAACAGCGGGCCTTTATGCGAAAGCTCATTTCAGCGGCGAGTTCGAAGCCGATTTCATGACTGTGAATCCATACATGGGGGAGGATGCCATATCCCCTTATTACGATTATGTAAAGAACAAAAACAAGGGACTGTTTGTTCTTGTAAAGACATCAAATCCATCCGCGGTCGATTTCCAAGAGAGGATATTGTCGGGAGGAAACCCTCTTTACATTGAAACAGCAAAAAAAGTAGGTGAATGGGGAGCCGGTTTTATTGGCAAAAGCGGCTACAGCTCCATTGGCGGCGTGGTCGGAATAAAAAACACCAGGGAATTTCATGAGGTCAGGAAGGCATGCCCCGGAATGTTTTTCCTTGTTCCCGGCTACGGAGCGCAGGGAGGCACCGGCAAAGATATTAAAGAAGCCATAAGCGACCCGTGCGCAGTAGTCAATTCATCGAGGGGAATAATTGCACATGCCGGAAATGCCGGAAATGAAAGCGATTTTATGGATATTATAAGCGAGCGTGTTGAAAAGATGGGGAAGGATTTGGCCTATGAGTAAAATCCTGTTCAATAACCAACTTACAAAAAGCATATATGAAATCGGGGTGGAGGGAAGCTTCGAAGGAGCCATGGGGCAATTCTACATGGTTCGCGCATGGGAAGATTATCCGGTGCTTTCGAGGCCTCTGAGCATACACGATCTTGAAAACGATAAAATAGTTTTTCTTTACAGGGTTTGCGGAGAAGGAACTCGAATCATATCCAACAAGAAGCCGGGAGATGAAATAAGCCTTGAAGGCCCTTATGGAAACGGATTCCCGATGGTAAAGGGACGAATAGCTCTTGTTGGTGGAGGACTGGGAACGGCGCCTCTCAGATTCGCTGCCAAAACTTTATGGAATTCACATCCAGAAAGGCTGGACATATACCTGGGCTATTCCGACGAGGACATCAATTCGAACCGTTTTTCAAGTTTCGCAGATTCGATAAGGATAGACATAGGAGGCTTTGTCACTGAGATGTTGAACCCGTCCGATTATGATGTCATTTTTACTTGCGGACCGGAGCCCATGATGGAAGCTGTTGCAAGAAAAGCAAAAAGTGCAAAGGCAAAGGTTTTCGTATCAATGGAAAAGAGAATGGCTTGCGGAATCGGAGCATGTCTCGTGTGTACCTGCAGTACTAAAAACGGAAACAGAAAAACATGCAAGGACGGACCGGTATTTGACGGAGAGGATGTGTTTTTTGATGAGCTGTAGCAAAGTTGATTTTGGAAACCTGAGTTTCAAAAATCCGGTTGTTATGGCTTCGGGAACATACGGATTCGGAAAAGAATACGGAGAGATATACGATGCCTCAAAGCTTGGGGGAATATCCACCAAAGGAATAACACTCGAAGAAAGAGCCGGAAACAAGGGAATACGAATATGGGAAACTCCATCCGGAATAATGAACAGCGTCGGACTTGAAAACCCCGGAGTAGAAGGATTCCTTGAAAATGAGGAAAATTACCTTTCGAAGCTGGACACAAGGATAATTGTCAATGTAAGCGGTTCGAGGATTGAGGATTATGTAGAGACTGTAAATAGGATTGAGAAAACTTCGTTTGATATCGTAGAGCTCAACATATCCTGCCCGAATGTAAAGAGCGGAGGCATGGCCTTTGGCACAAATGCTGATTCGGCATACGGCATAGTAAGAGAAATACGCAAATCCACAAGGAAAATGCTGATGGTAAAATTGTCGCCCAATGCAGGCGACATAGCCGAAATAGCATCAGCCTGCGTTTCGGCGGGAGCAGATGCCATTTCGCTCATAAATACTATTCAGGCGATGGCGGTAGACATATACAGCAGGAAAATCATTTTTGACAACACATATGCCGGACTGTCCGGACCGGCTGTCCGCCCGATAGCCTTGAGGATGGTCCACCAGGTCGCAAAGGCCGTCGATGTTCCGATAATGGGCATGGGAGGGATAACAAACGGGGCCGACGCAATTTCATTCATTATGGCGGGGGCGTCCTGTGTGCAGGTTGGAACCGCAAATTTTATGGACTTAAGGGCCGGGACAAGGATAGTTGATGAAATAGAAGCTTTCATGGACAGAGAAAATGTGAAGAGCCTGTCGGAGATAAGAGGAATACTGTAAAGGAGAAAAACATGAATCAAAAAGAATTGCTGGAAATATTCAAAGAGACGGGAGCCATTCTTGAAGGGCATTTTTTGCTTTCTTCCGGAAAGCACAGTGGTGGTTACGTTCAATGCGCAAAGGTTTTGTCGTTTCCCGAAAAGGCAGAGTTGGTGGTTTCGGAGGTTGTGGAAAAGATAAAAAACTTGAAATTCGATTATTTTGTGGGTCCCGCAATGGGTGGGGTAATACCTGCTTACGAATTTGGCAGGCAGATGAAAAGGAAAGCCCTTTTCACCGAGCGAAAAGACAATGAAATGTGCCTGAGAAGAGGTTTTGAAATTACTGCCGGAGACAGGGTTATAATCGCAGAGGATGTGATAACAACAGGAAAGTCCACAATGGAGGTAAAAAATCTTCTTGAGAGCCTCGGAGCCGAAGTTGTCGCAGCCGTTTGCCTTGTCGACCGCGGAGGAAGCCAAGCATTGGACTTTGAAGTCTACAGTGCAGTAAAGGCGGATATAAGCGTATATGAACCCGATCAATGCCCCATGTGCAAAAACGGCATTCCATGGGAAAAGCCGGGCTCGAGGAAAATAACATAATACGGCTTGTAAAAGCATCCTGCATGCTGTACAATCGACATAAATACGGCGTGGGGGTATTCAGATGAAAAATAAGACTAAAGGGTGGCTTTTTTTCGGAGTGGTTTTTGCAACAGTTTGTGTTTTTCGAGTATGGTATGGAATTTTTCTGATTTTTGCGTATGCATTGATTGAAACCGCCTTGAGAAAAAAAAGAAGTTTTTGCTACGACACCTGCCCAATCGGCAATTTGCTGGACTTTGCAGGCGGAAATTCGCCAGGCAGGCTTAAGAAATACTCCAAAAAGGCGAATTTTGCCGGATGGGTGTTTTTTTCAGTATATGTCGCGTTCATTATATTTGTACTTGTGGTTTTTGCCGGCAATGGCGGAGACAAATGGTATAATTTTTTCAGGCTTATGGCAGGAAGCGTTTTGCTGGCTTTACTTGCGGATATTGTTTTCGGCAAAAGGTTCTGGTGCATATACATGTGTCCCTTGTCAAGACTGATGAAACTTGTACTGAATTTTGTGAGAAGATAAAGACTGCGCATTCCAAAGCTGTAAAAACAAAAAAAGCAAGGAGGATGGCATGAAAAAAATACTTCATGTGATCGCTCAACAACCCGGTAAGACGGGAAGCGGCATTTTCGCCAAAAATATTCTGCATCAAGCGGATAAAAAGGGATACAGTCAAACACTTATCGCAGGAGTGCCTTTTTATCAAGACAAGAAGGTCTATTGTCTTCCGGAGGGAATATGTTTTGAACCGGTTATTTTCGAAAGCGGACAATTGCCGTTTCCTGTTGTTGGAATGAGTGACGAGATGCCTTACGAAAGCACGCGATACGATGAACTCACAGGAGTGAAATTCGAGCTTTGGGAGGAAAACTTCAGCCGCAGCTTGAAAGAAGCTGTAGAGTCTTTTGAACCGGACCTGGTATTGACCCATCATCTGTGGCTTTTGACAGCGCTTACAAGGGAAAAGTTTCCCGAGCTTCCGGTTTTCGCATTTTCCCATGGCAGCGATTTGAGGCAGATGGAAAAGAACCGGAATCACAGCTTGAGGGTCATCAATTCCTGCAAGAAACTGGATGGAATTTTCGCATTGAATGATTTTCAGAAGACCAGGATTTGTGAATTTTACGATGTGCCTCCCGAGATGGTGGAAATAACAGGAGCCGGATATGACAGGAATTGCTTTAATGAAGACAATTTTGAAACCGCAAGAAAACCGGGACAAATAGTCTACGCCGGAAAAATCAGCAAAGCGAAAGGTGTAAAGAGTCTTCTCGACGCATTCGAAATTGTCTCGTCAAGAAGGCCGGAGACCATCCTTTTTATTGCTGGATCAGGAAAGGGCATGGAATACGAAAGCCTGGCCGGAAGAGCTAAAAAGATGAAGAGCGTGCGGCTGATGGGAAATATGGATCAGTGCGATCTTGCAAAGCTGTTTGGGCAAAGCGATGTTTTTGCTCTTCCGTCCTTTTACGAGGGACTTCCCCTTGTATTGGTTGAAGCCGCAGCATGTGGAATGAAACTGGTCGTTTCCGAACTTGGGGGACTCAAAGAGTGGTTTGGAGAAGACATGATGGTTTCGCAGAATTCCATCACGGTACCTTTGCCGAGAATGGTTTCGGTGGACAAACCCCACAAGGAAGATGAAAATGACTACGCTCTAAGATTCGCCGATGCACTTGTCGCACAGATCGACCGTGCTTCGGGAACCGGAGATTCGGCGATAAGAAAGGAATTTGTCAAAAGGAAGTCATGGGAAAGTGTTTTTGATGCAATTGAAAAGCATATTGATTCAAAAATGGCATAATATAGCCAAACCATGAAGACGGAACGGTTTGGCTATATTATGTTTGCCGCTTTAGCATCCTCAGCCTCGAAAAACAGGAAACCTGAAACATGGATTTCCACATAGGGGCTTTTTATTTTTTTTTGCATGAATACGTGAATAGAATCTATCGGATGTTCGTTGTATTCATCTGTTTTGTATACCGGAGTGATACCCATTTATGCAGGCTATATGTCATTGCATGGGCTGATTGACATTGGCTGTGGCGTATTTGACATGAGTGAATAAAAGGGTTTTGGCAAAGCAGCGCAGAAATCGAAATATCAGTCTGCTTGCTTTTCTAAAGCCGTTATTAAGGGTATACTGTAAAGAATGAGACAAAAATGAAAAGGGGTGGTGACATGGCGTTTTTTAAAAAACATGCTGCGATACATGATTGTATTATGGAACATCTTGACAAATGCCTGCTTTGCCATGAGAAGTTTACTGTTTATGTAGAGGAAATTATTGAGGGTGATAAGGAGGGAAAGGCTTTTGACTATGTAAATGAAATAAGCGCCATTGAAACGGATGCGGATGAAGTAAGAAGACGCATAGTCGTTGAGCTTCTAAAGGGCGATTTATTGCCTCAGTCAAGAAGGGAAGTCTTGTACCTGATTGAGAAAATTGATGAAATAGCGAATGAGTCGGAAGACATAATAAGGGAAATATATCTGCAGGCGGTAGATATAAGAGACGAATATGTCGACAGGCTTAAATCTATAAACAATGAAACCGTGATGCAGCTTAAGAAGATAAGAACGGCAGTTGACAAGATATTTTCAGACATATGGAGTGAAAATCTGGATTTGCATGAACTGTGCATCGAAATAGACTCGCATGAAAGTGCAGTTGACCTGATTGAACAGTCAATAATAAAAGACGTCTACCGAAGTGAAATTTCACTTGCCGAAAAGAATCAATTGAGATATTTTGCGACTAAATTCGCGGACATTTCCGACCTGGCGGAGGACATTTCGGATCTTCTCGAAAAAATCATAGTAATCAGAAAGGTTTGATTTAATCATGTATTACTACTTGATATCCGCCGTATTTCTGGGCTGGGCCCTTGGAGCAAACGATTCTGCCAATTGCTTTGGAACAGCCGTTGCAACTCGTGTTGTCAAATACAGCCATGCCGTAACTTTGACAGCCATATTGGTCGTTTTGGGGGCTTTTATGGAAGGAGCCGCAGGGATGGAAAAATTGGGCGTCTATGCTGCTTTGAACGGAGTCTCGACCGGGCACGAAGCTTTTCTGGTCATGACTGCCGCAGCTGTTACGGTTGGCTCTCTAACATTACTTAAGATTCCCATTTCCACATCCCAGGCTGTAATAGGCGCCATCATAGGTTCGGGCATCGCAGAAGGAAGATTTGTTGTCATGGAAACCTACCCGTTTTTCGGCGCATGGTTTGCAACACCTTTGGGCGCCATGGCGATAGGGTACATATTGTACAGTGTGATGAGCAAGCATGTGCAGAAGCGAATAAACAACATCGAATTATTCGACCGTTTCGTAAAAATCGGGTTTATAATTGCCGGTGCTTTTTCCGCATACGCTTTGGGAGCCAACAATGTTGCCAACATA
>DATFJE010000240.1:0-2974 GCA_035269385.1 Clostridia bacterium
GCTCTTGAGGCTTGTTTGCCATGGTCAGATTCATTACCCGAAAGCGTCAGAAAAAACATAAGTAAAGATTGATTGCCGCCAGCGAGAGTATCAAGCGCTGGCTTTATTATTTGTCAATGTGTGCTATGATTTACGCTTACAATATAAAAATTCTTTACCTGATTTCCATTAATAATACCTTTTGCTTTCTTATCGGAAATCTTGCTTTCAACTTCATTTCGCCTTATGTTTTCAAAACACACAGGCTTCTCAACGTATATAGCATCAATGACCCAGCGTATTGCTGGTTTCCAATGAATTGCTTCAAGTATTCCTCTTGCAGCCGAAGGTGTCATTACATCGTAACTCACTCTTTCAACCTTCATTTCTGGCCTTGTGAAACAAGCCCAATCTCCCCACGCTCTAATTCTGACCCCATACTCCATTCACTCACCTCCTAAAATACTAATTCCTGCCCCAAACCATACTCAATATTTGGTATTTGCAATCCCGTATCCAAATTGTACAAGTCACTTCTTGCAAGCAGATAAACACCATCTGCCGGCTGTTCCAATGCGCCCGCTTCATTGAGTTTTTTGAATTCATGCCTGTAGACTTGAACTGTATACGGCTGCAACTCTTTTATCACTCCTTTCTTGTATTGTGAAAATTTCATTTTTTTCAATGTCGATTCAAATTCAAGCAATTTATATTCATCCAAATCACTTTCATAAGGAACAATAATTGAAAACATATCATTTTCAATCAATTTAAAGTCCTCCGCTATATCTTTAAAAGGATAAATAAATTCCTTGGATATATGATTTGTCCTTTTAAGTATTTCTTTTTTGTCCAAAAGTTTTTCATCTTTCCAATATAACAATTCGAAATACTTTTTAATGCTTTTTGCATCAAGTATGTCATCTTTCGATTCCAAATTTCTTATTGCTTCCCTGCCACTTGCAGCTGTTCCCGACAACCAACCTCCAGGCATCCCAATCTTTTCAGGCTCAAAAACGAATACGCTGCCTTTTTCAATTGAAGCTTCTCTATTGCATCTTCCCGATGCCTGAGCAATAGAATCTAAACCCGCCATCGCTCTGTAGACAACCGGAAAATCTATATCCACTCCAGCTTCAATCAATTGTGTCGAAACAACCCTGCATTGGCGATTCTCATCCAATAATTTGTTGATTTTCTTTAATACATGCCTTCTGTGTTTCGGACACATCCTCGCACTCAAGTGAATTGCTTTCCCTTTTATCGATTCATATAGTTTTGCCGCATGCCTTCTAGTATTTACAATGCAAAGTACCTGCTTTTGTTTCAAAATCCTTTCTTTAAGCATTTCATCAGAAAGATTCCCACTATACTCGACCTTAACCCTTTTAAACGCTTTTGCCATTCTTTCTTGGTTGCCTACAATTTCAGAAACTTTTAGATTTTTTGAAAAAAACGGGTCAAGAACGGGTTGAGTAGCTGTGCATAATACAACGGAAGAATTATAATTCAAGGTAAGGTCACTCAGCATTGACACCGCCGGTTTCAAATATTCGTATGGAAGCATTTGGGCCTCATCGAGAATTATTACGCTATTTGTTATGTTATGCAATTTCCGGCATTTTGAAGGCTTATTTGAAAACAAGGATTCAAAGAACTGAACATTGGTAGTGACAATTATCGGACATTCCCAATTTTCTGTAGCAAGACGCAGGCTGTTGTGAAAACCATTTGTCATCTCTTCATCAGCGTCAGCATAATCTTCAAATTGATAAGAACTATGATGCTCCAAAACATTCTCTTCTCCAAAAATTTTTCTAAATACACTTGCATTTTGTTCGATAATACTTGTGTAAGGAATAACATAAATGATACGACTTAATCTGTGTTTTTTTGCATGATGCAATGCAAATGCCATGGATGCCAAAGTCTTGCCTCCACCCGTGGGCACCGTCAAACTAAACACTCCCTGTTCCATTTTACCTCTTTTGCTACAGCATTCATTAATATATTCTCTATATATATTTATTTCTGAATCAGCAGCTTTTTCTGATAAACCCTTCATATGCTTTTGAAATTTAGGTAATAGTTTCATTACATTCTTACTTGAAAGTCTAAAATCAGATCTTTCCTTGTCAAGAACTCTTTCCGTATCTAAAAAATCAGCATCCACTAAACATGAATAAATCATCCTTGTAAAATTAGCCATCTGAAATTGAACCAATCTTTTATCAATTTCCAAAGTCCGATTATTCAAGGTTTTTTTCAACAACTCGCGTATTTCCAATTCATATGCCGAATAGTCTTTTATTTCAGCTTGTAATCTTGACTGCAAATCTGAAGGTGAAATACAACCGCCGTTTGGAATACCTCCATGATGTCCCGATATTGCATACGCCAATGAAATTCCCCACAATTTGCCAAACATTTCCACAGCTTCCTTTGCCCCTGCTGAAGAATGATTGACTCTTATATTCATTCCTTCCAACCTTGTCTGAAATTCAATTGAATATTTACCTATATCATGCAGCAACCCAGCCATCTCAGCAATTTCCCTTGCACTAAAAATGTCAGCAAAGCCCCCAGCTATTTCTGACACATTTATCAGATGGTCTTTTAACGTTTGCCAATCACTTTTATCTGAATTTAACCCAGAATGCGCATAGTACATGGTTCTTTTCTCCTTTATGTTTAATTTATCCATATATTGATTATATCACCTTTGTTGCAAGTATGAAGTTATTATAATAACTTCATCTATTTTGTCTGCACCCCCCGTTTCCCTCTTTGCAATATCTTTAAAATCCAACGACATGAAAATAGACCCATATCTGCCTGCTTTCAACGCGTATTGCCCATCAAACCTGTTATTTCAAAAAGTACTTACATTGCCTTTTGCTCCTCTTGTCGTTTTTTCCTGTCCCCTGTGTAGACAATTTCAATTGTTTCTCGGTTAAATAGTACCACCACGGCAAAAGCGTTTGGTCGCATTTAA
>DATFJE010000241.1:0-2368 GCA_035269385.1 Clostridia bacterium
GGCGATTTGTATTTCTCAAGCATTCTCGAACCGCAGGTAGTCGGCATGTCAACAGTGCAAATATTGTCCTTCAGCGCCATCGGAATGCCTGCAAGAACTCCAACATCCAATCCATTCGACAATTTCTTGTCTATTTCCTCCGATTTTTTTAATGCATTCAAGTTGTTCACATATAAATAAGCCGATATATCCCTGTCCTTTTCATTTATGCGTGAAAGATATTCTTTTGTTACTTCAACAGAAGATATCTCTTTTGACAAAAGAGCCTTTCTCATTGTCATTATGTCCATATCAATAATTTTCATTTTCCACCCCTCCTTGCGCTCAGTTTTCGCTATATGCTTTGCGGCACATAAAAACAATCACTCTTTTTAACTGAAGCGTTTTTCAAAACTTCTTCAACCGGCAAAGAAGATTTCACTTCGTCTTTTCTGAATACGTTGCTGCTGTCTATGATATAAGAAAGAGGATCAACCTCTCCCATTTCAACGGTGTCCAATTGATTTGCAAAAGCAATAATGTCGGTTAGATTCTTCGCCAATTCGGCTCTTTCATCATCTTCCACATTCAGTTTCGAAAGATTTGCTATGTGTTCAAGCATTTCCTCGGCTATTGCATCTTCTCCTCCAACATCGTTTATTTCTGAAAGCGCAAGCAGCAGATCGAGATCAATCAACTGATTTGCGGCAACCTTTGAAGGTGTGTCGATCATTGGACAGGATGCATCTCTCAATTTTGGAAAAGCTATGACTTCTCTAATATTCGGCGCTCCCGCAATTATCATTATCAGCCTGTCAAGACCGAATGCAAATCCTCCATGAGGCGGTGTTCCGTAATCGAAAGCCTTGAGCAAAAATCCAAACCTTTCCTTTGCCTCGTCTGATTCAAAACCCAGAAGTTCAAATATCTTTGACTGTATTTCACTTTGGTGGATTCTTATGCTTCCGCTCCCCAGCTCTATTCCATTCAAAACAATATCGTATGATTTGGCCCTTACATCCTCCGGATTGGTTTTCAAAAGTTCAATATCCTCGTCATTTGGCATAGTGAACGGGTGGTGCATCGCAATGTATCTTTTTTCTTCCTCAGACCATTCGAGCAAGGGAAAATCGGTGACAACGGCAAAAGCAAATTTGTTTTCATTCTTAAACCCCAATACATCGGCTATTTCGAGACGCAGACTCCCAAGAATATTTCTTGCCTTTTCCTTGTCGTCTGCACTGAAAATTATCATATCTCCAGGTTTAGCCTCAAGTTTTTCAATAATTTTAACCATGTCTTCTTCTGAAAAATATTTAGTCAATACAGACCTCAAACTTCCGTCGGGCTCAATAGCAATCCAAGCCATTCCTTTGCCTCCGAACTCAAAAGCTTTTTCTGTTAGATGCTCTATTTGAGTCCTAGTCAACTCATTTCCGCCTTTTATGCACAAACCCTTGACTATGCCTCCCCGGTCAACAACCTTTCGAAAAACTTCAAAGCTGCATACCTTCATTATTTCAGTCAGATCAACCATTGGCATGTCAAATCTCAAGTCCGGCTTGTCAAATCCATACTTGTCCATTGATTCTTCATAAGTCATTCTCGGGAAAGGCGTCTTCAAATCAATTCCCTTTGTCTTTTTTAAAATTTTGGCAAACAATTCCTCAAGTATGCAAATTACATCCTCTTGGTCGACGAAACTCATTTCCATATCTATCTGGGTAAATTCAGGCTGACGGTCAGACCTCAAGTCCTCATCCCTGAAGCATTTTGCAACTTGATAATACTTGTCGACGCCGGAAACCATCAACAATTGCTTGTATATTTGAGGCGATTGCGGCAATGCATAAAAAGTCCCTTTTGAAACCCTGCTGGGAACAAGATAATCCCTCGCACCCTCCGGTGTGCTCTTGGTAAGTATCGGGGTTTCTATCTCCATGAAGTCTTTTCCCTCAAAATAACTCCTTATTGAAGAAAGCACCGACTGCCTTGTTTTAAGATTATCAAGCATTTCTTTTCTTCTCAAATCAAGATACCTGTACTTTAGCCTCAGTTCTTCCCTCACATCCACATATTCATCGAGGATGAAGGGAGGAGTTTTTGACTTGTTTAAAATTCGAAGCTCGGCAGCTCTAACATCTATTGTTCCTGTCGGTATGTTTCTGTTTACGGTTTCTTCATCACGCCTTTCAAGCCTGCCGGAAACAGCTGCCACATATTCATTCCTTATTGATTCACCTTTTGAGAAATTTTCATTCCCAATGCTCCCAGCGTCTATGACAACCTGCACAATCCCGGAAACATCACGCAAATCAATGAAAATGACGCCGCCAAGATCCCTGCGTTTCTGCACCCATCCCATCACTGTAACAGTTTCTCCAATATT
>DATFJE010000242.1:0-2170 GCA_035269385.1 Clostridia bacterium
CAAACCTGCTTGAAGACTTTATTTCAAATTCACCAAATCGTGACTTTATTGTAGTTGTTCCATATGTTTCACTTTTTTTTGAAAAAATGTCAGCTTTGTCTTGCATTCCATAAGTCAAAACCCTCTTTCCTTCATTTGTCAAAGCGTTCATATATTCATTTCCGTACTCGTCGTCAATGTTTACAATCGAAACCTTATTTGATTTTTTCATAAGCATGTATTTTGCATCTGCATAATTTTTCATCGTCTTGTGAAAATCGAGATGGTCTTGTGTAAGATTGGTGAAAACAGATATGTCGAAATCAATATCCTTTACCCTTGAAAGAGTAAGTGCATGCGAGGATACTTCCATCACAACATATTCAATCCCTTTATCGAGCATTGTCTTAAAGATCTTCTGCAGTTCATTAGATTCCGGGGTCGTTCTGATAGACGTCGAAATTTCATCATTCATGCGTATATCAATCGTTCCAATCATGCCAGTTGACAGTCCCAATTTCCTTAGAGCATTGAATAAATAATTCGCAACTGAAGTCTTGCCGTTTGTGCCTGTGACACCCACAACAGTTATTTTTTTTGAAGGACTGCCAAAAAAACGGTCGGACATGGTTGAAAGCATAATTCTTGAATCGTCGACAAGCAAAATCGCCGCATCAGGATATTCGATCACGATTTTTTTTATCCAAGACAAATCTTCAACAACAAAAACTCGCGATCCATTTTTATAAGCTTGGGGAATATATTCATGGCCGTCGCTTTCAAAACCCTTTATGCAAATAAAACAATCGCCAGGTGCAACTTTTCTAGAATCACAAACGATATTTTCGACAATTGAATCCAGTCCCTTTCCCCCAGTACAAGAAAAATAATCCTCATTTTTGATCAATTCTCCGAGCCTCATTCATATTCACCTTCATCCATTCATAATTAAAGAAGGCAATTCGCTGTTCAAATTGCCATCTTAAACATTATACCATATTCACATGTTCCTCACTCCACATATATGATGACACTGTAACCCTCCCTTGCTTCAAATCCTGCATAAGGATATTGCTCCAAAACCTTATGATTTTCGTCAAGGTTTTCGATTTCAGGCACTACCTCGCATCTCAAACCCATCGACTCAAGTTTGGCAACTGCATCACTGGCATCCATTCCGTTCAAATCAGGAACTACAATCGAATCATTATTAATTATTTCAAGTTCAGCTTCAGTAAACACTGGTTCAACCGCCATGCGTATCAAACTTTTTTCTAATATTTCCTTTGCCAAAGGAGCAGCTGTCAAACTTCCAAAATGGCTTTCTTTCGGTTCGTCAATCACTATCAATATAGCCAGCTTTGGATCATCTACGGGTGCTACTGCGATAAACGAAGCTATTACCTTATCCTCGTCATAAGCGCCGTCTACAAGTTTTTCAGCTGTACCGGTCTTTCCGCCAACTCTATATCCCGGTATGTAGGCTTCTTTTCCGGATCCGTTGAAAACAACACTTTCCATCATCAATCTGACTTCCATCGAAGTGCTTTGTGAAACCACCTGTCTCTTGAAAACCGGTTCAAATGTCTCTACGATATTACCATCGTTGTCGGCCAGCCCGGAAATCAATCTCGGTTCCATAAGTCTGCCATCATTTGCAAGTGCCGAAACCGCTGTCAAAAGCTGAATAGGTGTTATAGACAAACCATGTCCGAAAGACATCGTTGCAAGTTCTACCGGTCCTGCCTTTTCGATTGGAATTGTCAATCCGCCCGATTCTCCAGGCAACTCTATGCCTGTCTTTCCCCTGAATCCGAAAGCCTCCAGATACTTGTAGAATTTTTCCTCTCCAAGCTTTTGCGACAACTCTACAAATACGGGATTACATGAATTCTCAAGAGCTTCAGTGAGTGTTTGTTCTCCATGGGGCCTGTAGTAACGCCAACACCTTATGTTTTGACCCGCTACATTGATTGACCCTGTTGCATAAAACAAAGTGTCCGGCCTAGCGATATTTTCCTCCAAGGACATTGCCGCTGTAATCAATTTGAACGTTGAACCAGGTTCGTATGTGTCGCTTACAATGGGATTTCGCCACAGCTTATTCCAATACGTCTGTTTTTCAGCATCTTCCAATCCCTGGTATTCTGTCAATTGACTTTCATCAATCGGTGTTCTCGGGGAATTCGGA
>DATFJE010000243.1:0-4539 GCA_035269385.1 Clostridia bacterium
TCATGAGATTGGATCTTCCGGCTGGTGTGGACATCGAAATCAAACTATAATTGCAACGACTAAGATACAGGTTTTTTTAACCCAATGTTTTAGTACGATTGCTGCGGCAATCCGCTGTAAGATTAATGGGAGGTGCAAGAATGAAAGGAATTTTAGGAAAGAAAATTGGAATGACTCAAGTATTCAAGGAAGACGGAAGCTTGGTGCCGGTATCGGTTATCGAAGCGACCCCTATGGTCGTTGTTCAGGTGAAGACAATGGACACTGACGGATACGAAGCCATCCAAATCGGATTTGGCGACGTCAAGGAATCAAAGGTGAACAAACCTACAAGAGGCCATTACGACAAAGCCGGCGTTGACACGAAAAGAAACCTTGTTGAATTCAGAGTGGAAAATGCTTCTGAGTACAAAGTGGGACAAGTAATAAGCGTGGATACATTCAAAGAGGGAGACTTCATTAATGTAACCGGGATCTCAAAAGGCAAGGGGACACAAGGAACCATCAAAAGGTACAATCAGAGCAGAGGACCCAAAACACACGGTTCCAAGTTCCACAGGGCGGCCGGTTCGTTAGGATCTTCAGCTTCGCCATCAAGAGTATTCAAGGGAATGCACATGGCCGGAAGAATGGGCAACGAGCAAGTTACTGTAAAGAACCTGCAGGTTGTGAGAGTGGACATGGACAGGAACCTTTTGCTTGTAAAAGGTGCGGTACCCGGACCTAAGAAAGGCATCATAACAATCAAAGAAAGTGTAAAGAATGGCAGGTAATGCCTGTTCTTGAAGAAAGGAGGGTTTAAAGTGCCTAAATTGGATATATTGAATGTTTCAGGAGAAAAAGTCGATGAAATAGAATTGAATGACAGTGTTTTCGGAGCTGAAATAAATGAACACGTACTCTATGAGGCTGTTAAAAACTATTTGGCAAACCAGAGACAGGGAACACAATCGGCTAAAACAAGAGCAGAGGTGAGAGGCGGAGGCCGCAAGCCTTGGAAACAAAAAGGAACCGGTAGAGCGAGAGCTGGAAGCACGCGTCAGCCGAACTGGGTTGGTGGCGGAGTTGTATTTGCGCCGAAACCAAGGGACTACAGCTACAAAATTCCAAAGAAGATGAAAAGGGCGGCAATGAAGTCGGCTCTCACATCTAAAGTGGCTCTCAATGAATTGATAGTATTGGATGAATTGATGCTTGAAGCACCAAAAACAAAAGAAATGATAAGCATACTCGCAAATGTAAAAGCGGGAAGAAAACCAATAATCATAATGGACGATTCGAACGCCAATGTGATAAAATCATCCGCCAACATACCGGGAGTACAAACCACTTATGTTGGAAGAATGAATGTTTATGAAATTCTCAACAGTGATTCATGCATAATCACGAAAGAGGCTGCAAAGAAAATTGAGGAGGTGTATGCGTAATGAGAACACCTTATGATATCATTTTGAAACCCATCGTAACTGAGCGCAGCATGGATGGAATGACAGATAAAAAGTACACCTTCAAAGTCGACAAAAGAGCAAACAAGACACAAATAAAGCAAGCAGTCGAAGAAATCTTCGACGTCAAAGTCGACAAGGTCAGCACAATGAACATGACAGGAAAAGTCAAGCGTATGGGCAAATTTGTCGGAAAACGTTCCGATTGGAAAAAAGCCATCATTAAATTGACTGATGAAAGCAAAGAAATCGAATTCTTTGAAGGCATATAAAAGGACTTAATAGCAAAAGGAGGTAAGAAGTTATGGGAATCAAGAGCTTCAGGCCCACTTCTCCTGGATTGAGACAAATGACAGTTTCAACCTTCGAGGATATAACTAAAAAGAAACCCGAAAAATCTTTGGTTGTAACCTTGAAAAAGCATTCCGGAAGAAACAATCAGGGTAAAATAACTGTTCGCCACAGAGGCGGCGGAGCAAAAATAAAATACAGAATTATCGACTTCAAGAGAACCAAGGATGATGTACCGGCGAAAGTCGAAGCCATAGAGTACGATCCCAACCGTTCGGCAAACATTGCGCTCATTGCATATGCCGATGGAGAAAAACGTTATATACTCGCTCCCAACAAAATTAAAGTTGGCGACAAGGTTATGAGTGGGAAAAATGCGGACATAAAGCCTGGCAACGCAATGGAATTGGGAAATATACCTTTGGGTACAACCATTCACAACATTGAATTGAAGCCCGGAAAAGGCGGACAAATGGTAAGGTCCGCAGGCAACTCCGCTCAGCTTATGGCAAAAGAAGGCAAGCATGCATTGGTCAGACTGCCTTCCGGAGAAGTGAGAAGAGTTCGAATAGAGTGCCGTGCAACAATAGGGCAGGTTGGAAACTTGGACCACGAAAATCTAAACATAGGCAAGGCGGGCAAGAAAAGGCATATGGGAATCCGCCCGACGGTAAGAGGATCGGTAATGAACCCGAACGATCACCCGCATGGTGGTGGAGAAGGACGTGCTCCGATTGGAAGACCGTCACCGATGACTCCTTGGGGCAAACCTGCAATAGGTTATAAAACCCGTAAAAAAGGAAAGGCTTCGGACAAGCAGATTGTCAATAAGAGAAAATAATAAACGGCAAGCATGAATAATCAAAGAAACAGCTGAAGGGAGGAACACCAAGAATGGGAAGATCTCTTAAAAAAGGACCTTTTATTGATCAGAAACTCCTCAGAAGAATTGAAGAGATGAATGATAAAAATGAAAAACGTGTAATAAAGACATGGTCGAGAGCTTCGACAATATTCCCGCAAATGATCGGACATACCGTTGCGGTATACGATGGCAGAAAGCATGTGCCTGTCTATGTTACAGAGGACATGATTGGACACAAGCTTGGAGAGTTTGCACCTACTAGAACTTTCAGAGGCCACGCAGGGGACAGGAGCAGCAAAGTCAAGTAATATCAGTGAAAAGTATCGGAAGGAGGTATTGCTGTGGAAGCGAAAGCGATAGCTAAATACGTCAGAGTTTCATTCAGAAAAATTCAACCGATTGCCGCTATGGTGAGAGGGAAAAATGTAGATGAAGCCTTGGCGATACTGAAATACACGCCGAACAAAGGCGCGAGAGTGTTTGAAAAGGTAATCAAATCAGCAAAAGCCAATGCTGAAAACAATCATGAAATGGATACTGAAAAACTCTATATCGCAGAGATATATGCGAATAAGGGACCGCACATGAAGAGGTGGAATGCCGGTTCCATGGGTAGGGCAAACCCGGTTCTCAGAAGAACCAGCCATGTCGGTGTTGTATTGAAAGAGAAAGCGTAAAGGAGGGGAAATTCATGGGTCAAAAAGTTAGTCCGCACGGATTGAGAGTTGGAATCATAAAGGATTGGGACTCTAAATGGTACGCAAACAAGAAAAATTTCGCCGACCTTTTAGTTGAAGACTATAAGATCAGGGAGTTTGTAAAGAAAAAACTGTATACATCGGGAGTTGCAAAAATTTCCATTGCAAGAAAAGCAAACAATAAAGTCAACATCAATATTTTCACTTCCAAACCTGGAATGGTTGTAGGAAGAGGCGGAGAGCTGATTGAGGCTCTCAAGAAGGAATTGGAAAAATTGACCGGCAAGACAGTATATATCGATATTTCAGAAGTTGCCAGACCTGACAGAAATGCTCAGCTGGTAGCAGAAAGCGTTGCTTTTTCGCTTGAAAGAAGGGTTTCCTTCAGGAGGGCAATGAAGCAGGCAATGGGCAGAGCCATGAAATCGGGAGCCCAGGGAATAAAGATTATGGTTTCAGGACGTTTGGGCGGAGCGGAAATCGCCAGAACTGAAAACTACAGCCAAGGAAATGTGCCTCTTCAGACTTTGAGAGCCAACATCGAATACGGTTTTGCTGAAGCAAACACCACTTACGGTAAAATTGGCGTAAAGGTATGGATATACAAGGGCGAAATTCTTCAAGGAATGGCTAAAGATGAAGTTGTTGATAAAAACAGCAAAAGACCGCCTCGGAAAAAAACCAGAAGACCGAGGAAAAGCAATAAATAATAGCAGCAATTGGGAAGGAGGAAAGCATCATGTTAATGCCTAAACGAGTCAAGCGACGTAAAGTTTTTAGAGGCAGAATGAAAGGCAAAGCCAACAAAGGTAATGATATTTCATATGGCGAATACGGTTTGATGGCCATGGAACCCGCATGGATAACTTCTAATCAGATAGAAGCGGCACGTATCGCAATGACGCGATACATGAAAAGGGGCGGAAAGGTTTGGATTAAGATTTTCCCGCACAAGCCTGTAACACAAAAGCCTGCTGAAACCCGAATGGGAGCCGGTAAAGGTTCTCCTGAATATTGGGTTGCAGTAGTAAAGCCGGGAAGAATAATGTTTGAATTGTCTGGTGTCAGCGAAGAAGTGGCAAGAGAGGCTTTGAGATTGGCAGCGCATAAATTGCCCATCAGATGCAAATTTGTAAGCAGGGAAAGTTCGGTTGAAAAAGGTGGTGAAGCTAATGAAAACTAAAAAATTGCGTGAAATGACATCGCAGGAATTGGACAATCAATTCAACGACTTGAAAAG
>DATFJE010000244.1:0-8107 GCA_035269385.1 Clostridia bacterium
CCCGGGAGTAATATTCCTTTTGATGCTCTTTATCGAGTCAACACTGATAGTTGCGGGCGCATTGGTATATTTCAAGGAGGATTTATCAGTCATGCCGTCAAACCGCCTTGGAAAGGGCGCGACCTTCGCATTCACATTCGCGATCGTGATTGTCTTCCTTATGCCGGAATCTGCACTCAGCCTTGCATCGGTCATTCTTGCAGCCATGATGAAAACCGCAGCTTTTATTGGCTACTTGAAAAATATGCCGAATATACGCTGATCCGAAAATATTCATAAAAATCGCCACTTCAAGAGCTCTATTTAAAAAGCCCGATTGAATTACCATATCCAATCGGGCTTTTTAAATATATTTAGCCAACTTTCACTTCCACGAATTTCTTTATGTCCTCAAGATCCTCCAGCACCATCTTTCTTGTAGACTTGACCATGATCCCGCCGAAAAAAAGATTCATGAGCCTCCCGGCAACCGACACCGCCTCGCTCTCGAATTCCATCCTAAGCGTGCAACCGTCCTTTATTTCCTCTATTGATACAATCGTACTGTAAATGGCTCCGTGGCTTTCAGCACGAGTCTTATAGAACTTGTTCTTTTCGGCATCTGTCACCCACATGATTTCGGTTGCCTCCTTGCCGAACATGGTTCTGGTCTCTCTCCATTTGAATCCGGCAAATGAATCTGCAGGTTTTTCCAAAACCTCAATATCCTTGATACCCGATATGAAGTCCTTCGAGCCCTCTATATCGGTTATCGCCTCCCAGACAATTTCCTTTACAGCGGCTATGTCTATTTCAGCTACCGCTTTCATATGGTCACCTCCATTGTATGCCTCCACGATATTTCTCCAAACAAAAAACTGATGAGAAAGCCAGAGTCAGCATTCCCATCAGTCGTCGCTTCAATCTACTCTACTTCAACCACCTTAGCCTCAGGCGCGTTCTTCTTTATGGACTCGATTCCATTCATGCAACTTGCCTTCGTCTTGTAGCCTTCTCCGGTTGCAATCACCTGCCCGTTTGAAGCCTTTAGCCTGAACCGGTATTCGCCTCTTGCATCCTTGTATACCTCAAATTTTCCTGCCATATCAAATCCTCCTTGTTTTTTTTATTAATACCTCTACATTCGTTTTTTTAATCACCTGATTTTTATTCCCTTTTATTGGGTAGTTTAAAAGTAATGCGATAAAACCATCCTAAGGAGAAAACTATGGAAAACAACAAAATGCTGATTGGAAAATCAAACGTCGAAAAAAGCTTCATGCTTCCGCGCATGGGCAACCGCCACGGACTCGTAACAGGCGCCACCGGAACCGGAAAGACAGTAACACTTCAGGTTTTGGCGGAAGCCTTCAGCGACAGGGGCGTTCCTGTCATACTTCTCGATGTGAAGGGTGACCTCACCGGTCTCGCAGAGCCTGGCAAAGCCCACCCCAAAATCGATGAACGGCTCGATTTCATTGGTATCGACGATTATGAATTCAAATCCTATCCTGTAGTTCCTTGGGACATTTTTGGAGAAAACGGAATACCTATTAGAACCACGGTCTCTGAGATGGGCCCCCTGATATTGGGCCGTCTACTTGATTTAAACGACACCCAGCAGGGCGTACTCGAAATACTGTTCAAGATGGCGGACGAAGAAAATCTTTTGCTCCTGGATTTAAAAGACTTGAATTCCGTGCTTGGTCATGCCTATGAAAACGACAAGGCTATAAGCAAGGAATACGGCTTGGTTGCAAAACAAAGCATATCGGCAATTCAAAGAAAAGTTTCGCGGCTTTCCATACAAGGAGGAGACCTCTTCTTCGGAGAACCGGCTCTGGATTTATTCGATTTATTGAAGACCGACTCTGACGGCAGGGGCAAAATTCAACTCATAAGCGGCCAGGAGCTTTTCGAAAATCCCATGGCCTATTCCGCAATGCTTCTTTGGATGATTTCAGAGTTCTATGAAAACATGCCCGAAGTTGGCGACCTTGAAAAACCCCAGGCAGTCATCTTTATAGATGAGGCACACATTCTTTTCGATGAAGCCGGAAAGTTTCTTCTACAGCGCATGGAGCAAGTTGTAAAACTTATAAGATCAAAGGGAATAGGGCTTTACTTCATAACCCAAAACCCGAAGGACATCCCCGAGGACATCATGAGCCAGCTGGGAAACAGAATACAGCACGCTCTCAGGGCATACACCCCGAAAGAAAGGCGAGCGCTTAAAGCGGCCGCGGATTCATTTCGCGAAAACCCGAATATTGACGCTATGGAAGTCATACCCCAGCTCGGAGTGGGGGAAGCTCTCGTTTCATTCCTCGATGAAAAAGGAATCCCTGCGCCAGTTGACCGCGTTCTCATAAGACCACCGCAAAGCAAGATTGGCCCGGCCTCGAGCGACACCGTTTCTGCTCTCCTGTCAAAGAAAACAAATCTGGAAAAATACAAAACCCCCTATGACCGCGAATCGGCATATGAAGTTCTTGAGTCTAGAATGCCTATGGCTTCTGAGGAGAAACAAATAAAGAAAAAAGGCAGGAAGGAAAAGAACATTGGAATGGAGCTCTTCGAAGCCGCAGGAAAATCCGCCGTGCGCTCCCTCAGCAGCAAGATGGGAAGGGAAATCGCAAGGGGGCTTTTGGGAACCTTCTTCAAAAAATAGAATTGGCTTAAGAAAGATAAAACAAGGGAAGCCCAATGGCTTCCCTTAATTATTGCAGTATTTCCATTTTTGATTTTCATCTTAAAGTAATTTCAGTGCCATAAGCAATCCCATAGTTATTATCAGTATGCCCGCCACCTTGTGCGACACATACACCTTATTCTTCCACATAATCCTCGAACGGGCGACCAAGAGCTGATATATGCGCAGTTGACTTTTCAGACTCGCGCATATAAACAGAAAAAGCCCTATGGCAACCATTAACGCTCCCCAAAACAAATGCATGTCGATTCTCCTTTAAATTCCGGCAGAAAGAAAAAACAAACTGCCTCCCCCGGAAATCCATCAAATTATAGATTCGAATAGTATTCCAATATCTTTCCGTAAACAAGCTCGTGCCCGTCCCTGTTGGGATGAACGCCGTCAAGCAGAAAAAATTCGGACCGAATTCGCCCGGTTCCATCTCTGAAGCAATCCCTTAAATCGATATAGTCGGCTTCATCCCCTTCAAGAAAAGATTTCAGCTCATCACAATATTCGTCAATCTTTTTGCTGAAAACTAATCCGTCGCTAACGTACTCGAACCTTGTCAATGTTGAACTCTTGCAGTCAAACGGAATCGGAATTCCTATCGTATATTGAATGTCCATGTATCTCAATTGCCTCATAATCGCCTTGATATTCGAAATAATATGGTTGGGCGAAAGCCCGAACTCTACATCATTTGTCCCGCCCATTATAAAAACGTGGGTGTACTCTTTCTTGTCCAATGCAAGCGGCAACCTGGCGAGCATACCCGCAGTCATGTCTCCGCTTATTCCGGCATTTGTAACATCCCAGCCTTCTCTTTCCTTCAAAAGAGTGACCCAGCAATGATTCGGCTCTATGTCGTAGCCCTCTGTCAGGCTGTCGCCAAGGCACAGCAATTTCAGTTGATTCATTTCCACAAGTCCTCCCCAATTTTTTTCATATACGGCATTTTCTCTTCAAGCGAATCCCTTCGGTTCACTTTCATCATATAAATGTTTCAGAAGCCTGTCTAGCAACTACAACAGCTTATCCGCTTTTCCCGGCATGGCACTTGTCAGCTTCTGTTTATAAGAACAAGCCCAATCATGCAAAAAGCGATTCCCGCCATTTGCTTCATGCTTATGCTCTCCTTGTACAAGAAATACCCTATTGCAATCAGCGCAATCCCAAGCAATATGTTGGCAACCAGCGACCCCACGCTCATATTCCATCCCACCCGGTACATAAGAATATTGCCAAGCTCCAAACCGATTATCCCAAAGGCAAACAGAAAAGGCACCCAGTTTATGTACCTTATCTGTGCATGCACGTTGCTAAGGCCCGATTCCGGTTTAAGGATAAAAATTGCAAAAGACACGCATCCAGCTACCAAGTAGAGAAGCGACAGGAAAAAGAGAGAGTCCATCTCCTTTGGAACACTTTTTGCGCTTAGATGATAAGCCACATTAGACATGACGATAATAAATATTGGCAGATAGTACATTTTTGTTGTTCCTTTCTCTTTTGAAATACTTGCGATTTGCTTGGCCATTCCCATTATACAATTCGATTGGACAAATCGTCATATTCTAAAAGCTTAACTGCAATCTTCCTCCATGCAAGAAACCATACACAAATTTACAATTCCCTGTGCTTCTGAAACATTCTTGTTTCTGCGAGTTTTAATCCCTGTCAAGCTCTCCCTGCCCAGTCCGTAATGTTTCCCTTTTGCAATCCCGGGTATCATAATACGGCTAAGAACTTTTGTGATCAGCTATTCATATGATGCCCTTCATTTTCCGAACGAAGGGAAAGGAGAAAAATCATGAAAAGAAAACCAATCAGTTTGATAATTTTTGTTTTGGCAATCGTTTTGATTGCTGGGTGCAGCGGCCAAGAGCCGACTTCCCCAGAAGAAGAGGCTTCTATGGAGAAAACCGAAATGGAAGAAGCCTCTATGGAAGAAACTGAAATCACAGAGGGTTATGTGGATATTTCCCCAGAAGAAGCCAAAGCACTTATGGATTCCACCGATGACTTGATTGTCATTGATGTGTCCCCAAAATATGCCGAAGGCCATTTACCCATGGCAATCAACTATTACGTGGGCGACGGGAGCCTTGATGAAGCAATTCCGGCTTTGGACAAGGAAAAAACATATCTTGTCTACTGCCATGTCGACAGTGCATCCATACTTGGCGCACAAAAGCTTGTCGACGCAGGCTTCAAGAATGTTTACAGGCTTGAAGGCAACTACAAGGCCTGGGTCGATGCCGGATACCCTGTAGAAAAATAGAATATCCGCGGTCCGCTCCCTAAGCGGCAAGATTGGGGACGAAATGACCATAGGAATTGTCGCTTGTTTGCCCTGAAAAAAAATGTGCCTGCATATGTAAAATGAGAAATATTGTAAAATTTTAAGATACTTGGCCCTCTCGACTTTTCTTTGGTGGGTATTCTCGCTTCGATAAGCGGTATTTTGACTAAAAGAAAAATAAACATATCCGCCATATCGACATATGATACAGACTATATCCTTATTAAGGACAATGATATCAAAAGCGGAACTCAAAAATCCTATATTTTCGCCGCGACCCTGCACGGAAGACCTGTCATGCCCGTGTACTTCACAGGGTAAGTATTGGCAGCGAATCGGCTGTAGGGTCTACCGCCGAGAACCGCTCCCATGTTGCATAAATTTTCCACTATGAAAACCCCTCTGTCGGCGCAATACTGATCCTTGGGCGTGTGTTCCTTGCCTCTTCGCACGCCCGCAAAATCGATTCCAATTATAGAAATCCCTTTCTCAACAAGAGCCTCTATCAATGAATCGGACAATTGGGGATGCTCTGAAAAGTATTTCTTTCCTCCATATCCAACTTTATCGACAAAACCTGTATGAAAAGCGACGAACATGCCATTTTCAACCATGTCCAAATCTATATCACTTGAGCAAATTTCCCTATCCATAACTTCTATCACGTCAAAAACAATCCCGTCTCTCTCAAAATAATCCAGCGGAAACTCTTTGTCCATAACATCGAAATGTGTTCCAATATGCCCTGCCAATGCCTTATTTGAATTCCCTTGGGCTTTTTCAACCATCTCCGGAGTAACTTTCAGCGTCAGATCTATGAACATCGCCATCCCCCAATCCTTTTCCATTCTGCTTCAATTTCTTCAATATTCCATTTTAAATCGGGACTTGCCTTATAAAAGCTCCAGTGCCATAAGAAGTCCCATAGTAATTATCAGTATGCCCGCCACCTTGTGCGATACATACACCTTATCCTTCCACATTATCCTCGAACGGGCGACCAAGAGCTGATATATGCGAAGCTCGCTTTTAAGCGTCGCGCAAATAAACAGAAAAAACCCTATGGCAACCATTAACGCTCCCCAAAACAAATGCATGTCGATTCTCCTTTCATTGTACAAACATCAATTCATTAAAAAAAACTTCATCATACATTAAATGATAATCCGATTCTACATATAGGGTTTTGTCTCCTCCAGTAATTCCTGTAGATTAATTTGCCGCATCTTATTGTACATAGCCTGTTCTATGTCCAAGAGATGCCCGTCCAATATTGTATGGATATTTTTGCCTACCGGGCAATCGCAATTCGGATTGTCATGAAAGCCGAAAATTTTTTCATCCGCAGGCTCAACCGCATCAAAAATATTTTGAAGAGTTATGTCCCTAAGCGGCTTTATGATAGAAGCGCCGCCCACTCCCTTCTTTACCTCAACCAGACCGGCCTCCTTCAACTGCCCCAACAGCCTTCGAATGACCACCGGATTCGAATTCGTGCTGCCTGCTATGAACTTTGATGTCACTTTTCGCTCATCGGAAAAACACGCGATAACCAGCATTGTGTGTATGGCTATGGTGAAACGGGATGTTATTCTCATGACTTCACCTCCACTGCAATTGTAGCAAATACGCGTTGTAACGTCAATTGTTACAATAATTCGCCCGGCACTAAAAAATATCGTTGTAACTATTGACATTACAACTGAAGCGTGGTAAATTATCGATGTAACAATAAATGTTACATCGATTCGGCCAATCGAAACAAAAAAATATTGAGAAGAAAACCTAATTTGTAATTTAAAACCGTTGCGGATGTACCGCAAACTACAATGATAAAAAAGGAGAACAAAAATGGATTTGATTAAAGCGCTAAACACAAGATACTCTACAAAGGAATTCGACCCCGTAAAAAAAATATCGGGAGAAGATTTGGAAAAAATCGAAACCCTGCTTCAATTGTCGCCTTCATCCACCAATGTTCAGCCATGGCATTTTGTGTTGGCAAGCACTGAGGAAGGCAAGAAAAGAATTTCAAAAGCCACTCAGGGGTTCTTCAGCTTTAATGAGCAAAAGGTTCTAAATTCCTCTGCTGTTGTGGTTTTCGCAGCAAAAACGGAGATCACCGATGAATACTTGAGACACGTATTGGAAAAGGAAGACCTTGATGGAAGGTTTGCAGAGCCTCAAATGAAGAACGACAACCATATGGGCCGAAAAACATTTGTCGACCTGCACAAGTATGACTACAAGGACTCTCAGCACTGGGCGGAGAAGCAGCTATATCTTAATCTCGGCAACTTTTTGCTCGGGTTGGCTCATCTTGGAATAGACGCACTTCCCATGGAAGGCCTCGATATGAAGGTGTTGGACGAGGAGTTCGGGCTTCGTGAAAAAGGCTTTTCCTCGGCAATAGTTGTTGCCTTGGGTCATCATGCTGATACAGACTTCAATACCTCATTGCCGAAATCCAGGCTTGCAAAGGAAGAAATTATCGAAAGAATTTAACTCTAGCTGACCGCAAACAAGTATATTTAAGTTAAACATCACTAAGCAGAATAAAAAAATCTCCGACTGAATGAATCAGCCGGAGATTTTACTTGTATATTAAAACCCAATTGCCGAATTTTTTATTCCAATTATAAAGAAGCTGCACATTTGCTCTTCTTACAAAAACGTTTCAGGATCCTTGTCTGGCATTTTCGACAGCTTAATGGAGAATTTTTCTATCATGGGGTCGGTCAATTCTCTGGCATTTTCGGGACATGCCTTTACGCATGCGCAGCACTTGATGCATTTGTCCCCGTCGCAAAGCAATTTCTCGTCGATTGCGCCAACCGGGCATGCCTCTATGCATTTTCCGCACCCTATGCATCTTTCCGTCGCCACCGATTGCATAAAGGGCATTTTAGGTGCAGGCTTATTTGGAATTTCGCCAGGCAAAGCAAGCGCTTTCAAACCCAGCTTCCATTCATCGCCTCCTGCAATTTTGCCAATGACATTCTTTCCGAAAGCCCTTGCCAATGCAATATCGTCTTCATTGGGCCTGCCAATGGCTATGGGCCATTTGTTGTTTGCGTACGAGTGTTCTCCTATGAATCCCGCACCGGCAACCGCAATCAGCCCCGATTTTT
>DATFJE010000245.1:0-12309 GCA_035269385.1 Clostridia bacterium
GTCAAGGTTGTCTACGATGAGAGACTTGCGAGCGTTGAGACTCTGCTTTCCAGACTATTTCGGATAATCGACCCTACGCTTCTTAACCGGCAGGGACCCGACAGGGGCGCTCAATACAGGTCGGGAGTATATTCGGAAAACGGCGACGATCTCGAAAGGGCAAGGGCGTGGATAGAATCGGTTGCAGGAAAGTATAAGGGTCCGCTGCAAATAGAGGTGCTTCCTCTTGAAAATTACAGCAGGGCCGAGGAATACCATCAGAAGTATCTCAAGAAGAATCCGGGAGGGTACTGCCATATAGATCTGAATGCTTGAAAAGCAAGAACAGCGGGCAGTTTGCAGTGGGCAGTAAAAGATTGAAGAGCAGATATCAGATTTCAGTTGGCAGATGTCAGGAAAGGATTAAAAGCAAATGCAAAACACCGAAAGGCTTTCGATTTAATGCTTTTGTTTTCACTGCAAATTGCAGGCTGCCTACTGACAACTGACGACTGACAACTAACTGGCAAGAATAGCGGGAAGCAGAAAAACGGTTGTAATGAAATACTTAAATATAAGTCGTACAAAAAAGGACAAACGAGTTCAATATGTTTGTCCTTGGTTTTTTTGAATTTGCATTTTGTTTTTTCTTGCTACTTTCCACTTTCTACTGATTTTTCCTACAGCTGCTTTTATCTTTTGCCTTTTCTTTTACTGCAAACTGCCCACTGACAACTGACATCTGTTCTTCTCAACTCGCCGGCTTGTCTCCGAAATCCCAGCTGACGTATGGCTCAATGAGGTCGAGGGGAGCTGAAATTTCAGTAAACTCCTCTGCGGAATCGTCAAGCGGCATGAAGTAGAATGTCACATAGGGACCGGAGAAGTAAAAGCGCATGCCCTCGTATTCCAAACCGGTCCCCGTGTAGTCTTCGAGAAAGAGCCTTAGCCCTTGGGGGTCGGAAACGAAATTGCTGAAGGTTATTTCATTTGAAGTATTTCCAATGTCGAGATTAACACTTTTTAGAATGTTGACGGTTCGACCGATGGTTTCCAGATTTCCTGTTCCCTTGAACAGGACGCTGAGATAATCCTCGTCCCTGTATGTCACCGAGTATTCAAGGTCTACACTGGACCAATCATCGCTTGCAAAAGATTCGACGTATTGCGAAAGGCTTTGATTCATGTAGTCCTGCAAAAGTTCGCCTTTGAAATTTTTGATTGCGGGATAGTCTATTTTTATATCCCCTTTGCTTATTGTTTTAGATTCAAGGTCATACCCGAAATTTTCCTCCATTTCTGAATAGCGGGCTGCCATTTCGTAAGCGTATGCTTCCCTTTTTATAAGGGATGCCTCGTCAAAATCGAGAATTGAACCGTTTTCGTCAGTTACATGAAGCAGTTTTCCCGATTCGAATGCATAGGTGTTGAACGGATAAACAGCTTTCAAAAGCTGGCCGTTTTCGTTGAAATAGAATTGGGATGAACCGCTCATCCTTCCGCTGTCGTCGTTAAGGGCAACCTCGAGCTTCAGGAGTGTATCATTCTTATAATGGCGCTTTATTTCACGTTTTTCCCATCCTTCGGCTTCTGATGGAAGCTTGAATGATTCAATCCTCAATATGGAAAGGTTGGAATCGATTTTATCGGGTGTGGAGAAATCCACGGAATCAATGGATTCCATTTCATCTTCATGACTATTTTCTTCGGGAGGAATTGCCTCCGGACTGCAGGCGGGCATTAAAAAGATTGCAGCCAAAAGGACTGCCAGTAGCTTTGTTTTCATTTAAGAGTCTCCTTATGTATTTGTTTGCGTTATTTCGTCTATACTATAGACGTATTATACCCGTAAAAGTTTCAACAAATACAGTTACAGTTTCGTAATCGCATAATCGTGAAGACACTAATTTGATATAATGGTGATTAAGAGCGGTCATTGAAAAGTCCGGACAGCCGCCATGAAAGGCAAAATATGAAAGAAAATATGAAAATTGCGGAATGCGAAAAAACCTTTTGCAAGATTTGCGGCAACGAAACAAGAAAGCTGCAAGATCAGCAAATGAAGAAGATTTATCATGCGTGTCCCTTTTGCGAGTACATTTTTCTTGACGATGAAGGATACGCAAGTCATGAAGAGGAAAGAACCCGATACATGGAGCATGACAACTCATACGAAAATGAGGGATACAGGACATTTCTTGAAGGTTTTCTTGAGGCTGCCGTTTTTCCGTTCTGGGATGGTTTAGGAAGCGCCCTCGATTTCGGGAGCGGGCCCGAACCTGTTCTGGCCCGCATAATGAGTGAAAAGTACGGAATTGAAACCGATATATACGATTTGCATTTTTCCCCCGAAAAAGCATATGCGGACAAGAGGTATGATTTGATTGTTTCGACAGAGGTTCTCGAGCATTTGAAAAATCCGGTTGAAACCTTTAAAGAGTTGTACGAATGCATGGAAGCGGGCGGATTGCTTTCTGTAATGACCCTTTTTCACTATGTGAACGACAAGGCTTTCCTGGGGTGGCATTACAGAAGGGACAAGACCCACATAGGCTTCTTTACGCCCAAAACATTGGCCGTTCTTGGAAGAAAGGCCAATCTCCGATTGATTTATTGTGACGAAAAAAGATGCGCAACCTTCATAAAGTAAACCGATGCCGCTATTTGTCGGCACCGGCCAATGTCATTCGTTGGTCAGTGAAATCTGCACCATGGTTGTCTCTTCGCCGCCCAGATTGTTTGGCGCTATTATTATTCCGAAATCATAGCCGCTTATGCTGCCGGCAAGCGAATATGTATTTTGCGTTTTCAAATCCATGAAATTCTCTCCGCTTTGGACTATGTCCTTGTAATATGCGTAGACTTTTTCGACATCGTCATCGTGCTTGATGCTTACCGAATAGCTTGAAATATTGTCATCCTTCATTGTTTGAGACATTACGATGATGCTGCCCGGATAAATCGGGAAGACATCCTCCGGATACCCATCCGGTAGATCAGCGCTGCCCTCGAGATTTATTTCGGCTTTTACTGTTTCATCATCGCTTGATATTTCAACCTTTTCATCATCGGTTTTTACTGTGATTTCAGCTTCTTCGGTTTCGATTTTCTTTTCGCTTGAGCATCCTGAAGCAATTAGTGCAATAGCCAAGAACAAAACCAGTGGAAGAAGCTTTTTTGATTTTATGGAATGCGACATGGAATCCCTCCTTTCAAGATTTTATTTATGCTTCAATAATAGGTATACCCACAATTTCCTCGCATAGTCGTTTCATTTGAACATGCGGCGGCAAAATACATACAGAAAAGAGGCGCAGATTGATGAAAAGACGTCAAAGGCTTTTGGGCACAATAATCATTGCGTTGGCATTTCCGGTTTTGGCATGGGCGAATATGGCCATACCAATCGAGAATCCGGACGACAACAAAATCATGTTCGACCCCGATCCCGGAATAAGCATGATTGAAGAGAATGTTCGATTTACATTTGACAACGAAAACTGGCATCAGGATGCGCGTGTCGATGTCCGCTATGTGCTTAGGAACGAAGAAGCTGAAGACAAATCGGTTGACATGATTTTCGTGACGCCTCCCATAGGAGAGAGCGGAACGCTCGAGGGAAGAAGCGGTGGGAATATGATTGAAACCGCGAAGGCAGAGCCCTTCAATGAAATGCCGCAAAACTGGAAGGCTTCCTGCCGCTTGCCTGTGGTTGAGCCTGTAAGTGGAGAAACTCTTGAAAAAAGCCCATCGCATTTTGAAAGCGGCGAGGGACAAGTTTGGGGAACGCGCTTTTCAGTGGACCTGCCGGCAGGGAAAGAAACGATGCTTGAAGTCTCGTATGGGAGCATTGGTGGAATATACAGATACCAGGAAGTAATAAACCAGATCCATTCCCAAGTTTATTACCTGACGCCTGCATCCTTTTATTCAGGAGAGCCCAGAGTGACCCTGGAGGTTCTGCTTCCAAATGGGATGGATGCCGCGCTCTATTCGAGCATTCCTCTCGAGAATGAGGGAGGGAATGTTTACCGCGCGGCGCTTACAGGTCTTCCCGAGGAGGAATGGCTTTTTACCTTTGCTGACAAGAGCGGACTCTTCTTGGGGACAAACAAAAGGGCGCTGAACAACTATCCCGTTCTGGCATTTTTTGCCCTTTCGGCGGTATCCGCAATATGGCTTTGGAAAAGCAAAAAAAAGAAAGTAACGGCAACGCTTTTTCTGCTTGCCGGAGCATGCTCCCTTCTTCTCATCAAGCCGTCCTACGGTTCGCTTTTCCTGCTCTACATGGCATCGCCCCTGATAGGAATTGCCTTCCTTATATTTGCAGCAGTCTGGATTGCAAAGAGGGTTTTGGCAAACAGGAGAAAACTATAGGGACAATTGACTGAGTTGAATCCGCTTAAAGGCGGGTGGGAATATGTAAACAAGAATGCGAACGAAGCGGAGGAAAAAAATTGAAAGAACAAGTTTTGAGGCTCAGGGAAAAGAAAACAAAAAAATATTTACAGGGATATCCTCTTATAAGTGAAAAGGACCTATCTTGGTCTGAAAAGGGGCTTGAGGAAGGGTCGCTTTTGAGGCTTGAGGACGAAAACGGCAATTTTCTCGCCAGGGGCTACATAGGCAGGCAGAACAAGGGCGCCGGCTGGGTGCTTTCGAGAAAAGAGAAAGAGGCAATTGACGAATCCTTTTTTTTCAACAAAATAGCGGCTGCGCTTGGCAAGAGAAGCCGCTATTTCACAGACGATGAGACAAACGCCTTCAGAATCTTCAACGGAGAGGGAGACGGCATAGGGGGTATGAGCATCGACTGGTACGACGGATATTGCCTCATAAACTGGTATAGCCTTGGAATCTACAGTTTCAAAAAAACAATAGTCGAGGCGCTTTCATCAATGACGGCGGCCAAAGGGATATATGAGAAAAAAAGATTCGATGAAGGCGGAAAGTATGTCGACGATGACGATTTCGTTAAAGGAGAGAGGGCTGTTTTTCCACTCGTTGTAAAGGAAAATGGCGTTAAATACGCCGTTTATTTGAACGAGGGAGCAATGACTGGAATCTTCCTTGATCAGAGGGAAGTCAGAGGACGTCTAAAGGAAAGTTACTCAAGGGGAAAAACAGTCCTTAACACATTCTCGTATACGGGAGCCTTTTCGGTTGCAGCGGCGCTTGGCGGAGCTAAAAAGACTGTTAGCGTCGATCTTGCGAACAGGAGCCTTGAAAGGACTCGGGAGCAGTTTGAGCTCAACGGACTCGGAGAAAAAGACAGGGAGATAGTTGTCGAAGACGTGTTCAAGTACTTCAAAAAAGCTGAGAAAAGAGGGCTTCTTTTCGACCTTGTAGTTTTGGATCCTCCGAGCTTTGCCAGGTCCAAAGACAATATTTTCAGTGCGCCCAGGGATTACGGAAAACTGGTTTCACAGGCGGCGGCCTTGCTTGAGGACGGTGGCGTGCTTTTGGCATCCACGAATTGTGCAACATTCGACATGCAAAGTTTTAAGGAAATGGTCAAGGAGGGGCTCAAAAGCGCCAATCGCGCTTTTGCTGTATTGGAGGAACACACTCTCCCCGATGATTTCAGGACATGCCAAGCCTACAGTGAAAGTGACTACCTCAAAGTTCTTTTCATAAGGGTTTTATCAAATGGCGCAAGAAAAAGGGCCTGACAGCATTCGACAGGACGAATTTGTATTTTGAAATTTTGTAAAATATAATGAAAACAATTAATAAATAATGTACAATGAAAAGAAACATCCATACCCGTTGAAAATCGGACTATTAAGTAGAAGCGGGCGTGTGAGCGGGAGGGGAAAATGAAAAATCAAAAGTATGCGAAAAGAATGAAAAGAATGGAATCGAAGGAAATGAAGGAGATACTCGAACTGGCGGATGTTCCGGGACTCATTTCTTTTGCGGGAGGGCTTCCTGCCCCGGAATTGTTTCCGATAGAGGCGCTCAAGGCATCTGCAACCGAGGTTTTGGACAGCGTTGGAAGAAAAGCCCTGCAGTACAACGATCCGGTAGGATACGGACCTTTAAGGGAATGGATAGCAAAACGAATGGAGACTGTCGGAGCAAGCGTTGAAGCCAAGGACATTCTAATAACCAGCGGCTCGCAGCAGGGACTTGATTTTGCCGGAAAGGTTTTCCTTGACGAGGGTGATGTCGTTCTTTGTGAAAGCCCAAGCTACCTTGGTGCCATAAACGCTTTGGGAGCATACGAATGCGATTTTATCGAGGTGCCAACTGACGATGACGGAATGATCATCGAGGAGCTTGAAAAAATTGCGGCTTCAAACGACAAAATCAAATTGGTATATGTGATTCCCGATTTTCAGAATCCGACAGGAAAGACATGGTCTGACAAGAGAAGAAAGGAATTCATGGAAGTCATAGAAAAATACGGTCTGGCAGTCCTTGAAGACTGTCCTTACGGTGAGCTTAGATATGGAGGGGAATCCAAGAAGAGCCTTAAGTCTATGGACAAGAGCGACAGGGTCATTTATCTGGGCACATTTTCAAAGATACTTTCTCCCGGAATTCGAATTGGTTGGGTTTGCGCCGGCGAAGAGGCAATGGATATGTTTGTAAAAGTAAAGCAGCGTTCCGATGTCCATACCAATTCGGTATCGCAGATGGAAGTTTCCAATTTCCTTGCAAACAACGACATCGACGAGCACATATCCAAGATAAAGGAGCTGTACAGAAAAAGACGGAATGTCATGCTTGAGACAATAGATGCAAATTTTCCAGAAGGAATTCAAACCACAAGACCGGACGGGGGACTTTTCCTCTGGGTGGTTCTTCCGGAAAAAATGGACGCAAAGGAAATGCTGAAAAAAGCTGTTGAAAATAATGTCGGCTATGTTCCGGGCGGAGCGTTTTTTCCAAACGGAGGCAACAAGAATACAATGAGGCTCAGCTTTTCAAACATGGAAGAGGAAAAAATAGTAGAAGGAATAAAAATACTGGCTGAAGTCATAAAAAAAGAAATTTAAACTTTTAAAATCCGCTTGATAAGCGGGTTTTTTTGTTGTGTGGTATGATAGAATGTGTAAAGAAAATACAATGAAAGACTGCAAAGGGTGGTATAAATGATCAGATTAGGAGAAAGGCAATTTCTGCAAATATTGAAAAAAACCAATGAAGGTCTCTTTCTTTCAGATTCCGTCGACGGGCAAAACGTTTTTTTGTCTTCCGCTGAAATGGAGGAAGAAATGAAGGTGGGAGATTCCGTCGAAGTATTTGTTTATAAGGACAATAGGCAAAACCTTTTGTCCACAACAAAGCAGACAAGGTTGGAAATGGGCGGGATAGCCTTGTTGTCGGTGAAGTCTGTCACAGATTTCGGAGCTTTCCTGGAATGGGGTTTGGAAAAGGACCTCTTCCTTCCCTTCAAGGAACAGAGAGGCACAGTCAAAGAGGGCGTAAGGGTTTTGGTCAAGCTTTACGTGGACAAGAGCGAAAGGCTTTGCGCAACAATGAAGATATCAAACACGCTTAGGAGCGAAAGTCCCTTTAAGGAGGGCGACGCGGTTTGGGGAACGGTTTACGACATCAACCCGGAAATGGGAGCCTTCATAGCGGTTTCCAACCTATATCATGGAATGATTCCCAAAAGGGAAATGTTCAAGATATTCCAGATGGGTGAAAGAATAGAAGCCTGGGTGGATTCTGCAAGGGATGACGGCAAATTGAATCTGACTTTCAGGAAGAAGGCATACGCTACGATGGACGAAGACGCCAACATGCTGTTGGAAGAATTAAAGAAAAACGGAGGATTTTTGCCTTTCAACGATTCGTCCGAACCTGATGAAATCAGGGATCGTTTCGGCATGAGCAAAAGAGCTTTCAAGAGGGCAGTAGGCAGATTGTTCAAGCAGCACATGATCGAATTGAAAGATGAAGGCATCAGATTGAAACAATAAGGCGGCAAGCAATAGCGGGAAAATGGGGAATGGTATATATGATGGATGAAAAAGCAGCAATAGGCGTTGAAAAAGCGCTTAAAGGAAAAGGATACATCTTTGTCGACATTCGTTCGGAAGGCGAGTACCAAGACGACCACATTGAAGGAGCGCTTAACATGGCTCTTTTCAACAACGAGGAAAGGGCCAGGATAGGAACAATATACAAAGAGGACAGGAATGAAGCGAAACTCGAGGGAATACGTGTGGCATCGAGTAAACTGGAGAGCTTCTACACCCAAATAAAGGACCTTTCATCTGAATATGAGAGGGTAGTGGTCTATTGCTGGCGAGGAGGAATGAGGAGCCGTACCGTAGTGGCTTTTTTCAGGGCTCTGGGGATGGGAAACGTGCTTCAGCTGGAAGGCGGCTACAAGGCGTACCGGAGCATGGTAAACAATTATCTGGAAAAGGACGTGGAAAAACTGACATTTGTCGTTCTTCACGGAAGAACCGGAGTAGGAAAGACTGAAATTCTCAAGAGACTCAGCAAAAGCGGAATACACACAGTCGACCTTGAGGCCCATGCCAGCAATTCAGGGTCTGTTTTCGGGAGGATACCTTTCGGAGGAAGAGGCCCGAGCCAGAAGCGTTTCGACACTCTTCTCTTTGACAATCTAAAGGATTGGGACGATTATCTCATACTTGAAAGCGAGAGCAAACGCATCGGCGACCTTCATTTGAAGGAAAACTTTTTTCAAGCAATGAAAAGAGGGATTCACATATTGGTAGACACAAGTATTGAAAATCGGGTGAAAATAATTGCCGAGGACTATGTTTCCCCGGAAACCGAAAAGCAGATTATAGGCGCAATTGAAGCCCTCAGGAAACGATTGGGTGGGGAAGCGGCGGACCGATTGATCAGACAGGTGAAAAACAATGAATATCCGGAGGTTATACGCTATCTGATGGAGTCCTATTATGACGGTCTTTATGACTATTCCATAAAAAATGTCCCCGAATACGATTTGGAAATCGTATATGAGGACATTGATGAAGCTGTAAAGGCTATTGAAGCATGGCTTGGGGATAATTGTTTTTTCTGCAAGCCGGAAGTCAACAAAAGTAATTGAATGAAGTTTTTTCAGCCCAATTAGTCGAGGTTTTATTGTTGTCAAGAGCTTGTTGGCGGGTATAATTGAACCACATAATAAAAGGGAGAAAACTCATATGCCAAACATTGACTTGTCAAAATTCGAGAAAAAGCTTATTGTAAGGCAAATAAGCCAAAATGACTTTAATGAAATAATAGAGCTTCAAGAGATTTGTTTTCCCGGAATGGATCCTTGGCGTATTGATCAGCTCGAAAGCCACATTTCAATTTTCCCGGAGGGACAGATTTGCGTAGAGTTCGACGGAAAAATAATAGGGTCGAGCTCGAGTCTTATTGTCACTTTTGACGAATATGACGACCAGCACACATGGGATGAAATCACTGGAAAAGGGACAATATCCACACATGACCCAGAGGGATACAACCTTTACGGAATAGAGGTCATGGTTCATCCTGAGTACAGGTCCATGAAAATCGGGAGAAGGCTTTACGAGGCCAGAAAAGATTTGGCGCGGGAATTCAACTTGAAAAGCATAGTTATCGGAGGTAGGATTCCCAATTATCACAAATACGCAAAAGAGATGACACCGGCCGAGTATGTCCGAAAGGTCATACGACATGACCTTCGTGATCCCATTTTGACATTCCAGTTAAGCAACGGATTCATGGTCAAGCGCATAAATCGCAACTATCTTCCGGAAGATGAAGCCTCGCTTAAATATGCAACGCTGATGGAATGGTACAATGTGGACTTTCATCCCCAGACCAAGAGACACTTTAAGACTGCTTTTCCGGTTAGGATATGTGTAATACAGTATATGATGAAAAAAATCGAATCCTTTGATGAATTTGCCAATCAATGCGAGTATTTCGTTGATGTAGCATCCAATTACAAATCGGATTTCGTAGTTTTCCCGGAAATTTTCACTACACAACTACTGTCATTTTTGGGAGGCAAGTCACCAAGCGATGCGATAAGGAGGCTGACGGCATACACTGAGCCATATATAGAAACGTTTACAGCCTTTGCCGTAAAGTATAACGTCAATATCATTGGAGGATCTCACTTTGTCGAAGAGGATGGCAGGATATACAACGTAGCATATCTTTTTAGGCGTGACGGGACTATCGATAAGCAGTACAAGCTTCACATAACCCCCAACGAGCAACGGTGGTGGGGGATTTCACCCGGAGACAACATAAAAGTATTTGACACAGATTCCGGCAGAATAGCCATTTTGGTATGCTATGACATAGAATATCCGGAGCTTTCCAGAATTGTGACTCAAAGGGGAGCCCAAATAATATTCACACCCTTCTGCACTGACGAGAGGCAGGGATACCTGAGGGTACGCTACTGCGCACAGGCGCGAGCAGTTGAAAATCAGGTCTATACAGTCATTGCAGGAACCGTGGGCAATCTCACACAGGTTGAAAACATGGATATTCAGTATGCTCAGTCGGCTATATTCACGCCATCTGATTTTGCATTTCCCCGTGATGGAATAATGGGGGAATGCACTCCCAACATTGAAATGGTTGTTGTAGGCGAGTTGGACCTGGAGCTTTTGAAGCGGGCCCGGAGGGACGGAACCGTAACTCTTTGGAAAGATCGGAGAACCGATCTTTACGAGCTCAATGTCAAAAAAGCGGCAGGCGAAGGCAAAGAGAATTAAGAATTGGAATCTATAAGTTTTTTAAGATTTTCCTCGAAAACACGGTCGTTTTCGGGGTTTCTTTTTTTGAAACGGCTTCCGCGCCCGCCTCTCTTGCGTATAATGCGGTTCATATGACGTCTGTCAAGAAGATTTCCTATGTTTGCGTTTGATATGACCAGCCCGTTTTGGGTTATGCATTTGGCGCCTCGTGACAAAACCATTGCCGCCAGGCCGTAGTCCTGAGTCACAGCGATGTCGCCCGGGCTGATATGGTTTGCTATGTAATAGTCTGCGCTGTCCATTGATTTGTCCACTGTAACCACGGTAGCGTAATCGCTTTCGATTTCATGGGCGTAGTTTTTTACGATGAAAACGCCTATTCCGTGCCTGGCTGCAATGTCGACGCTGAGTGAAACAACCGGGCAGCCGTCGGCATCTATGAATAAGTTCATTTTGAGCCCCCCTTTCCATTTGTGGTTACATTATACAGCAAAAGGCGACAAGATATGGCGCATCTGACGGAATTGGCGTAAAATGGAGAGGAAAGGGACTTGAAATTCTGGTCCACCATTTATTTATGGGGAGGAAATCATATGAAAATATTGGATTTGACTCATTTGATAGAGCCGGGAATGCCAGTTTTCCCGGGAACTGAGCCGCCTGAAATAATTGAGGCGAACACAATCGAAAGAGACGGTTTCAAAGAAAACAAGCTTAGTATGTACTCGCATACGGGAACGCATATGGATGCGCCCGCGCACTTGTTTTGCGGCGGAAAGACCTTGGACACTTATGATGCCGGATATTTCTTTGGCAAGGCATTCGTGATCGACGTGTCGGCGCAAGGCGGGAAAATAGGCAAAAAAATCCTCGAATCAGTTGAAAAACAAATAAGCCAAGCGGATTATGTATTGTTCCACACAGGATGGAGCAAATATTGGGGGAAGGCCGAATACTATGGCGATTTCCCTTGCCTGGACAAAGAGGCGGCATCTTTTCTGGCTTCTTTTAATCTCAAGGGCATAGGATTCGACAATATCTCGGCCGACCCCGTCGAGGACGGCAATCTCTCAAACCACCGCATTTTTCTGGGAAAGGAAATGGTGATAGTCGAGAATCTTAAAAACCTGGACAAACTTGCATGCGAAGGATTCTTTTGGTTTTCATGCATGCCGCTCAAAACAATCGATGCAGACGGGTCTCCTGTAAGGGCGACCGCGATATTGGGCAATATTTGATAAAAACCGCCTTATCAACCCATTTGTTGGGTATGAAAGGCGGTTTTGTCCACACTATGCACAATATTTTGTGGATAAGGATTTTTTAGACACAAGCAGATTCCGCAGGAGCTTCCTCGCATTCTTTCATTTTGTTCATTTCCTTGAATATGAGAATTCCGGTCAATAGAGTGGAGAGCAAATCCGCCAAAGGGTAGGATATCCAAATGCCGTTAAGTGCAAGACCTCCAATCCTTGGAAGGAAAATAAGCAGAGGAATCAAAATCAGCACCTGCCGAAGGAGTGAGAGCACAAGAGATGGAACGGCCTTTCCGAGAGACTGAAAAAGTGCTGCGCCCACTATCTGTACACCTATGACAGGAATCATCATTATGACCAGCCTGAGAGCCGGAGCCCCCTGGGAAATC
>DATFJE010000246.1:0-6772 GCA_035269385.1 Clostridia bacterium
TATTGATTGTCATACTTTTGGTCAAGCCGTCCGGTTTGATGGGAAAAACAACGACGGAGAAGGTGTAGACGATGAAAAAAAATACGAAAAAAAATATTTTGACATTGATAGCTTTGGTTTTGTTCATAGGCTTTCTTACGATAGCCGATAGAATTTTCGATTCCTACCAAATGAGAATAATCAATCTTGCCGGAATATATGTCACTCTTGGTCTAGGACTCAACCTCATAAACGGATTCACCGGACTTTTTTCACTTGGACATGCGGGATTCATGGCTGTGGGCGCCTACACTTCGGCGATTTTGACAATGTCTCCCGAACTCAAGCAGATGAATTTTTTTCTGAAACCAATGATTCCTCTGTTTGCAAACATTGAATGGCCGTTCTTTCCTGCGCTTATAATGGCCGGGGTCATGGCGGCAATTGCGGGAGCTTTGATTGGTGCTCCTGTGCTGAGGCTCAATGACGACTATCTGGCAATTGCCACACTTGGGTTCGGTGAAATCATAAGAATCATTTTCACAAACACTCAAACACTCACTAACGGTGCGTTGGGACTCAAAGGGCTTCCCAACTTTACAAATGTATATTGGAGCTGGGGCACGGCAGTTGTAATGGTCATTGTCATGGTTTTGTTGATAAAGAGCAGTTACGGACGGGCTTTCAAGGCAATAAGAGAAAATGAGATTGCCGCCGAGGCCATGGGCGTGAGTCTGTTCAAGCACAAGATGATGTCTTTTGTAATAGGATCATTCATGGCGGGTGTCGGCGGAGCTCTTCTCGGGCATCTGATGGGAACAATCGACCCGCTTATGTTCAGGTTCCTGATGACATTCAATATAGTTTTGATTGTTGTTCTTGGAGGAATAGGAAGTATAACAGGAACAGTAATAAGCGCTGTCGTGGTTACGGTAATGCTTGAGGCACTAAGGTTCCTCGACGGTTCCATGGATTTCGGATTTATTCAAATAGAAGGAATTCCCGGAATGAGGATGGTTGTTTTCTCTGCGCTTCTCATGATTGTAATCCTCTTTTATCAAAGGGGTCTTATGGGTACGAATGAGTTTCGTTGGGAATGGGTAACAAATCCGAAAGAGACGATTGCAACTGCTTGGAAAAATAGAAAAGCCTAGATGAAAAGGAAGTGGAAAAGTGACTGTTCTAAAGACAGATAACATTACCATGAGATTCGGCGGATTGACGGCGGTCTCTGAATTCAATCTGGATATGAAAGAAGGCGAAATAGTCGGCCTCATAGGTCCGAACGGAGCCGGCAAAACGACCTGTTTCAATATGATCACCGGTGTCTACAGCCCTACAGAAGGAAACATTCAATGTATGGGCATGGATATAACTGGAATGAAACCCCACGAGATAACAAAACTTGGCATAGCTAGAACTTTCCAAAACATAAGGCTGTTCAAGGACTTGTCTGTTTTGGACAATGTTATGGTGGCTGGACACATGCGCCTGGGTTCGAATCTGTTCTCTTCCATAATCAGAACGCCGGACTATGTAAAAAAAGAAAACGCAATGTATGAAAAATCGATGAATCTTCTGAAAGAAGTCGGGTTGGAAAAAGAAGCCGACGAAGTGTCGACATCGCTTCCGTACGGAAAGCAGAGAAGGTTGGAAATCGCAAGGGCTTTGGCAACTGAGCCCAAGATACTTCTTCTTGACGAGCCGGCAGCAGGAATGAATCCCCAGGAGTCCCTCGAGCTTATGGACTTCATACATGATGTAAGGGACAAATTCAAGGTTTCCATACTCATGATTGAACACCACATGCAGGTAATCATGGGTGTTTGCGAAAAAATTTATGTTTTGGACTACGGAGTCACCATCGCTGAAGGAAATCCCCGCGAGATTCAAAACAACCAAAAGGTAATCGAGGCATATCTGGGGGTGGATGAATAATGCTGATAATAAAAGATCTTAATGTCCATTACGGAGGCATCCACGCTCTCAAGGGAGCCAACATACATGTCCCCGAGGGGAAAATAGTAACGCTCATAGGCGCCAACGGAGCAGGAAAAAGCACAACGCTTCGCAGCATAATGAGAATAGTCAAGCCTTCGGGTGGAGACATCGTTTACAACGGGGAGAGTCTCCTTACAAAAAAGACCACAGGAGTAGTTAAATCGGGAATCGTTTTGGTTCCTGAAGGCAGAAGGGTTTTTCCCAATCTGACGGTAAAGGAAAACTTGATACTGGGAGCCTATCTCAGAAACAATAAAGCTGAAGTCGACAAGGACATGGCATGGGTTTACGACCTCTTCCCGAGACTCAAGGAGCGCGAATGGCAGCAGGCCGGCACGCTTTCGGGTGGAGAGCAGCAGATGCTTGCCGTTGGACGCGGATTGATGTCGAATCCTAAGCTTATGATGATGGACGAGCCTTCACTTGGCTTGGCGCCGCTTATAGTAAAGGACATTTTCGATATAATAAAGGAGATACACAAAAAAGGCGTAACAATACTCCTTATAGAACAAAATGCTAAAGCGGCATTGGAAATAGCCGACTATGGCTATGTTCTCGAAACGGGAAGAATAGTACTCGAGGGCCCGGGCAAAGAGCTTCTTGTCAACGAAGATGTCAAGAACGCATACTTGGGAGAGGCGAAGGAATAGGAACAGTAGCAAGTTGAAAGTGGAAAGTAGAAAGTAGAAAGTAGAAAGTAGAAAGTAGAAAGAAAAAGAGCAAAGACAAAAAAGCAGAAAGTTGGTCGGTTGGAAAGTGGAAAGATTAAAAACAAAAGCCTTAAGTAAATAAATACAAAGCAAGAGCATGCCCGCAAAAGGGGCATGCTCTTTTGATGTCGAAAGCGAAATGCGGACGGCTCATTTAAGCAGTTCTTGGATTTCGAAAGCTATTTGAAGCCGCAGCCGGTCCTGATAATTTTTAAGGTCCATGTTCATTATTTCAGAAATCCTGTTCAACCGGTATGTCAGCGTATTTCCATGAATATGGAGCAGCTTCTTGGATTCTGACCAATTGCAATTGCTTTTGAGATAGATCTCGAGAGTTTCAATAAAATCGTTTCTTGAATTGTTGTCGTAGTCAAGCAATGGGGCCAGGACTTTATTATAATAAGAACGAAGATGTTCTTTTTCGTTTGCCAAAAGAAATCTCTTCACTTCTATATCTTTGAAATAAAGTGAAACTATTGGGGAGTCAGAGCTTTCAATCATCTTTACCGTGTGCCTTGCGGATTCGTAGGCATTCCTGAAATCTCCTATTTTATCAAAAGCATCGCTGATGCCAATCCTCAATTTAAGGGTCTTGAATTCGTGGCTGTAATTTTGATGGTATTTGGACTTGACTATGTTGAGAACTTCTTCGACATCCAAATTGTCTTTCAGAGGAGAGGATTCCAATATGCATACTATGTAATGGTGGCGCAGCAGAGCAATGGATCCGGGGGAACTTGATTGAAGGGCGTTGTCAAAAGGTGTGTAGTACCGTTTAAGGCAGTTGCGGACATGTTTTTCGTGGTTTGTAAGACTTGTTCCCGACGGACTTTCAAACATGAATTTAACAAGTAAAATCCTGTGGCTCGATTCCATGTTGAAGTGATAGTTTTCGGAACATTTAAGCAGATAATCATTGGGTACGCCTGTCAGCAGGCTGTCCAGAAAATCGCCTTTGAGAGATTGCTCGAGGTCTTTCAATTCGTTTTGCTTCAATATTTCTATTGCCAATATTGTTGCGCTTCTTTCCGCGGCGATAATTTCGTTTTCTACGAGCTTGGCCGATTTGCTGATCAGGCAGAGCCATCCCATTGTTTCCTGGTTTACCGTTATAGGAAAAGAAAAGCAGTGCAGTCCGGAATCGGTTTCAAACAGAGTTTTTGCATGCTTGTTAAGCTTTTGAATTAAAAGGGGACGAAGGCTTTCCGATTCAAAAGGAAGGGGTTTTATATAAGTATGGTTTGTTATATTGTAGAACGGGTTTACAAGAAAAACGTTTTTTTTGGTGAGAAACTTGACTTCTTCAATTATATCGTCTAAAGAGCTCCCATTCAAAACCATGTCTGTGAATTTTCCGTGGACTTGGGTGCTGAATTTGTATTTGTTCCTCTGGCTTTCAATTATTTTGTTGTAGCGTGCCAGCTTTTGGTTGTTTTTGAGTTCGCGCTCATAATTGAGGGAATTCACGATCGCTATTGTTGCCTGTACTGAAACGGCCTTAAGCAGCGCCACATCGCTTTCCATAAGGGTGGCCTTGTTTGTGAAGTTGTCTATTACCAGAACGCCGATGGTGTCTTCAAGGTATCTGAGGGGGCAGCAGATTGAACTATGGATATTAGAAGCCACAACATTTCCGTCAACAGCCATTTGGTTGTTTCTTTTAGACATTGTCCCCATGGCGCTACGCACCGCCTTGCTGTCGGGAAAAAACATCGCCTCTTTCCGTTCGAAGGCTATTCCGGTCATTGACTCGCCTGGAAGCATCTTTACATCTTTGACAGAGTCGCCCATGCCGACGTATGCTTTCATTTCAAGGAAGCCCGTTCTTTTGTTGTAAAGGAAAATGCAACCGGCATCTCCTCCGTCTATAAGTTTTATGGATAACTCCAGAAGCGAGTGCAAGATTGAATCGGTGTCATGTGTGGAATTTAGAATTTGAGTTACTTCAAGAAGAGCTTCAAGCTTTTCTTCCCTGCTTTTATGTGAATACATCGGCTGCCTCCAGTTTTTTAAGACTATTATATACCATAGACACAAAAAATGACATTAAACTTTGGTGTGTTCACCATAGCAATAATTTTACGAAATTGTTAGACTATTTATTAAATATATAAAAGGAGGAATTTATAATGGTATTAAACGTAATTGCCGCTTTCAGTATTGTTTTGGCCATACTGATGATAGGCGAAATTGTATCGACGAAAACAAAAGCATTCATACCTTCCGTTTTCGTATCGGCGGTGTTGTTCCTGATCGGTTTCTGGACGGTACTTCCTGCTGATCTTGTTACACAAAGCTCATTTGCAACACCTATTGTTTATGTATCAATGTACTTATTGCTGACTCATATGGGAACACTCATGAGTGTCAAGGAATTATTGTCCCAATGGAGAACTGTCGTAATAGCCATGATGGGAATCGTGGGAATTTGCGCAATGACCCTTACTATCGGGAAAGTGTTTTTCGGATGGCAGACAGTAGTAGCCGCCACGCCGCCTCTAACAGGTGGAGTAGTAGCTTCAATTCTGATGTCAACGGCAGCAACGGAAATGGGACTTCCCACAATTGCGGTGCTTGCAACAGCCATGTACATCATGCAGGGATTCTTCGGATACCCGCTTACGGCAGTGCTTCTTAAGAAGGAAGCTACAAGATTGGCAGATAAGATCAGAAGCGGAGAGGTTTCCTTCTCTGCCGAGAAGAAATCTGTTGGAGCCATGGCGGCCGAAGAAAAAGCGGGCCACTGGACCTTCCCTCCGGTGCCTGAAAAATACCAATCCCCTTATGTTATCTTGTTCAAATTGGGATTTGTGGCTTACTTGGCTACACTTGCATCACCTGTGCTTCACCTGAATCAGTTTGTTGTTTGTCTGCTCTTCGGAGTAATAGGAAGAGAATTCGGATTTCTTGAGGAAAAGGCTCTTGTAAAAGCGAACGCATTCGGCTTCCTTATGACAGTACTTATGGCATTCATATTTGCGGGACTTTCAAAAGCTACTCCGGAAATGCTTGCAAAAATAGCGCTTCCTCTTTTCGGCATCATCATTCTCGGGGTAATCGGAATGGGAATACTTTCTATGCTTGCAGGAAAAATTTTGGGATCTACAAAAGAGATGGCATTCTCAATTGCAATGACAGCTCTTTACGGCTTCCCCGCAGACTATGTTCTTACAATAGAGGCAATCAAGGCTTCTACAAAAACGCAGGAAGAAGAAGATTACGCAATGGATCAAATGCTTCCGAAGATGCTGGTAGGCGGATTCACGACTGTTACAATCGCCTCGGTAATAATTGCGGGCATATTCGTAAAACTGCTGTAACCGCTTAACGGATATCATCAGTGAAGATTGGGATAAATTTGGCATCTGCTTGTCTTTAGGTCAAGGAGATGCCATTTCCCGGTTGATTTAAAAATTAAGGAGGAAGGTCATGCATACCAGTTTGGATAGAATAAGAAAAGACATAGAAGCTCTTTCTGCTTTCAATTCATCTCCGGGAGAGGGGCTTACACGGTTTTCGCTTACTAAAGCCGACCGGGGAGCAAGAGAATACTTGCGTGGCGAACTTGATGAATTGGGCCTCAAGGTTTACGAAGATTCGGCAGGCTCCATTTTTGGAAGAATGGAAGGAACCGATTCAGATGCACCGGTAATAATGATCGGGTCGCATTTCGACTCTGTTAAAAATGGAGGCAACTTCGACGGTCCTGCGGGAGTTGTCATGGGGCTGGAAATAATGAGGGTCCTCAAGGAAAAAAAAATAAAAACAAAATATCCGATTGAATTTGTAGGAATGATAGAAGAAGAGGGCGGCCGCTTCGGAGCGGGCGTATTCGGAAGCCGTTCAATGGCAGGAAAAGTCAAGTATGAGGATTTGAAGAAGAACAAAGACAAGGATGGGATTTCAATGGCCGAGGCTTTTGAAGCCTTTGGTTTTGACCCGCATAAAATTGACGAGTCAGCAAGAAAGTCGGAAGACTTGAAAGCTTTTATAGAATTGCATATAGAACAGGGTCCGGTGCTGGAAAGAGAAAATACGGATTTCGGGCTGGTGGATTTCATAGTCGGAATTTCTGAATTCAG
>DATFJE010000247.1:0-3319 GCA_035269385.1 Clostridia bacterium
CTGCCGCCTCCCTTGCCACAAGCTGTCCTGCCCTTGTTATCTTGAAAGCCGTTTTCTTTATCGTCTCCGCTACTTGGTCGAAGCTCTCCCCCCTGACCTTTTCAAGGGCCGATTTGACTACACCTGGACCGCTCACGCCAACATTTATTACGCTGTCCGCCTCTCCTGTCCCATGGAATGCTCCAGCCATGAAGGGGTTGTCCTCAACCGCGTTGCAAAAGACCACCAGCTTCGCGCAGCCTATGCTGTCGTTTTCCCTTGTAAGGTAAGCAGTCCTCTTTATTACATCACCCATCAACTTCACTGCGTCCATGTTTATTCCGGAATGGGTGTTGCCGACATTCACAGAAGAGCAAACCCTCTCGGTTACCGAAAGGGCTTCCGGTATGGAATCTATGAGTATTTTGTCTCCCTTTGAAAAGCCCTTCTGTACAAGGGCGGAGAATCCGCCTATGAAGTTGACTCCTGTTTCCCTCGCGGCCCTGTCCATCATTTCGGCAAAAGCCACGTAGCTTTCGTCTGCTGACGCTCCCGCGACAAGTGAAATTGGAGTCACCGAAATTCTCTTGTTTATTATCGGTATGCCATACTTGCTTGCAATGTCCTCTCCTGTCGCCACCAGTTTTTCCGCCTTCCGCACTATCTTTTCATACATTTTCCTTCGGGCTTTTTCCCCGTCTCCGTCACAGCAGTCGAGGAGGGATATTCCCATTGTTATTGTTCGTATGTCAAGTTTTTCGCGGTCTATCATTTGTATTGTTTCCATTATCTTTTTATATTGGTTCATTTCTTTTCCTCCTTATATCTGGTGCATCGCCTTGAAGATTTTTTCATTCTGAACTCTTATGTCCATCTCTATGCTCGCTCCCACCATCCCAAGCTTTTTTTTCAATTCGTCAAATGATATTTCCATTCCTGAAATGTCGGCCATCATTATCATAGCGAAATATTCCTGCATTATGGTCTGGCTTATGTCCAGTATGTTGACTCCGTTCTCCCAAAGCGTCTTTGACACATTGGCAATTATCCCCGTTTTGTCCTTTCCTATAACCGTTATAACAACTTTCATCTTCTTTCCTCCCTAGTTTTGTAATAAAAAAAAGACCGTAAAAACAGTCTCTCGGAGCCGGAAATCGATAATAAGCATAGCTATGCCGTGCTTATGCGAATCCCCTGTCCTTTTACCTGAGAGTTTCACCATTTACGGCTTTCCCCTTCGGTGCTCCTGAGAGTCTCTCCAGAGGTCTGTCCGGGACCGGTCGCCTGTGGCTTCCGGAACCTTCATCCAAACGCTATTTTTATTTATAATAAAGATATTAACACAAACAAAAGGTGTAAACAATATATTCTTTTATATAAGCTATTTTAGTTTCTTCTCATATACATTCAAATCCGCTCTGATGTTGCCAATTTCCATATCGCTTTTCTGTTCACGAAATTCAAATCCCCTTCTTTTCCAGAATTTTTCCGCAAGTGTATTGTCGCACATTACAGCAAGACGCAATGTTTCAACCCTGTTGTCTTCCGCCCAGTCTTGAAACTCATCGAAAAACGAGGCTCCGAGCCCACTGCCTCTTTTTTGACCGTCCACCATCATCTGTCCTATGAACCAGGTCCCTTCAATGGGATAGTCTTTCACGCCCTCAATCACCCCGATCAGATTTTCCTGTTTGAACAATCCGAGCACGAACTTGTCTTCCTTTTTCTTGCCGTTCGGAAGTTCATTGAAAAAATCCAGAACCGTTTCATTGCCTATCTCCTCAATTCCATGGAGGTCGTAGTAGTCACTGCAGTTTCGGCAAAGGCTTTGCAATTCGTCAATATCATGTTTCTCGTCCAATAGTTTTATTTTATAATCCTTTGACTCGTAAATGGTGTTTTTCAAACCGGCGCCTCCTCATTTGTTTTAAAACAGGTTTTTTTACATTTTATAACTTTATTTATGTTTCAAACAGCGTAATTCCTTCTTTTGCAATAGAAAATCCCACATTTAATTATGCGGGATCTCTTTTTCAGTACTGTATCAACAGGTTTCCGTCAGAATCTATTTTGGCATCAATCTTCATAAGCGTGGTAAAGAATTCCAAGGGAACATAGGTTCTTGAATCCATTATCACAGGTTCCTTAGAAAGGACTGCAGATGAATTGTAGCGGCTGTAGTATCTGTTTTTGTTTATTTTCAGTATATACATTGATTGGTCATTGTATATTATCACTGTTCTAATATTGTTGTTCCAAACAACCTTGTAGCCCATTTTTTCCACGGAAACTCTTAGAGGGACCATTACTATCATGTCTTTGTTGATATATGGCCTTCCCATGGTATAGTCTGTCTGTTCGTTGTTTATATAGAAATTATACATTATGGGTTCGCTAAAGAATTCATCCCAGTAATCAGGCAAAGTTTGTTCTTCCATTTGGGCGTATGCCGCTCCTATTGATGAAAAAACAAGCATGATTGTCAATGCTGTCAAAATTGATTTTTTTTTCACGGCAACCCCCTTTGCTTGAATCCGCGTTTCTCGGCTTCTCCATTATAGACGAATCCGTTCACTCTTTTGTTTCAAATCCTATTCAATTATCGAAGGCGCTCCGTCTTTCATATCCATCGACAGGTTTGTCTTTTTTTCCAGTTTGCCTCTTAGATAGTTTTCAGCGAGTTCATCCTCTATATACTTTTGCACGGCTCTCCTCAGAGGCCTCGCCCCATATTTATCATTGTAACCCTTTTCGATAAGAAAATCACGAACACTTTGCGATACTTCCAATTCGATGCCTTTTTCCCTTATTTCCATCTCCACCTCGCGCAGCATGAGCTCGAGTATTTTCTTGAGCTGTTCCTCGGTCAATTTTGAAAAAACTATTATTTCATCAATCCGATTCAGAAATTCAGGTCTGAATATTTTTCTGAGCGCATCATTGACTTTTTCCTCTTCAGCCCGGTCTCCTCTTTTTTCAAATCCTATGCCTGCCGACTTGAGTCCCGTTCCGGCATTTGATGTCATTATTATGACTGTGTTCTCAAAACTGACTGTTCTTCCCTGGCTGTCTGTGAGCCTGCCGTCCTCGAGTATTTGAAGCAACATGTTGAATACATCTCCATGCGCCTTTTCTATTTCGTCAAGCAAGATTACTGAATAAGGCTTCCTTCGGACCCTTTCGGTTAATTGGCCTCCCTGGTCGTAGCCTACATATCCCGGAGGCGCCCCAATGAGTTTTGAGACGGTATGCTTTTCCATGTACTCGCTCATGTCAAGTCTTATCAATGCTTCCTCGCTTCCGAAAAGCTCTGCTGAAAGCGATTTCACCAGTTCTGTCT
>DATFJE010000248.1:0-14269 GCA_035269385.1 Clostridia bacterium
TCATTACTATGAGATTCTCCCAATCGTCTACTTCATCGACCATGGACTCCCCTGCAAACTCGATATACGCTTCATCGAGTACAAGTATGGATTTTGTTTGCCTCAAAATGCGTCTGATTTGTTCTTTTTCAAGTATGTTGCCGGTCGGATTGTTTGGATTGCACAGGAAAACAAGTTTCGCACTCTCCTCGTTGGCCTTTGCTATCAATTCGTCGACATCTATGTCAAAAGCCTCATCTGTTTCGATTTCCAGATACGCACCTCCCGACACGCGGGTTGAAATTCCATACATTCCAAAGGTCGGGCTGTGGGAAATAACAGCTTCCCCAGGATTCACAAACGCGTCTATTATGATTTTTATCAATTCATCGGAACCGTTCCCGCAAAGAATCTTTTCGGGTTTCACTCCTATGAAACTTGATATCGCCTCTCTTAAATCCGATGCTTCGCTGTCCGGATAGCGGTTTATATCCTCTTCCATTACATTTTTCCATATTTCAGGCATTATCTCATTGAATATGTTGCTGTTTGATTCATTTGCATCTATCTTGATGTCGTATCTGCTGTTGTCGACCTGGTAGGCCTTCATTCCCTTTATGGTTTCTTTTACCATTTTCTCAATCATCGCAATCAAACCTCACTTTTATAGAATTGGCGTGGGCTGTAAGCCCCTCCCTGTTTGCAAATTTCATTATCTTGCTTTTGTTTTTTCCCAAAGATTCCTTAGAATATTTTATATAGCTTGTCCTTTTTATGAAATCATAAACTCCCAAAGCCGAAGAAAAGCGCGCCGTTCCCGATGTAGGCAATGTATGATTTGGGCCGGCAAAATAATCGCCTACCGGTTCGGGTGAATAAGACCCCAAAAATATTGCTCCGGCATTTCTAACCAATGGCACATAGCCGTCAGGATTCTCGAGCATTATTTCCAAATGCTCCGGAGCAACCTCGTTTGCAATTTCAAAGGTCTGCTCAATGTTGTCTGTCACGAATATGAATCCGTTGTCCCTGACTGAAGTTTCCGCTATTTCGCGTTTCTCCAAAAGTCTTGACTGCCTTGCTACAGCTTGAGCGACTTGCTCAGCCAGTTCTTTGGACGGAGTCGCCAATATGACTCCTGCCAGCTCGTCGTGTTCTGCCTGAGAAAGCAAATCCGCTGCAATGAATTCAGGATTCTGGTTTTCATCGGCTATTATAAAAATCTCGCTTGGTCCAGCCATCATGTCTATGTCCACCGTTCCAAAAACCGCTTGTTTTGCTCTTGCCACATAAATGTTCCCCGGTCCGGTTATTTTGTCCACAGGATGGATTGTCTCAGTTCCGTATGCGAGCGCTGCAATAGCCTGGGCTCCTCCAACTTTATAAATTTCATCAATGCCCGCAACATGGGCCGCAGCCAGTATGTCTGAATTCACTCCGCCTTCCGAATCAGGCGGTGTGACCATTGCAATCCGGGCTACTCCAGCAACTTTTGCCGGTATTGCATTCATGAGAACCGTGGAAGGATAGGCGGCTTTCCCTCCCGGAATATAAATTCCCACCCTGGACAAAGGCATTATTATTTGACCGAGAACCGTTTTGTCCCCGTTTTCAAGCATCCACGTTTCCTCTTTTTGATTCTTATGGTAATTTCTTATGTTTTCAGCGGCTTCTTTTAAAATTTCAAGAAATTCCGGATCCGTTTTATTTACCGCTTCCTCGATTTCCTTTTTTTCAACCCTGATGCCGGTGAGCGCCACCTTGTCAAAGATTTCAGTATATGAATATAGCGCGGAATCGCCTTTTATTCTTACCTGACCTATTATCTGCCCCACTTTTTCATCTATGTCCCTGAAATCGTCATTTCCTCTCTTGAGAAAGCTGCGCACAGTCTCTTGAATTGAATCCCCACACGCCTGGATTATTTTCATTCGGATCGCCTCTCCTTTAGAACATTTTCAATCTTTTCTATTATGCTGTCTATTTCCCCGCTTTTGGTTTTCAAACTGACCTTGTTGACAATCAATCGCGCGCTTATGTCGAATATTTCCTCGAGTATGACCAATCCGTTTTCCTTGAGAGTTTTGCCGCTCTCAACTATATCGACGATCACATCTGACAATCCCATTATCGGCGCAAGCTCAACAGATCCATTGAGCTTTATCACTTCAGTGGGAATGCCTTTTTTGTTATAGTATTCCTTTGCGGAATTTGAAAATTTGGTGCCGATCTTGAGTTTCTTTTTTTTATTGAATTCCTGGTTCTCATAACCGGCAACGCAAAGCCTGCAAATTCCTATTCCCAAATCAGCCACTTCATATACGTTCACCTTGTTTTCCATGAGAACGTCTTTACCCACAACACCAATGTCGGCCGCTCCTTTTTCAACATATACCGGAACATCCCAAGGCTTTACGAATATCATCCTTATCCTTCCCGTCTTGTCTTGAAAAATTAGCTTTCTGCTTTTTTCATCATAATCGGGAAACTCGATTCCGGCCTCTCCCATTATCGCTATTGCCTCCCTGGCCAGACGGCCCTTTGCCAAAGCTATTTTAATTTTATCCATTCCAAACCCCCATCAGAATTTCTTCATTTCCGCAGGCTCTTTTATGAGCTTTGCATAATTTTTTACGTTATATGTCTTGACAGCCTTGTCGGCAGTCCTTCTCACTATGATTTTGTCGCCTATGAATTCAACCATGTGCTCGGCATTCCTGAAACCTGCATTGAATACCTGAAACTGCAAATCATTTTGAAAGATATCCGTTTCAACAATCATTCCGTTTCTTCTCATGCTTTCAGCCAAAGCCTGTGCAGAAATCATATTCGCATCGGAACACACCATGTAAAAATCAGTATGACAGTCGTATGTCTGGTTTATGTCGTAGATGTTCATTGCCTCAATAAGCTGGTCTACATTGAAACCAAAACCACATGCGGGCTTGCCTTCTCCGAATTGCTCCATCAGCTTGTCGTATCTTCCTCCAGACAAAAGCACCCTTCCGTAATTGCTGACGTATCCTTTGTAGATTACGCCCGTATAGTAATTGAACTGATTGGTGAATCCCAAATCAAAAAGGATGTATTCTCCCATTCCATGGGTCTTGATGACCTCATAAACGGCTTTGAGATTTTCAAGCGAATTTCTCATTTCTTCATTCAATATGACATCTTCCGCACGCTCAAGCACGTCTGACGGTTTTCCATACAATCTCGGAAGCTTTATTATCGCATTTTTTACTTTCTCATCTATTTGCAATCTGTCCAGATAGAGCGAGAGCTCGCTGTAATTCTTGTCTTCTATGAATTTGCAAAGCATTTCCGTTTTGTGGCCGTCAAGACCCGACCCGTCAAGCAACTGGCCAAGAAAACCCGCATGACCCATGTCGATATGGAAATCCTTGAGCCCGAATCCCACAAGCATTTTTATTCCTATTGCAATAACTTCGGCATCACACCATGTTTTTGAGCTTCCCATATATTCAATTCCAGCCTGCGTGAATTCTCTTCTGTTGCCTCTTTCACTTTCGTTGTGTCTGAATATATTGGTTATATAGGACAACTTCAAATACCCGTCCGAGTGCCGGTAATTCATTGCTGCCATCCTGGCAACAGGTATAGTGGCATCCGGTCTCAATACAAGAATTCTCCCGTCCGAATCGATTATCTTGAACATCTCGGTTACATCGATTGTTCCGTCTATACCGGAGTAAAGATCGTAAAATTCAAAAGTCGGAGTCCCCACTTGACGGTATCCGTAAGATTTGAACATCGTCCTTATATCCGCAACCAGATCTTCCTTTAATTCATATTCATCACTGTGTATGTCATCTACTCCCTCAGGGAACAACTCCTTGTAGAGAACCATATTGAACCTCCATTTCTTTTGTTTATTGCTGTATCGTGCTAAAGCGATAAATTGCTATAATGACATTTTATTACTTATGACTCTTCAAGTCAACAATAAAAGCCTCCTGGAGCAAAAGTCTTATTATTCTGACTTTTACCCTGCTTTCCTTGCTATTCATACCCAGTCTGTTAAAATATAATATATGTATTTAGAGGGGGTAATCAAATGTACGACTATCATGTTCACAGCAATTTTTCAGAGGACTGCGAAATACCAATGGCGGATTTTGTTGAAGAAGCCGTAAATCGCGGTATTTCAGAAATCTGTTTTACCGACCATGTGGATTACGACTATACCGATCCTACAATAAGCTTCAATTTCGACCCGGGCGAGAGGTTGCCTGTAATAAAAGAGCTCCGAGAACAATTGGGGGATAAAATAAAGATACTTAACGGTATTGAAATCGGAGTTCAACCTCATGTGACCGGCCGTTGCCAAGACATGGTCGAAAGATGGAATTTTGATTTTGTTATAGCTTCCATGCACACATGCGGCAAGTCGGACCTTTACAACGGCGATTTTTTCTTGGGCAAAACACCGAATCAGGCTTATGGAATATACCTTGAGGAGCTTTACGAAAGCATCCGGAATTTTGAATCTTTTTCTGTAATAGGTCACATAGACATACCCGGAAAATACCAAAAATCGGTCAAGGCTCTTCGCCCCGAAGATTATTTCGAGTATTATGAAATGATTTTCAAAAATCTTGTCGAAAAGGGAAAGGGAATAGAAGTCAATACCTCCGCTATGAGCAGGGGGAAAAACCACATGATGCCTTCCCTTCCTATACTTAAGCTGTACAAAAAGCTCGGTGGAGAGATCATTACTATGGGATCGGACTCGCATACTCCGGAAACACTGGCTTTTGAATTCGATTATGTGAGGGAAACTCTTATGGAAATAGGCTTCAAATATGTATGCACATTTGATAAGAGGAAACCAATTTTCAACAAGCTTTAAAAGTAGAAAGTAGGAAGTAGAAACGAGTACAAAATATAAAAAAGCAGGCTCTGTTAGACTGATGTAAAAACAAAAGACAAAACCAAAGGCTAGTCAATGGTTTTGTCTTTTTCTTTTGTTTCCACTTTCTACTTTCCACTTTTTACTGCCCGCTGCAAACTGCCCGCTGCAAGCTGTTTCCACTTTCTACTTACACTGTTTCCGGCTCGGGATAATCCACTCCGAAGGTTTCAACTTTTGCCGAAAGGATTACAACATCTTGTTTAGGCTTGTCGCGCATGTCTTTTTTTACTCCTGCAATTCGGTCTACTTCATCAATCCCTTCAACCACTTCGCCGAATGCAGCATATTGACCGTCAAGATGAGGTGAATCTGCATGCATTATGAAAAACTGCGAACCCGCAGAATCCGGATTCATGGCTCTTGCCATTGAAAGCACGCCTCTTTTATGGACCAAATCGTTGTCAAATCCATTTGACGAAAATTCACCCTTGATTCCATATCCTGGGCCGCCTGTTCCGTTGCCTGTGGGGCATCCTCCCTGAATCATGAAACCCGGTATGACCCTGTGAAAAGTCAAACCGTCGTAAAAGCCTTTTTTAACCAATGAGATGAAATTATTTACAGTGTTGGCAGCTTTTTCGGGTTTCAACTCAACTACTATTTTCCCTCTGTCTTTCATTTCAAATGAAACTATAGGATTGTTTTTCATTTAAACGCTTCCTTTCTTGTGATTTTCTATTTTCCCACCAATCCATTATACACCACTTTAATTGAAATATCCCGAAAGCCTTACAGCTTTCGGGATTCAAATCACATTCATTCATGAAGTTCATGCCTCTTCTCTCTTTCAAGTTCCTTAAGCTCTATTGATATCCGATTGCCCTGCAAGAGTCCTGCAACACCTTCCATTTCATCTTCCTTGTCGCCTTTGCAATATTCGCATTGGCAATTGGACTCGTAATGGTCAGGTTCCGCGTAAGTTGTTATGACCCCTTCATAGTTTCTGAGAACAACCTTGTTGTGCGACATTGACACAACGTAATTAGGCATGACCGGAATTTTTCCGCCCCCGCCGGGAGCATCCACAACAAAGGTCGGCACAGCCATTCCCGATGTATGTCCCCTGAGGCTCTCTATTATTTCTATACCCTTTGAAACAGGCGTCCTGAAATGCTCTATCCCCTGGGAAAGATCGCATTGATAAATATAATACGGCCGCACCCTGATCTTCAGCATTCCGTGCATTAGTTCCCTCATTACATGAGGACAGTCGTTTATTCCTTTTAGAAGAACGGTCTGATTTCCCACCGGAATGCCGGCATTGACAAGTCGTTCGCAAGCCTTTTTCGATTCAGCCGTTATCTCTTTCGGATGATTGAAATGCGTGTTTAGCCAAATAGGATGATATTTTTTCAGCATCCTTACCAGTTGCGGAGTAATTCTTTGCGGAAGCACAACCGGAGTTCGTGTACCTATTCGGATTATTTCAACATGTGGTATCGCCCTGAGCCTTGAGATTATGTACTCCAGTTTCTCATCTGAAACCAGCAACGCATCTCCTCCAGAAAGAAGCACATCCCTTATTTGGGGAGTGTTTCTTATATGCTCTATCGCCCTGTCTATGTTGTCCATTGAATTTGCAGTATCCTTTTGCCCCGCAAAGCGCCGACGTGTACAGTGCCTGCAATACATCGAGCACATGTCCGTGACAAGAAAAAGAACCCTGTCCGGATATCTGTGAGTCAGACCGGCTACCGGAGAATCCGTGTCCTCATGAAGAGGATCGAGCATGTCCGCCGGACTTTTATGCGTTTCCTTCAATGTGGGTACCGCTTGCTTTCTTATCGGACAGTTCAAATCATTCAAACTCATCAACGACGCATAATATGGAGTTATCGCCATTCTAAGCGTCTTGAGGGAATCCATGATGCCCTCTTCTTCATCCTTTGAAAGATTTATAACTTTTTTCAATCCGCTTACTGTTGTTATTCTGTTCTTGACCTGCCAGCGCCAGTCATTCCATTCTTCTTTGCTGACTTTTTCCCAAAGCTTTATGTTCTCATGCTTTCTCAAGTTACCACCCCATTATATTTTATTCAATCTATCTTACTTTATATTTTTTCCCCTTTTTTATATTTCTAAACTTTTTGCTTACAACTTTATTATATACTTTAAGTTGTTAGTTGTAAAGTCAATATAAAAATATCGCCGCACATCTATTCAATGTACGGCGATCATGTATGTAGCTTTTAAATTGTTTTTTTAATTATACTGCCGCATCTGTTCCAAGTTTTTTTCTTCTTACCCTTTGAAGCATGAATACTGAAACCAAAACCACAAATCCAACTATGTCTGTAGTAAAACTCGGGAAAAGCAGTGCTATGGCAGCAGCGCCCATTGGAATTCTTTCCCATATTTTGGACTTGATCATCAAATAGTTTTCTACAAAACTTGCAAGGCATATCACGCCAAGAAGAGCTGTTACTATAACCATGAGTATTTCACCCAATCCTGCGTATACGATATTTCCATTAACTACCTGCGTGCCTTTCTTGATTAAAAGAAGGGCCGGGTTGTATGCAAATATATACGGCACTACGAATCCTGCTATAGCAAGTTTGATGGCCTGGAATCCCGTCTTCATGGCGTTTGATCCCGCTATGCCGGCACCTGCATATGCCGCCAGAGCCACCGGAGGCGTTACGTCTGCCACAACTCCAAAATACAGTATGAATAAATGAGCAGCCATGAGGTTTACATTAAGTGTAAGCAATGCCGGAACAGCCATTGTAGCCAAAACGATGTATTTCGCAGTCGTAGGAAGACCCATTCCGAGTATTATTGACGCAAACATTGTATAAACCAATGTGAGGAACAATCTTCCACCCGCAAGCTGAACTATAAGATTAGCTACGCTGAGACCTAGACCTGTAAGCGTTACAACGCCGACTATGATTCCGGCAGCCGCACATGCCGCAGCTACGCCGATGGCATTTCTAGCGCCTGCATCAAGAGCGTTTATGAATATCTTTATATTGAAGCTGTTATTCTTCTTGATAATTGTTGCTCCAATAGCTATGACAACGGATACAACTATGGACCAAAATGCTGAAAATAGTGGCGTATAGCCTCTGATTAAGAAAAACACGATTGTAGCCAACGGGATTAATAGATATCCTCTATCCTTCATTACTGTTCTTACCTTGGGAAGTTGCTCCTTTGGAATGCCTTTGAGGCCAAGCTTTTTGGCTTCGAGATGGACCATTGTTCCAACTGCCACATAATACAGCACCGCTGGAATTGCCGCGGACCCGATAATCTTGATATAAGGGATGCCTGTGAATTCAGCCATTATGAATGCTGCCGCACCCATTACTGGCGGCATTATCTGCCCTCCTGTAGATGCCGTCGCTTCAACAGCACCTGCAAAATAAGGTTTGTATCCCACGTCCTTCATGAGAGGGATTGTGAATGCTCCTGTTGTTACTGTATTTGCAACAGAACTTCCTGAAATTGAACCCATGAAACCCGATGCGACAACAGCAGTCATTGCGGGTCCGGAACAAAGGCTTCCTGTCATTGCATAAGCCAGGTCTATAAAAAATCCGCCTACACCGGTCTTGTCCAAAAATGCTCCGAAAAGTATGAACATGAATACAAATGTTGCGGAAACGCCTATCGGGGTTCCAAGTATACCTTCCGTACTGAGATACATATGGGATATTATTCTTGAGAAGGAATAACCCCTGTGAGCCAAAAGTCCCGGAAAACTGGGGCCCATTTTTGTGGCATATAAAATAAATATAATAGCCACTATAGGCAATTCAGGTCCGACAGCTCTTCTTGTTACTTCAAGAACCAATAAAAGCGCAAGTGTTCCGAATACCAAGTCTATTGTTTCCGGTGTACCGCCTTTCGCTATGATTCCTTCAAAATTAACTATCAAATATCCAAAAACCGTCAATCCTAATGCGCCGAGCAAATAATCATACCACGGAACCTTCGTCTTGCTGGCCTTCTTCGTCGCTGGATAAATCATGAACGCCAATACCATCACAAAGCACATATGAACGGCTCTTTGCTTTACAGCAAGAAGCGTACCCGCAAAAGATGTATAAAGATGGAAACAAGACATTGTTATGGCTATTATCGATATGATGAGTCCTATTGTACCTATCACCTGTCTCTTGGAGCTTTCTTCCTTGTCAAATTTCTTTAACAGTTCACCTACATCCTTGTTTTGATCCAATCCCTTTATTTCATTGTTTTCATCCAATATTTGTTACCTCCTCAATTAAAAATCTATATAAAGGTCCTTTGACAACTTCCACCCCTACTGATTTAAAAGGTTCAACATAATCTGAAAAATAGTAGTTCTGCCCCCTGTAAACGAGAGTATGGTTTGCTATCACTCCCCCAACCTTATATATAAGATGATCCATTTTTTCGTTTATATCACTTATGGTCATTCCCTCTTCTTCAAAAGAAAAATTTTCCGAATAAGTAGGCAAACCCGCTCCAAAAGAAAATGTTACCGTCTCCTTGAGATAAATCTGATTATCGCTTATGATTTCAAATTTTTCTATCCACGGGGTCTTTTCAACCGAGTGTATGAATCTTATTGTGAATTTTTCACCGTTTCGTATGGGAAAGCTTTTGACTGTTTTGCCCGCAACCGGATTTATCAAACAGAGCCGATAAACCGGCCTCACCGCAAAAAAAGCCGTAAACATAAATGCAATAAGTACTATTGTATACACTTTTTTCTTCATAATAAGAGTCGGGTATCAGCCTAAAGCCGATACCCGCCACCTCCTAATTCATTGCTTGACGATATTTATAGAGATTTCTTGATTATTTGAGACCTGCTTCAACATAGTATCTTTCTGCACCCGGATGCAAATCAATTGACATTCCAGTGAGTCCTGTGTCTGCAGTAACCATAGCGCCTTTTGCATGGGCTTTGCCCAATTCATCGGTACCTTCAAGAATTGCTTTTGTGCATTGGTAAACAATTTCTTCGTCCAAGTCGCCTCTTACAGCGAGCATTGCCATTACAGCAACTGTATTTATATCTTCGTCTTGTCCCTTGTAAGTTCCAGCGGGAATTACCTGCTCAGCGTAGAACGGATATTCTGCTGCAAGCTCTTCAATCTTGTCTACAGTTACAATTGTTACGTCTCTAACTGTTGAAACCTCGGTTACTGCTGAAGTCGGGAATCCTGCAGTTATGAAAGCGGCGTCGATTTGCTTGTTCTTGAGGCCTTCAGCTGCTTCTTTGAAAGAAAGCGGGTCTGCAGCGCCAAGATCGTCTTTTGTCAAACCGTATGCAGCAAGTATCTGAACTGCATTGGCTTCAGTTCCGGATCCGGGAGCACCAACGGCTACATGCATGCCTGCAAGGTCTTCAACGGTTTTGATTCCAGAATCCTTTGAAGCGATGATTTGAATTGTTTCAGGATAAAGAGTGGCGATACCAGCTACGTTTGTATAAGCGCCGGACTCTTCGAATTTAGCCAATGTGTTTCCATTGACTGCATAGAAAGCCACGTCGTTTTGAAGAAGCGCGAAATCTGACTCGCTTGTTTCGAGCAGTGTGGCATTCTCTACGGATGCGCCTGTCGATTCAGCTTGCGCCTTAACCCCTTCTACAGTGTTTGTGCAAAGATTTGCCATTGCTCCTCCAAGCGGGTAATATGTACCTGAAACCCCACCTGTTGCAAATGACAAGAATACGTTTTCAACTGCAGGCTCTTCAGCTTCAGCTTCGCCTTCCGGCTCTTCGGCTGGTGTTGAAGAACATCCTACTGCGAAAACAGCAACCAACATGACCATTGCAAGTAAAAGTGCTAACATTTTTTTTGTGCTCATCTCTTAAACTCCTCCTCATATTTTTTTGATTACTTTGAAATTGCTAACCTTGTTTAGATTCTACAAAATGTGTTTCCATTCCTTCTTTGCGCAGTCTTTTTTTTGAATATCATGCATTTAAAACCCGTATACAATAATACTCAAATTCTTGCACGCCAATTTTAGGAAACCATTCTTCTAGAATCGCCACCGTCACGCAACCTCCACGCAACCTCCATGCAAACACAATTATACACCTTAATATCCATTATTTCAAATTTATATGCTCAGTGGGAATATACGGCAAATGGACAGGCATACGTTTTCACAAAAAGAAAACGTATGCCTGTCCATTTTTTTAGCATTGATTCATATTGTTTTTATTTCACTTTGTTAAACTTCTTAATTCTGGATCGTTCCCGGTTCCGGCAAAGGCTGGCTGGGAATCGTTCCCCCTAACATCATCTGCATCATGAATTCTTCGAGTGTGATTGAATTTTCGTCGTTTAAATCAGGCATTTCTATTTCCACAGGCTCGTCTATTCCGTAAACTTCGCTCTCGATTGCAAATCCCATCCCGACAGTCTTGTCAATTGTTTCATCGGCAACCGAATACGCCATGCTCATATCCGTTGTCCTTGTGTTATAGTCTCCGTCGATTCCAAAAACCATTTTGAACTCATCGATGGCTAATACTCCTTCAGCCTCGTCAAAAGCTGAAACGGCTTCCTCTATCATTTTATCTATTTCAGCATCAATGTCCATTCCATCGGCACTTTTGCCTTCCATTTCAGCCTGAAGCTTCAAATTGTCCTCCATCGATTTTCTCATTGTTTCATTGGCATAAATCTTGGGAATCAAATCTTTTATAAGCGCTTTGCCCTCGCTGTCGTCAAGCGTCACCGTTATTTCTTTCAATTCGTATTTTCCGTCCTCAAGCTCCACGCTCTTGCTTTCCATTGCCATGTTTTCCTCTGAAAAGCTTCCAATCAAAGAAGAAGCAATCTCCTGGGAAAAGTTTCTCATCTCTTCCATTTCTTCATCGTTCGGAAGCTCGCCCAAACTGTTTACGGTTATATATTTTTCACTCATGGGCATCTTCAACGCAACGCTCCCCATACTGCTCACATAAACGTCAAGCTTGAACTGCATTCCCTTCATGTCCAAAAGCATGTTTCCGCTTGAGCTTCCGGCCTCGACATCGGATGCGAATTCGCCGCTTATGTTCATGCTGTCAATCATTTCAATGAGTCCCGCGGTCATTGGGTCCCCGGCTATTTCTTCTTCAGTAAAACCCGGGTCGTAGGATATGTCCATTTTGAAATTCTGCTTGGATGTTTTTATCTCCATTGACCTTTCAACTGACTTCTCCAATATTTCCTTTGCCGTTTCCTCTTTTGTGCAAGCGCTGAAGGCGGTCATGATCAAAACCATTATCAGCAGTCCGGCAATCGTCCTTCTCTTTCTCATATTTTTCGGCATTAAGCCTTCCCTCCTCTTTCTTTGTAATCTCGTTTCATATTTTACCACGATTGTTTTCACTATAAATGACAATCCAATTACAGTCTTTTATTCTTTTCGCCATATTCCTGTATATCTCGATATCTGAAGCATCCCGTTTCATGGTCGTTGACCATGCCAGTCGCCTGCATGAAAGCATAGCATATTGTTGGTCCCACGAATTTGAAACCCTTCTTTTTCAAGTCCCTGCTCATTTCTCTTGAAATGTCTGTTTCAGAAGGTACGTCGCCCTGACATTCCCATGTATTTTGAATCGTCTTGTGTTTTACAAAACTCCATATGTAGGTATCAAAACTGCCGCAGGAATCCACAATCTCGATGAATCTTCGCGCATTGTTGACAGCGGCTTCTATTTTCCTCCGGTTGCGTATTATTTCTTTGTTGTTCATCAATGATTCTATCTTTTCGTCATTGTAGAATGCAACCCTTTCAAAGTCGAAATTATCAAATGCCTCGCGGTAAGCCTCCCTGCGCTTCAGTATGGTCAGCCAGCTAAGGCCGGCCTGGGAACCTTCGAGAATCAAAAATTCGAATAGTTTGCGGTCATCATGCACCGGAACGCCCCATTCGTCGTCGTGATAAAGCATGTTCCATCTGTTTCCTTTCACCCATCCACACCTTTTTAACTTTTCCACGAACTCCCCTCCTTCCATATCCACTATTTGATTATAACAAATTCCAATCGTTTTTTGTTGTTTTTACAAATAGGCGATTGAATTCGAACGTTTGTTCGCTTATAATTAAGTCATATAAGAAAGGGGGTTTTTCTAAATGTATAAAATGATTTTCCACATAGATGTCAATTCGGCTTTTCTTTCATGGGAAGCCGCCAATCGTATTCAACACGGAGAAAAACATGATATTAGAGAAATTCCTTGCGTAGTCGGAGGCGACTCAAAGTCTCGGAGAGGCATAGTCCTTGCAAAATCCATACCCGCAAAAGCATACAACATTACTACAGGAGAGTCGCTTTTTACTGCCAAAAAGAAATGTCCTGTTCTTAAAATCGTGCCTCCAGACTATGATTTATACACCCGTGCCAGCAAAGCTCTCTTCGATATGATAAAAACCGTAGCTCCATCGGTTCAAATCTATTCCATAGACGAATGTTTTGCCGATTTCTCGAGCATTCCCGGTATAGAAGAAACTTACATGGCTATTGCAAAAAACCTTAAAGACATGATAAATAACGAATTGGGCTTTACTGTGAACATAGGTATTTCAGAAAACAAGCTGTTGGCAAAAATGGCCTCCGATTTCAAAAAACCCGACCGCATACACACGCTTTTCCCTCATGAAATCGAAAAAAAAATGTGGCCCCTTAAGGCAGGTGAACTTTTCATGGTCGGCAAATCTACCACCCGCAAACTTGAACGGATGGGAATAATGACTATCGGCGACATAGCACATACAGACAAAGAAATCCTTAAGGGATATTTCAAAAAGCACGGCGAAACAATTTGGCGATATGCAAACGGCATTGAAGATTCCGAAGTGGAAAGGCCGGCCGAGATAAAGGGAATCGGGAATTCGACAACTCTCCCATTCGATGTGGAGGACTATGAGACAGCACACAGGGTTCTGCTTTCACTATGCGAAATGACAGGCATGCGAATGCGACAAGCGAAAAAAATGGGAAAAGTTTTTTCCGTTTCAATTAAAAACAATGATTTCATAAGCTATTCACACCAACAAAAAATTTTTCATCCCACCGACTCAACCAGCGAAATATATGCAATCGCAAAAAAACTTTTCGACCAGGCTTGGCAAGGAGAACCCCTAAGGCTACTTGGGCTCCGAATTTCCGACCTTTGTCCTTGTGAAAATTTGCAGCTTTCATTTTTTGATTCTGACTCAAGCGAAAGAGAGCGCAGCCTTGACAAGGCCGTGGATCAAATAAGAGAAAAATACGGTCTTTATTCCATAACCCGGTCCTCTTTCTTGGAAAGCGGCCTTAAACCTGTTTCAGGAGGTGTCCATTCGGACTACAAGATGGTTTCAAGCCATCTATGAACCTTCAGATCCTTCAAGGAGAGTCTTGGC
>DATFJE010000249.1:0-20061 GCA_035269385.1 Clostridia bacterium
GCCTTTTCCCGCGTTTGTATAGTGTTCAGGCAAAAATACGGCCGTGAATCACAAACCGTATTGCAAACACTACAAAAATAAAATACAATGTAGTAAATACTACAATGATGTATGAACTTCGAGGAGGTCACTGTCATGAAAGGCGTTGGCATTACCGAAACAGTTTTAAGGGATGCGCATCAGTCGCTTATAGCTACAAGGATGACCACAGATGATATGGAGCCGATTTTAAAGAGTTTGGACGAAATAGGCTACCATTCGTTGGAAATGTGGGGAGGGGCCACTTTTGACGCGTGCATGAGATTCTTGTCGGAAGATCCGTGGGAAAGGCTCAGGCGCATTAGAAGATCTGTAAAGAAAACAAAACTGCAGATGCTGCTAAGGGGACAGAATATTTTGGGATACAAGAATTATGCGGATGATGTAGTTGAGGAATTTGTAAAGAGGTCTGTTGCAAATGGAATCGATATAGTAAGGATTTTTGACGCGCTGAATGACACCCGCAACATGGAGACAGCTATCAGGGCGGCAATCGGAGAGAAAGCCCATGTCCAGGCGGCAATTTCCTACACGGTAAGCCCGGTTCATACAACCCGGCTTTATGTAGACCTTGCTAAGCGAATGCAGGAAATGGGAGCGGATTCGATATGCATAAAGGACATGGCGGGACTCCTTACGCCTTACTGCGCCTATGAACTGGTCTCGGCTATCAAGGAGGCGGTAGACTTGCCTCTTCAAGTGCACTCGCACGAAACGAGCGGACTGGCCGCAATGACATACCTTAAAGCCGTGGAAGCCGGAGCAGACATGGTGGATACTGCAATATCGCCGTTTTCAAGAGGAACGAGCCAGCCGCCTACGGAATCTATTGTGGCCTCGTTGAGCGGGACATGTTATGACACGGGACTCGATTTGGAAAGACTGAATTCCATAGCGGAATATTTCAAGCCTCTTATGGAAAGATATTCAAAAGAGGGATTGCTCGATCCCAAGGTGCTTTCTGTCAATATAAACACATTGATTTACCAAGTGCCCGGGGGGATGCTTTCGAATCTTGTGAGCCAGCTCAAGATGCAAAACGCAATGGACAAGTTTGAGGATGTATTGAGGGAAATACCGGTAGTAAGAGAAGAATTGGGCTATCCGCCCCTTGTCACTCCAACGAGCCAGATAGTTGGAACGCAGGCTGTGATGAATGTGATAATGGGAGAAAGGTACAAGTTCATACCAAAGGAAGTCAAGGCGTACGTAAAGGGAATGTACGGAAAGCCGACCGTTGAAATAGGAAAAGAAATCAGGGAAAAAATAATCGGTGACGAGGAGGTCATAACCTGCCGACCGGCTGACTTGATTGCTCCGCAATATGAAAAAATGAAAAAAGAAATAGGTGACTATGCAGAAAAAGAGGAAGACATTCTTTCGTATGCGCTATTTCCCCAGGTTGCAATGGAATATTTCAAGGGCAGGAGAAAATCGAGAAGAGTTTACTATGACTACCCTGAAGAGTTGATGGAAAACGGATGCCCTATTTGACAATGCATCAAACTCGGGCCCATGGTTTCGATTGCGTCACATGGACAAAACAATTCCCGCCGAAAAGGCGGGAATTGTATTTTGTTCATATGGAAAAAGTTTCTTTCATGCGCTTAACAAGAGCGATATAGCTTTCTTTTGTTTGCTTTCGCTTTCTGTAGCTGTAATATATCCATGCGGCGCCAAGGACTGTACCTGCGTAATATACCCAGTCAATTCTCATCGCAGTACCAATCAGACATATTATAGTGAAAAGTATGGGAACACTTACGGCGGGAAACAAACCGGGCTTTCTGTATTCCTTTTCCAATTCCACTATGGCGGCATCACCGGGTTTATGGTCCGACCGGCGTTTGAAAACCACCGTCGAGTAGAAGACTCCCCTGGTCAAAACGGGTACCGGGAAGCTGTCTTTTGTCCGGGTGTAAGCTTTTCCGCGTCTTGCGCTTTCAATCTTTTCTTTTACCTGCCAACCGAAAGATTTCATTTCACGTATCTTGTCATCGATATATTCATTTGACAGTTTGACTCTCAAAGTCTCATATTGATTCATAAGCCGCTTCCTTTCTCAATAAAGATGATTTTATGATATAATCAATGCAATTAAGATGCCAAGAATATAATGCCATTTTAACACTATGGAGAAAAGGGCACAAGAAGGCAATGAATTAATGCAGGAATTAAAAAAGAAAATTGCAAAATCGCCAAATAAGGCGCAGCCGAAAGTGTACATAAAGATTACATGTTGTAAAGATTGACACATTTCCATGTGTCAATCTTTTTATTTGCCGCCTTAAAAGGTTCAAAATACGGCAAGAATATATTTTCTGAGTTGGTATGAAACTTGCTTCAATATAGAAGTTGAGTGAACATACATAAACCAGGGAGGTATTTATATGAAGAAGATAGGAATCATTGGAGCAGGGACCATGGGGTCAGGAATTACACAAGCTTTTGCGTCAAAAGGTTTTGAAGTCGTCAACAGAGACTTGAAGCCTGAATTTCTTGAAAAAGGGATGGCTGGGATAGAAAAAAGCTTGAGCCGTCTTGTAAAGAAGGAAAAGATTGACGAGGCCGAAAAGGAAGCAATAATTGGAAGAATCCATCAGACTACGGATATCAATGATTTGGCGGATTGTGATCTGGTTGTCGAGGCTGCTACTGAAAACATGGCAATAAAGAAGAAAATATTCGAAGAAATAGACGGAGTTGTAAAGGAAGGGGCAATACTGGCAACCAACACATCATCTCTTTCAATCACGGATGTGGCAAGCGTTACAGGAAGACCGGCAAACATAATTGGAATGCATTTTTTCAATCCTGTCCCAGTGATGAAACTTGTTGAAGTAATCAGAGGAATGCTGACTTCCGACGAGACATGCAATACCGTTCTTGAACTTGCAAGGGAACTCGGAAAAACTCCTGTGGAAGTTGAAGAGGCTCCAGGTTTTGTTGTCAACAGAATACTCGTTCCAATGATCAACGAGGCTGTTGGAATTCTTGCAGACGGAGTAGCCACGGCTGAAGACATAGACGCTGCAATGAAGCTTGGCGCAAACCATCCCATAGGACCTTTGGCGCTTGCTGACCTTATCGGAAATGATGTAAACCTTGCGATAATGGAAGTTCTATATGAGGAGTATGGCGATCCGAAATACAGGGCTCATCCACTGCTCAGAAAAATGTGCCGTGCAAATCTTTTGGGAAGAAAAACTGGAAAAGGATTCTACGATTATTCAAAATAGAAAATTGGAGGAATTGACATGAAGGAAATAGTAATTGCAAGTGCTGTCAGAACGGCAATAGGAACCTTTGGCGGGACACTTAAAAATGTCACACCCATGGACATGGGAGCCGCGGTCATCAAAGAAGCTTTGTCGAGGGCAAAAGTTGAACCTGAAAAAGTAGACGAAGTCATCTTCGGTTGCGTGCTTCAAGCAGGATATGGACAGGGCGTAGGAAGACAGTCGGCGATTAAAGCGGGTATTCCATGCGAAGTTCCTGCATGGACCGTCAATATGATTTGCGGTTCCGGTCTCAAGACTGTTTCACTCGCAATGCAGCAGATAGTTGCGGGCGATTGCGACATAGTTGTTGCTGGCGGAACCGAAAATATGAGCATGGCTCCCTACCTGTTAAAGAAGGCCAGATGGGGACAAAGGATGGGAAATGGAGAATTGTACGACCCGATGGTAATGGACGGACTTTGGGAAATATTCAACGGATACCACATGGGCGTGACAGCTGAAAACATAGTTGAGCAATGGGGCCTCGACAGGGACGGACAGGATGCTTTTGCGCTTGAGAGCCAACTTCGCGCGGAGAAAGCAATCACATCGGGAAGATTCAAGGATGAAATACTTCCTATAGAAATACCTCAAAGGAAAAAGGATCCAATCATATTCGACACAGACGAGCATCCCAAGTTTGGGAGCACACAGGAAAAATTGGCGAAACTCAGACCTGCATTCAAGAAAGACGGATCGGTTACGGCCGGAAACGCTTCAGGAATAAATGACGGAGCCGCGGCACTCGTGATAATGACAAAAGAAAAAGCTGATGAATTGGGAATAAAACCTTTGGCAACAATAGTCTCGCATGCATCAGCAGGAGTAGACCCGAGCATAATGGGAACAGGACCTATCCCGGCTACGAGAAAAGCTCTTGAGGTCGCAGGGCTCACTGTGGACGATATGGATCTCATAGAGGCGAATGAAGCTTTTGCCGCGCAATCGCTGGCGGTTGTCAATGATCTCGGATTAAACACAGAAATAGTCAATGTCAATGGCGGAGCAATAGCGCTTGGACATCCCATTGGATGCTCTGGAGCAAGAATACTTGTAACGCTTCTTTACGAAATGCAAAAGAGAGAAAGCAAGTACGGTCTGGCCACACTCTGCATAGGCGGAGGCATGGGCGAAGCGGTAATTGTAAAACGAGCATAGGAGGAGAAAAATGAGTATTAGTGTGATTGGAACATACCACAGCAAGTTTGGAGCTTTGGAAGATACAATATACGACTTGATTCTTAATGCGGGACGGGGAGCCATGAAAGATTCCGGTTTGGAAGCGGACGCAATAGGAGCTGTATTTCTTGGGAATTTCTCGGCTGGACAATTTGTAAACCAAGAGCACCTCGGAGCCATGGTTGTAGACATAGACCCCGGGCTCAGGTTCAAGCCGTCTACTCGTCTCGAGAATGCATGCGCATCAGGATCGGCGGCCATAGAGATGGCTTCATATGCCTTGGAAGCCGGAGAAATTGACTATGCCCTCGTGATTGGCGCTGAAAAAATGACATCTTTGGATACAAGAGGTGTAACCCATGCCTTGGCAACGGCATCATATTGGCCGGATGAGGGAGCAAACGGAATGACTTTCCCTGGACTTTTTGCCGAATTCGCAAAAGGGTATATGAAACATTATGATTATTCTTTGGAAATGATGAGAAATACATTTGCGCAGATATCGGCAAAGAACCATACCAATGCGGTTGAAAATCCTCTTGCCCATATGCCTATGAGCATAACGGCAGAAAAGATACTTGGCAAGGAAGACCGTAAGAATCCAATCATTGCGGATCCGCTCAGGCTCTTCGACTGTTCTCTTGTTTCTGACGGGGCCGCGGCTCTGGTTCTCACAAAGACTGAGAATGCCTTGAAAATAAAGGACGATGTTGTAGAAATTTCAGCCATGGGCCATACTACAGATTATTTGAGCCTTGTTTCAGGAAAGCGTGCGGATTATGAACTGACTGCCGGGAAACTGGCGATTCAGAAGGCGTATGCAAAAGCCGGAATTACGGTTGACGATCTGGATTTCGCTGAGGTCCACGATTGTTTCACAATAAATGAACTGCTCGCGTATGAAGCCATGGGCATAAAAGAAGGCGGAATGGGACATCTTGCGCTTGAAGAGGGAATAGTCTTCCGCGACGGGAAGCTCCCGGTCAATCTTTCGGGAGGGCTGAAAGCCAAGGGCCATCCCGTAGGCACTACGGGTGTCTCTATGGCTGTCCTTGCAACCAGGCAGCTTCTTGGAAAAGCCGTAGGAATACAGAAAAAGGATGCCGAAACGGGATTGACATTCAATGTAGGAGGCAGTTCTGCAAGCTGCTATGCATCAGTTTACAAACGCATAAAATAGCTTTCGACTTTGGCGGCGGACAAGGGGTATCCTTGTGCGGCATGTACATAATGAACGCCTATGGCCGTCGTCAAAGATTGAAATAAACCCCCATAATAGTTGAAACATATGCAAAAATTGTCAATCCAGGATTGGCATTTTTGCTTTTTTGAAAATGGGAGAATAAAAGTATTTGAAGTGGCATTCAGAAAATTATGATATAATTGATTAGTATTTTAAGTATTTCTTAATTTGGATATAGATAAAGGCATATCGAATCATTCCGGGGGAGGTGTAGTGTTGAACGAAAAAATGCTTTTTGAGGCTGTGCTTAAACATACTACCGACGCTGTGGTTTGTGTTGACAAGCACAAGAAAATTACGGTTTTCAATGAAAAAGCTGTAAAACTTCTTGGAATAGAGCGGGATGAGGCAATAGGAAAAAATCTTGCCGAAGTAATCAAGAATTGCGGAATTTGCAGGGTTATGGAAACCGGAGAAAAAGAAATAGGAGAACTTTTCGAGGAAAATGACAAGTTTTTCAGGGTCAACAGATACCCTGTAAAGGAGGAAGGCGAAATACGCGGAGCCGTTTCCTTTTTCAGGGATGTTACCGATTTCAAGATAATGAGCAACAAACTCGAAGAGGATGAAATCTACATAAATATTGTAAACACCCTTCTCAACACATTCAACGAGTGGATGGTGGTAGTTGACGAGGATGCAAAAATAGTGATGATGAGCAAGGGATACAAGGAATTCATCGGAGACATGCATCCTGAAGGCAAGCATGTGAAGGATGTAATAGAAAACACGCGAATGGACATAGTGCTTGCCAGTGGTGAAAAAGAGTTCGGAGACATACAGCGGATAGGCGAAAACAAAATGATTGCAATGCGAATGCCGCTCATAAAAGAAGGCAAGGTCTATGGGGCGATAGGCAAGGTAATTCTCAAGGACATAAGCGATTTGGATTTTCTCAACAAAAAACTCAATGTCCTTGAAAAAGAGGTTGAGTACTACAAAAGCGAACTTGGCAAGGAGCGTACCGCAAAATATTCTTTCGACAATATTGCCGGCATAAGCAGAAAGATAAACGATGTCAAAAGGATTGCACAGAGGGCTACGAAAACAAACTCGAATGTTCTCATAACCGGTGAGAGCGGTACAGGAAAAGAGCTTTTCGCCCATGCAATACACAGTGACAGTGAGCGCTGTCTTGGACCTTTTGTTAAAATAAACTGCGCCGCCGTACCTTCCGAGCTGCTTGAATCTGAATTTTTCGGATACGAGGAGGGGGCTTTTACAGGAGCCCGAAAGGGCGGCAAAAGAGGAAAATTTCTTTTGGCCGACAAGGGGACAATTTTTCTCGACGAAATAGGCGACATGCCCCTTAAAATGCAGGCAAAGCTGCTGAGGGTAATACAGGAAAAAGAAATCGAATCCGTCGGAGGCAATAAGATTCTAGAGCTCGATGTGAGGGTTATTGCGGCCACAAACCGGGATATCGAAAAAATGGTCGACGAGGGGACTTTCAGAGAAGACCTGTACTACAGGCTCAATGTTGTAAGGCTGAGGCTGCCATCGCTGAGGGAAAGAAAAGAGGACATCGAAATCATTGCAAGGCACTTGATGAAAAAAGTGGGAAACAGGCTCGGGGTCCATGTCGAGGGAATTTCGGCGGAGGCTTTGAAACATTTGGTTGCATATGATTGGCCCGGAAATGCGAGGGAAATTGAGAACATCATTGAAAGAGCCCTCAACATGCTCGAAAGCGATTTGCTGATAAGGCCCGAGCATCTGCCCCAGAAGCTAATAGCCAACAATGCCAGAACATACGCATGTCCTGATGGACATTTGAAGGAAATTTTGTCGGACATAGAAAAAGAGATTATAAAGAAAACGCTGATGGAGCACGAGGGAAACAAAAATAAGGTCGCGAGGATTCTGGGAATCAGCAGGACATGCCTTTATGCGAAGATAGACAGGTATAGGTTGGAGAGATATTCACAGTGAATGGCATGTAAACAATGTTTACATGTAGTCATTGTTTACGCAAAGGGCGTATTTGTATTTTTCAAAAAAATGCAGCCGTCAAAGCCGAAAGCGTCAAAACCGGCTTTGCGGCTGCATTTGATTTGGCGGAAGCGGAAAATATTCCTGTTTGAATATTGGCATAATATTTGCTTGATATATAGATGCGACAAAAAATACATAAAGGAGGGAACAGTTTGAAATCAAAAGTCATGACAGCTGAAGCTGCCGTAGCTCTTATAAAAGATGGAGACATGGTGGCGACCGGCGGGTTCGTAGGAAACGGACATCCGGAAGAATTGACAAAGGCATTGGAAAAAAGATTCGTAGCAGACGGATCGCCGAAAAATCTTGGGCTTGTATACGCTGCCGGACAGGGTGACGGAGCGGAGCGCGGGCTCAACCATTTGGGACATGAAGGACTCATAAAAAAAGTTATCGGCGGCCATTGGGGCCTGGCTCCAAAAATGCAGAAGCTTGCACTTGAAAACAAGATTGAAGCTTACAATCTCCCGCAAGGTGTTATATCGCATATGTTCAGGGACATAGCGGCGGGAAAAGTCGGAACAATCACTCATGTAGGGCTTAAGACATTTGTCGATCCTCGCCTTGAGGGTGGAAAGCTCAATGAGATGACAAAAGAAAATGTAGTGGAAGTGGTGGAAATCACAGGCAAGGAAAGGCTGCTGTACAAGGCTTTCCCGATTGATGTGGCCCTTATAAGGGGAACATATGCCGATGAATTCGGCAACATCACTCTCGAAAAGGAAGCGGCTTTTCTTGAGAATCTTTCAATAGCTCAAGCAGTAACCAATTCGGGAGGAAAAGTCATAGTTCAGGTTCAGAAAGTCGTGGAAAATGGAAGCTTGCATCCTCATGATGTGAAGATTCCGGGAATATATGTGGATGCGGTTGTAGCAGCTGAAGCTGAAAACCATATGCAGACTTTTGCAGAGCAGTTTAATCCGGCATACTGTGGCGACATACGCATGCCTCTTGACGGAATCGAGCCGATGAAGCTGAACGAAAGAAAAATGATTGCCAGAAGAGCGGCAATGGAACTTGTTCCGAATTCAAAGGTAAACCTCGGAATAGGAGTGCCTGAGGGTGTTGCTGCTGTAGCCAATGAAGAAGGTTGCGGAGATGAAATGGTTCTCACTGTAGAGGCTGGACCTATCGGCGGCGTTCCGGCAGGAGGACTGAGCTTCGGAGCTTCGATAAATGCCCAGTGCATAATAGACCAGCCGTACCAGTTTGACTTTTATGACGGTGGAGGACTCGATGTTGCATTTCTGGGACTGGCCCAGTGCGACTTCGGAGGCAATATAAATGTTTCAAAATTCGGACCCAAGATTGCCGGTTGCGGAGGATTCATAAACATAACCCAAAACGCCAAAAAAGTCGTTTATTGTGGAACTTTCATGGCAGGCGGTTTAAGAGTCAAAACTGATGACGGCAAGCTGGTTATTGAAAATGAAGGAAGATTCAAGAAATTCATCAAAGAAGTTGAACAGGTAACCTTCAGTGGAGATTATGCGAACGAAGTAGGGCAGCCTGTGCTATATGTTACAGAGAGAGCCGTGTTTGAACTCAGAAAAGATGGGCTCACATTGATCGAAATCGCTCCAGGAATAGACTTGCAGACTCAGGTTCTGGATTTGATGGATTTTAAACCGCTTGTAGCGGAAGATCTTAAGGAAATGGATCCTGCAATATTCAAAGAAGGATTGATGGGGCTGGAAATCTAAAGAATTTCCGGATACAGAAAAGGGATAAAGACAGGCAGTAAGTTATAGGGGGAAAAATAAAAAAAAGGAGAATGACCATGTTAGGAATATTCGGTATTATTATATCTCTGGGTTTATTGATGTATCTTGCTTATAGAGGAATCACCGTATTGATTTTGGCCCCGATTCTTGCCGGACTTGCAGCACTCATGTCCGGAGACGTTCCGCTTATGGCCAGTTACACAGAAGTGTTCATGACGGCGTTTGCCGGTTACGCAAAAGCGTATTTCCCGCTCTTTCTCTTGGGAGCCATCTTTGGTAAATTGATGGACGAGTCGGGAGCCGCAAAAGCGATTGCCCACGGAATAACTGATAAATTGGGCAAAGGAAAAGCCATCACGGCAGTCGTTCTTTCCTGTGGAATTCTTACATACGGCGGAGTTTCGCTTTTCGTTGTTGCATTTGCTGTATATCCTATCGCGGCTGCTCTTTTCAGAGAAGCTGACGTTCCGAAAAGGTTCATACCTGCGGCAATAGCGCTTGGATCGTTCACATTCACTATGACAGCGCTTCCGGGTACGCCTCAAATACAAAATGCAATTCCAATGCCTTTCTTTGAGACTACTCCATGGGCGGCGCCTTTCCTGGGACTCATCGGTGCTGCAGTAATGTTTGGCGGCGGCGTATTTTGGCTTCAAAGAAGATCCAAAGCCGCTATGGCAAAGGGCGAGGGATATGGAGACCATCCGAATGAAAATATCAAGGAAATTGCTTATGACGAGCTTCCGAGCCTGATGATGGCGCTTCTTCCCATCTTCTTGGTTTTGGGTCTCAACTTCGCGTTATCCAAATTTGTATTCGCAAACATGGAAGCGGCTTATCTTGCAGACTATGGAACTTCCATTGCAAAAGTAAGAGGAATCTGGAGTATCATAATTTCACTCGTCGCAGCAGTTCTTTTGACTATAGCTCTTTTCAAAAACAAAATCGGAGATGTCAAGAATTGCGTAAACCAAGGTGCTTTCGGTTCATTGCTTGCCATCGTTAATACATCTTCAGAAGTTGGTTATGGAAACGTTATCAAAACATTGGGAGCTTTCGCGCTTGTAAAGACAGCAATACTGGCAATACCTGGAACTCCACTCATTTCTCTGGCAGTTTCCACGAGTGTTCTCGCAGGAATCACAGGTTCGGCATCAGGCGGAATGAGTATAGCACTTGGAGCGCTTGGAGACATATACATGCAAAAGGCTTTGGCATTGGGAATCAATCCTCAAGCTTTCCACAGAATCGCGGCAATGGCTTGCGGAGGCTTGGACAGTTTGCCTCATAACGGAGCAGTCATAACGCTTCTCGGAATCTGCGGACTTTCCCACAAGGAATCTTATGCGGACATCGGAATGTGCACAGTCGTAATTCCGCTTATTGCAACTGCAATAGCAATTGTTTTCGCAACAATGGGCGTTGTATGATCCTGAAACATCTTAATTAAAGAGCGCAATTGAAATTTGTTGAAAGATAGAAAAAAATAAGGAGGGGTTTTAATGAGACTTGAAGGAAAGGTTGGGATTGTAACCGGCGGAGGAAGAGGAATAGGGGCCGCTACAGCCAAGAAGTTTGCCGCAGAGGGCGCTAAAGTTGCAGTTGCGGACATGAACGTGGCCGATGTTGAAAAAACTGTTGCTGAAATCAAGGCTGCAGGCGGAGAGGCAATCGGACTCAATGTCAATGTGACAAACAAGGAAGCGGTAGATAAAATGGTTGCTGATACGGTTGAGGCTTTCGGCAAGCTGGACATAATTGTAAACAACGCGGGAATCACTGCGGACAACCAGCTCAAGAAAATGCCTGAAGCGGATTTTGACAAAGTTATAAATGTAAACTTAAAAGGTGTATACCTTTGCGGTCAGGCAGCTGCTCTTCAAATGCTCGAGCAGGGAACCGGAGGAGTAATTCTCAGTGCTTCCTCAGTAGTGGGACTCTACGGAAACTTCGGACAAACAAATTATGCCGCATGCAAATGGGGAGTAATCGGAATGACCAAGACCTGGTGCAAAGAGCTTGGCAAAAAAGGCATCAGGGTCAATGCCGTAGCTCCGGGATTCATTCTCACGCCCATGACGGACAAAATGCCCGAGAAGGTGCTCGAAATGCTGGCAGGCAAGGCGCCCATGCAAAGAATGGGAACAGTTGAAGACATCGCCAATGCCTACGCTTTCTTGGCATCAGACGAAGCAAGCTTTATTACCGGCACTGTCCTTAGCGTGGACGGAGGAGTTACGCTGTAGCACTTAAAGACATTAGCCGCATTGCCCCGTGCATTGTGCGGGGCAATGTTTATGTTGACAGAAAAAGACATTAAATATAAAATTGATTTTGGAAATGCGTAAAATTTTTACGAGTCTGACACTGCAGGCTACGGGCATTTTTCAAAAGAACCCGGAATCATGTGTTTTTTATCAAAAACCCCATGATTTCGGGTTTTTGTTTTTGATATAATGAAGGCGGAAGGGGTGATGGTTTGAGGGTTTGGACAAGACAAAGCGCAAAAGCATTGAAAGAACTCCGGGAAGAAGGAGTTTTTAGAATAAAAAGAAGCCATATAAGGAAAAAATATGGAGATTGCAGTGAAACATTCATGGTCTGTTACGATTGGCTTTCGGATGAGGCGTCCAAACTACTGGAAAAACCCCGAGGCGCGGAAGGTCCGATTTGGCTTGCGTTGAGGAGTGATTTCATGCCCTGCCCAGCAGATAACACCGTTGTGCTTGAGATGGAAATTGAAAAGAAAAATCTGCTTGTTTTCGACGTTGGAAAATGGGACTACATACTGAATTACTGGCATATACCGAAAGATGAGAATGACAGGCTCTCATTCAGGAAGGCCATGGATGAAAAAGGCGTGAGAAACCAGTCGGAAGTTATGATGACTCAATTCTATCCTGTTCTAAAGCGGGAAGTCAAGGAAAGCTGGAGCAGATTGTTTGATGAAAACATAAGAGTATCGAAAAATGACCAGGCCATATGCTGGGAAATCAGGATGGAGTGGGTTGTGGCGGTTGATGGTAAAAATCCCCGGGACCTTTTCCGCATTTGACAAGAGTAACGGTTTTGTAATCAATGCAAGAGACGAATGTTATACAATGGTTAAAAGAACTTGATTTGACCGGTGGAGGGATTAGAATGAAACGCTTGGGACTGTTTTTTGCAATCATATGTCTTGTCCAGCTTTCAACAGGCTGTTTTGTCGTCGGAGCAAGGTCGCCCGGCGATTTGATGAAATCTCCAAGCTTGAAGAGAGACCAGCAGACAATAAAAGAATATATAGATGCGGAGCTGCTGAATGGTGAAACACTTTATAAACCTGAAAATCCCGACGGCATGAGCGCAGTCAATTTTGTGGATCTGGATGGAGATGGAAGCATCGAGGCGGTTGTTTATTACAAAGACAGCGCAAATTACAGTTTGGGGGCTTATGTTTTCGCAAGTGTCGGTGAAAAATGGGAACTTGCATCGAAGATAGAATCTTCCGGAGTCGACATATCCTACAGCGGTTTTTATGATTTTACCGGCGACGGAGAAAAAGAGATAGTAATGGCATGGTCTGCTGACAAACTGGACATATTCATGAACAAATATGTATCTGTCTACAGCTATGGCGAAGAAGTTGAAGAACTTTACCACGATTCCTACACAGAAATGGTTGTCGGAGATTTTTACGGAAGCGGCAATTTTGAAATTTTGCTGCTCAATCTTGACCGAAATGTAAGCGAACCGTCTTCGACAGGAAGGCTTGTCGCTTTTTCGGACGAAAGCCTTCAGATTGTAGACAAAATCAATCTGGACCCATATATAAACGGTTATTACAATGCAGTCTCGGGACTTGCTTCTGCGGACAAGGCGGGTATTTTTCTCGACATGGGGATAGGGGCCCATTCGGCGGCGACATATCTTCTTGTAGTAGATGAGGGGAAAATTGAGAATGTCTTTAGCGGAGACGGATCAAGCTTCTACAGCAAGACGTCAAAAGCATATGCAGTTGAAAGCATGGATATAAACGGGGACGGCATAATAGAAATAGGCACTTACGAGGAGCCGTATGGAAATACATTTTCAATGGCGGATACGCCGTGGATAATTGATTGGCACCAGTGGGACGGAGAAAATGGTTTGGACTTGGTCATGAAGAGTTACAGCAACTCGGAAAAAGACCTTAGAATAGACTTTCCGGACGAATGGGTCGATGATGTCACCCTCGGGTATGCGGGCGACGGTACGAAGGATCTGCAAATAATGTATGTAGATGAAAACTCGGGCAGAACCTACCCCGTCTACAATGTAAGAGTAATAAAGGAAGAAATGCTGCCTGAAAGGATCGACATGCTTGAAGCCGAACATTTCACTGCAATGGACAAAAACGGAAACTCATATGTGGTTGAAAAAATTTATCTCAAGCAGGAAATACCGAACGGCATAAAAAGAGAATACATGAAAAAAATACTTGATGACCAAGAATTGAAAAAGCATATAAAAACATGGAGGTGACATGGGGGATGAAAGGAAAGATACTTTTGCTGGAGGATGACGATTCCATAAGGAATTTTACGAAAATCAACCTGATGAGAAACGAAATGGAAGTTATTGAGGCGACGAGCGGAGAAATGGCCCTTCGACTTTTTGAAGGCGGGGGCGGCATTGACATAGCTATTCTTGACGTAATGCTGCCAGGCATAGACGGATTCGAGGTTTGCCGGAGCATACGGGAAAAAAACAAGGAAATTGGAATAATAATGCTTACAGCAAAGACTCAGGACATAGACAAGGTCATGGGCTTGGAGTTTGGAGCTGACGATTACATAACAAAACCCTTCAGTCCGATGGAATTGATTGCAAGGGTCAATTCACTCATGAGGAGAGTCAGGCTCAAGGACGATGTGACAGAAGGCAATACAATTGAATCAGGTGTTTACAAAATCGACTTCATAGCGAGAAAATTCTACAAGGACGGCGAAATCATTGAACTTACTCCAACTGAATTTTTGCTGATCAAGGTTTTTGTGACAAATCCCAACAAGGCTCTTTCGAGGGACAATTTACTGGACGAGGTTTGGGGGAAAAACTACATAGGCGATTTGAAAATCGTTGATGTCAATATTAGAAGACTTAGACAAAAAATCGAGGACAACCCATCCGAACCGGATACTATAGAAACAATCTGGGGTCTGGGATATCGATGGAAAGAGGCTGATTGAGCTTGAAAAGTCTGAAAAGACGCGTTGTATTCAACTATTCGTTTGTGATACTGGTTACGATAATTTTTCTTGAGATATTGTTGGCGGTTTTTGTAAGGCAATATTATTACGGAAACATAACGCAGATATTGAAGGAAAAAGTGGCTGTGACGACCGAATTCTATGACAAATATCTTGTTTACGACTCGTTCGACTACAAGTCCCAATATATAATTGAAAATTTTTCGATGGATGAGCACGCCGAGATTCAGATAATAGACCTGTCCGGCAGAATTGTCAACTCTTCATCGGGTTTCAACATAGAAAAGCCTGTTTCGACCGCCGACTACGAGAAGGCGCTTGAAGGAGAGATGGGCACATGGAGATACAAGGATCCGGATACGGAAGAGGAGCTGATATCTGTTTCGGGACCGCTTGTAAACAGGCAGGGCATGGACGGTGTATTGAGGTATGTCACTTCAATAGAAGAAACGAACCGTGTTGTTGAGAAAATAACCATCCAGGCTGTTTTTTTTGGTGGAGTGGTATTGATTCTGGTCGTGCTTCTGAGTGTTGTGCTGGCGGAGTCCATAATAAAACCCATCAAGGAACTAAAGATTGTTTCCGAAAAAATCGCAGACGGTGACTTGAAGGCCAGAGCAGTAATAAGAAAGAATGATGAAATAGGCGAATTGGGGCAGACCTTCAACTATATGGCAAAGGAATTGATGAAGTCGAGCCAGATGAAAAACGATTTCATATCTTCCATTTCGCATGAAATAAGAACACCTCTTACATCTATAAAGGGATGGTGTGAGACCATGCTCATGGGGGACCTAACCGACGAAGAGGAAATAAGAGACGAACTCATGATTATCTCAAAGGAAGCAAACAGGCTCAGCGAACTGGTAGAGAATCTGCTTGACTTTTCCAAGCTCGAAGCCGGAAGGATAGTTTTGAGCAAAGAAAAAGTGGATATAAATTATTTGCTTATGGATGTGGCGAAACAATTTTATCCCAAGGCAATGAAAAAAACCATACGGCTGGAAACAAGTCTGGACCAAAGTTTGACATATGTAGAAGGGGACGAAAACAGACTCAGGCAGGTTCTTATCAATCTTATAGACAACGCAATAAAGTTTACAGGACCTAATGGAAGGATTGTAGTCGGGTCAAAAGCTGAAGGTGAAAAGGTCAGGATGTTCGTAAAGGACGACGGGCAGGGAATAGACAAGGATAATCTTGAGCATATAACGGAGAAATTTTTCAAGGGGAACGTGAAATCGCAGGGAAGCGGCCTGGGGCTTGCTATAACAAATGAAATTGTAGAGCTCCATGGAGGATTGATGGAGATCGAAAGCATTTCTGGAAATGGCACGACAATCAGCGTGTTGCTTTAGAGGAATCGTCAAGAATTGAAATGGAAAGGGGGATCCCATCTGAAATACGGATGGGATTCTTGATATTTGAAGGATGACAAATCGATTTGTAGTCAAAACACAAACATTAACAGTGTTAATTGTATTTAATGTATGTATATTTTTGATTTGGAACAACAATTAATTGAAATCTCAAGGAAATATTGTATAATATACTGAAAGGCTCCAAAAGGTGTTTCATAGAATAAATGCTGAATAAATAGCAATAAGTTGAATAAATATGCACCTGTGGGTATAATACAAAACAAACAAAAAAACAGGAGAGATGTTTATGGATAAGCAAATCAAGAAGATACTGGTTGCAAATCGTGGAGAAATAGCAATAAGGATTTTCCGCGCATGCAGCGAATTGGGAATACGGTCAGTCGCCATTTATTCAAAGGAAGACAAGTATTCGCTTTTCAGGACAAAGGCTGACGAATCATATCTTATAGGTGAAAAGAAGAGTCCTGTTGATGCATATCTTGCAATCGACGAAATCATTCATTTGGCGCTCAAGAAAGGTGTCGATGCAATTCACCCGGGATATGGGTTTCTTTCGGAAAATCCGTATTTTGCCGAAAAATGTGAAGAGGCCGGTATTGTCTTCATAGGTCCCAACAGCGAAATGATAAAAGGCCTTGGAGATAAGATACAGTCCAAGATATTGGCCAAGAAAGCCAATGTCCCTACAATTCCGGGTGTTGACAAGCCCATAGCAAGCGAAGACGATGCGCTCGAATTTGCAAAGGAATGCGGTTACCCCGTAATGATAAAGGCGGCAGCCGGCGGCGGCGGCAGGGGAATGAGGATTGTATATCAGGAAAGCGACCTCATCTCCGAATTCAAGAGTGCAAAGAGCGAAGCCAAGAAGGCCTTTGGAATTGACGAAATGTTCATTGAAAAGTATTTGAACAAGCCTAAGCACATAGAAGTCCAGATTCTTGGAGACAACTATGGCAATATTGTTCACCTTTACGAGAGAGATTGCTCAATTCAAAGAAGACACCAGAAAATAATCGAATTCGCTCCGGCATTTTCAATTGACGAAAAGCTTAGAGAAAGAATATGCGTTGATGCGATCAAGCTTGCGGGGTCAATGAAATACAGAAGCGCCGGCACTGTCGAGTTTCTTGTTGACAGCGACAACAAGCACTACTTCATTGAAATGAATCCAAGGATACAGGTGGAGCATACGGTTTCGGAAATTATAACCGGGATCGACATCGTGCAAAGCCAGATCCAGATAGCGCAGGGGCACGCGCTCGATTCGAAGGAAATAGGCATACCATCACAGGAATCTATAGAGACCAGGGGTTATGCAATACAGTGCAGGGTTACAACTGAGGACCCGGCAAACAATTTTGCGCCCGATACGGGCAAGCTCGAAGTGTACAGGTCTTCTTCCGGTTTCGGAATACGGCTCGACGGAGGCAACGGATATACGGGAGCCCAGGTTTCTCCTTATTACGACAGCCTTTTGGTTAAAATAATAGCGTATTCCAGAACATTTGAGGATGCCTCGAGAAAAGCCATAAGATCCCTAAAGGACACCACTATAAAGGGAGTAAAGACAAATACGGCATTTCTTATAAATGTGCTCAACCATCCGACTTTCAAGGAAGGGAATTGCGATACGGGTTTTCTCGACCACACGCCGGGACTCTTCAATATAAGGCCTTCCGGTGACAGGGAGACCAAAATACTGCGCTACATCGGAGAAAAAGTCGTAAATGAGGTAAAAGGCACCAAGAAGGACTTCGACACTCCGCTTGTGCCAAATTTCTCAATGAAAAATGAATTGAGAGGAACAAAGCAGTTGCTTGACGAAAGGGGAGCGGACGGGCTTTCCCAATGGATAAAAGACCAGGACAAACTTTTGCTTACGGATACGACATTCAGGGATGCTCATCAGTCTCTTGTCGCTACAAGGGTTAGAACGCGCGATATGCTAAAGATTGCAGAAGCCACATCAAGCTGCGGAAACGACTTGTTTTCACTTGAAATGTGGGGAGGTGCGACATTCGACGTTTCATACCGATACCTCAAGGAGTCGCCATGGAGAAGGCTTGAAAGACTGCGTGAAAAAGTTCCCAACATTCTGCTTCAAATGCTTATACGAGGCTCGAATGCGGTAGGATACAAGAACTACCCGGACAACGTAATAAGGGAATTCATTAGAGTTTCCGCCGAGCGCGGAATAGACGTGTTCAGGATATTCGACTCGCTCAATTGGCTCAAGGGCATGGAGGTGGCACTTGACGAGGTTTTGAAAACCGGCAAGATGGCCGAAGTTTCGATGTGCTACACGGGAGACATACTGGACGAGAAAAGAGACAAGTATAGCCTCAACTATTATGTGGGCATGGCAAAGGAAATCGAAAAAATGGGCGCCCATGTACTGGGAATAAAGGATATGGCAGGTCTTCTAAAACCCTATGCAGCCAAAAAACTCATAAAGGCGCTCAAAGAGGAAGTGTCCATACCGATTCATCTGCACACGCACGATACGAGCGGAAACGGAGTATCTACAATATTGATGGCAGCCGAGCAGGGAGTTGACATTGTAGACACAGCATTCAACTCAATGTCTGGGCTTACAAGCCAGCCGGCCTTGAACTCGGTCGTAGCCGCTCTTGAAAACACAAAGAGGGATCCGAAAATATGTCTTGAGGGGCTCCAAAAGCTTTCGGATTATTGGTTCGATGTCAGGAAGATATATGAGCCGTTCGAATCGGACCTCAAGTCGGGAACGGCTGAAATCTACAAGTATGAAATACCGGGCGGACAATATTCGAATCTCAAGCCGCAGGTGGAAAGCTTCGGGCTTGGAGACCGCTTCGGAGAGGTAAAGGAAACTTTCAGGGATGTAAATGACCTTTTCGGCGACATAGTTAAGGTTACACCGTCTTCGAAAGCTGTTGGCGACATGGCGATATTCATGGTTCAAAACGACCTCAACAGGGAAAACCTGTTTGAAAAAGGCAAAAACCTCAATTTTCCGGACTCTGTTGTTGCATTTTTCAAGGGCATGATGGGTCAGCCCTTGGGAGGATTCCCAAAGGACCTTCAGGATTTGGTGCTGAAAGGTGAGGAACCGCTTGTAGTAAGACCGGGCGAAGTTCTAGAACCAGAGGACTTCTCTAAAATAGAAAAAATGTTGGGGGAAGAACTTCACGACGAGCCCAACATTCGAAACATTCTCAGCTACGCGCTCTATCCAAAGGTTTACAAGGAGTATCTCGGTTCGGTTTCTGAATACGGGGACCTCAGCAATCTGGAAAGCCATGTGTTCTTTTATGGATTGAACGAGGGAGAAACGAGCGAGGTGGAAATCGAAGAAGGAAAGATACTGATCATAAAGCTTGTAAGCGTAGGAAAAATCGACAGTGACGGATACAGGGCCGTAACTTTTGAAATAAACGGAAACAGGCGGGAAATACTGATAGAGGACAAAGGCGTCGGAGAAAGGCAGCAGGTGGTTTCCGGAGCGGCGTTAATGGCCGACCCCGAGGACGAAACTGAAATTGGCGCCTCGATACCTGGAACAGTTATGAAAGTGCTCGTAAAAGAAGGGGACAAGGTCAAGAAGAACCAGACTGTAGCGATACTTGAAGCCATGAAGATGGAAACAAATCTTCAAAGTTCAATAGACGGTGTGGTTGAAGCAGTGCCGGTCAAAGAGAGTCAGCAGGTAAAGGCCGGTCAATTGATAATCAAACTTGGATAAAAAAAGTCAAAAGAGCCGACGGCATGCCGTCGGCTCTTTTATTTGCTTATCAGTTTATTTTCTATGAAGTATCGGGGAAGGTTTTGAAAGGAACAATTTTTGACCGGCATAAATTTTGTCTATATCGGTCTCCGGATTAGCATCGGATATGTCCGATAGCGACAATCCATTGTTTGATGCTATTGCTGTCAAGGTGTCGCCCGGTTTAACAGTGTATGTCTCTATCTGTTCGCGTCCGGTAAGAAGAAGTTCCACAATCATGT
>DATFJE010000250.1:0-6689 GCA_035269385.1 Clostridia bacterium
GCTAAGAGAAGAACTTGAAGCACTAAATCTTGAAATCGAAAAGTCTGAACGCGTTTATGATTTGGAAAAGGTGGCAAAGCTGAGATACGGCAAACTTCCCGAATTGCAGAAGAAAATACAGGAAAGTGAAAAATTGCTCCGAGACAGGCAGGAGTCGGACGCCTATCTGAGAGAGGTTGTTACGGAAGATGAAATTTCCAGGATTGTTTCCAGATGGACAGGAATTCCCGTATCGAAGATAGTGGAAGGCGAGAGGGAGAAACTTATGGACCTCAGAAAGATCCTTCACGAAAGGGTGATAGGCCAGGATGAGGCTGTAGAAAGGGTGGCCGATGCTGTCATTCGATCCAGAGCGGGAATAAAAGATCCCGGAAGGCCAATAGGATCCTTCATATTCCTCGGACCCACTGGAGTCGGGAAAACCGAATTGGCAAAGACACTGACCGAAACACTTTTCGATACCGAAAAAAACATGATAAGGATCGACATGAGCGAGTACATGGAGAGGCACTCTGTTTCAAGGCTCATAGGTGCGCCACCCGGATATGTCGGCTATGAGGAAGGCGGACAATTGACTGAGGCGGTAAGAAGAAAACCCTATTCGGTTATTCTCTTTGACGAAATAGAAAAGGCCCAAAGCGATGTGTTCAATCTTCTGCTTCAAATACTCGAAGACGGTCGCGTAACCGATTCAAAAGGAAAAACGGTGGATTTTAAGAATTCCGTCATAATAATGACATCCAACACTGGCTCCCAGGAGCTTCTTGGCGGCATAGGCGAGGATGGTACAATAGACGAATCGGCAAGAAAAAAAGTCGTGTCGCTCTTGCACAGCACATTCAAGCCTGAATTTCTCAACAGGGTAGACGAAATAGTCATGTTCAAGCCTCTCTTCAAGGATGAGTTAAAAGACATTCTTGAACTCATGCTTAATGATTTGAGGAAACGCCTCGCAGAGAAAAGAATCGGAGTGGCACTTACCGATGAGGCAAAAAACCATATAATAAACGCGGGCTACAGCCCTCAATTCGGGGCGAGACCCATGAGAAGATTTTTGCAAAGGCATTTGGAAACTCTCGTCGCCGGAATGATCATAGACAACCGGTTGGAGAATGGACAGACGGCTGTGATAGACCTTGGGCAGGACGGGCTTTTTATGAAAGGCACCGAGGACTTTTAATGAGCGCGCAAATAAAGACATAAATTGCCCCTTTGTGTTATGATGTTTAAAAATATCCATATGGTGGTGGAAAGATGTCTGTTCGAATAGAAAAAAATGGAAAAGAAGCTTATTTGCATTTCTCCAATCTTGAAAAACTCGGTTTTTTAAACCATTGTGTGACGACAAGGGCAGGAGGCTTGAGCAAGAGTCCATTCAATGGGATGAACATGGGGCTTTTTACCGAAGACAGCCGGGAATCGGTCTTGATGAACCATAAAAAGGCTGCAGAATACATGGACTATGAATTGAATGATGCAATTTTTACAAATCAGGTTCATGGCGATGAAATAGCCTTGATAGATGAAGGCTTCACAGGAGAGAAATTTTGGCTCGGTGAAAGAGCGCTCGATAAAGACGGAATCATAACGAGACTTCCCCGAAGGCCAATTGTGGCTTTTTTCGCGGATTGTGCTGGAGTATTTGTGGCGGATCCGGTTCAAAGAGCAGTGGGGATTGCCCATGCCGGATGGAAGGGGACAGTTAAGGAGATAGGCCGCAAAACGATTGAGGCAATGGGCGAAGCCTTCGGCACTAAAGCTTCGGACTGTTATGCCGCTGTAGGTCCGTCCATAGGTCCATGCTGTTTCGAGGTCCGGGAGGAAGTGGCTGAATTGTTTTCAAGGCTTTACGGTCAATCGGTTTTGTCCGAGTCGGAAAAGCCCGGAAGGTGGAAGGTTGACCTTTGGCAAGCTAACCGAATCCAGCTTGCGAGGGCTGGAGTCATGGCTGAAAACATTGAAATATCAGGGCTATGCACATTTTGCAGAGACGATTTGTTTTATTCCCACAGGAGGGACAAGGGCAAGACAGGCCGCATGGCGGGAATAATGGAAATAATTTAATTGCTTGCATCCAGACCTTATGGGTATTATAATGATAAGTAAATTCTAATTGATAACAATTAACAACTACAAAAAAAGGAGGTATACCTTTGAAGGTTCATATAGATGAAGCCACAGTAGGTTCCATAAAAGCATTTCTTGAAGAGAACAAGCCGGAAATCGAAACTTTGAGAATCCACATAGCGGGGATTGGCTGAAGCGGCCCGTCATTCGGGATTGCTCTGGACGAGCAAAAAGAAAATGATCTGGCAGATGATTCTTCGGGATTGAAATTCGTGATAGAAAATTACATCATTGACGAATTCGGAGAACTCATGGTTGAAAAAATAGGCAATGGATATGGAGTCCGACCTTTAAATCCGGTCGGAGGCGGAGGCTGCGACAATTGCAGTTCTTGCGGTTAAAAAATAATGAGACAAACAGGAAGTCCTTGACGGGCTTCCTGTTTTGTTTGCGATAGAAAGACGAATGTACTAAGTTGAAAGAATTTTCAGAAAAGAAAGCAAAACCGATTGAATGAACAAATATAGCCTAATATACTGAAAACACAGGATAAGTGACGGGATTTAATAAGTTCAAGATATTTACAAAACACATATCGCAAAATAATGTTTTTCGTGGAAGTACAAATCTATTGAAAAATCATTCTCATAGGAATATAATTCAAGTGAGGATATAAAAATGGTGGAGGTGCTTTTGTGAGCAAAATACTTATTACCGGATCACTTGGTCAGATCGGTTCGGAGTTGGCCGCCGGACTAAGGAAAATACACGGGACAGACAAGGTGATTGTAAGCGATATAGTAAAAAAAGATATTCCAGTAGCAAATGAAGGTCCGTTTGAAATTCTTGATGTTTCAGACGGGGCAAGGATTAAAAGCCTTATTGAAAAACACAAGGTCGACTGGGTGGTTCATTTGGCGGCAATTTTGTCGGCGACAGGGGAAAAAAATCCTACACTCGCTTGGAATGTGAACATGGGAGGACTTTTCAATGTTTTGGAAGTTGCAAGGGAAACTGGGGTTTCGGTTTTCACTCCGAGCTCAATAGCGGCTTTTGGTCCGGATACCCCCAAACTGGACACTCCCCAAGATACGCTTCAGCGTCCCACGACAATGTATGGGGTTACAAAGGTTGCCGGAGAAATACTCAGCGACTACTACAATATGAAGTATGGAGTTGACACAAGGGGAGTCAGATTTCCAGGGCTCATTTCAAACGAAACTCTTCCGGGCGGAGGAACCACTGACTACGCGGTGCATATTTACTACGAGGCTCTCAAGACGCGGAATTTTGCATGCCCTATCAAAAAGGGCACTTACATGGATATGATGTACATGCCGGATGCGCTTAATGCGATTGTGGGTCTCATGAATGCCGATCCTTCAAAACTCAAGCACAGGAACGCTTTCAATGTTGCTGCAATGAGTTTTGATCCCGAAGAAATTTATATGGCGATTAAGAAATATCTTCCGGATTTCAAAATGACCTACGATTTAAAACCGGAACTTCAAAAGATAGCCGATTCATGGCCCGACAGATTGGACGATTCTGCCGCGAGAAACGAATGGGGATGGAGTCCAAGGTACAATCTCGATTCCATGACTGTGGACATGCTTGAAAAACTGAACAAAAAATCAGACATAAAGGAAAAGGTTTCATAGATTCAGCAAAACATAGAATATAACGATTTTTATTATCCCGGCGGAAATTGCGCCGGGATTTTCATTTTGCAAGGCATGATTTGGTGAATCCGGACCGAAAATAAAAGGTGAATTAACACGGTCTTAAGCGCATGTTAACCTTGTGTTCATACAAAACGGGTATTATGTTTGCAAAGAGGAAAGGAGGGATTTTGCATGGTTGTTTGCATAGACATCGACGGAACAATAACAGAACCGTTCTATTATCTAGAACGGGCCAACCACTATTTTGGAGTATATTTAATGCCTGAGGACATAAGACACTATGAGGTTGATTTGAATTATGGGGTTTCTCGTCAGGCGTATCTCGATTTCTACAGGCTTTTCGGTGATCGCATACATTTCGAAGCGAAGCCGAGAGCCGGTGCGGCTCAAGTGTTGAATCGAATTTCGGAATTTGACGAAATCCACTATGTTACAGCGAGAGCGCCGGAAATGCTTGGTGTTTCCAGGAAGTGGCTCGAGTCGAATGGATTCCCAAAAGGCGGAATTCATTGCCTGGGGAGCCATCACAAGGTGGAAAAGGCAAGGGAGCTTTCATGCGATATTTTTTTCGAGGACAGGAAAGAAAATGCAATAGAGCTTGCTTTCGAAGGTTTTGAGGTTGTTCTAATGGATTGCCCCTACAATCAAGGAGATTTGGCGGGTGTCCGCAGAGTGGGCAACTGGATGGAAGCTTCTCTTGAGGTTCAAAAGCTTTCATGGGGAATAAAGATGCTGCAGACTGCATGATCAATGCATAAGCGGCGTTTTTTATTTTTTATCATTGACAACAACCGCATTGAGCGGTTTTTCAATACAGATGTTTCCGCGTTCGCGCGGGAACATTTTAATTTTATCTAAAAATCCAGCTTGCTGCAGCTGCCGGGGATTTTTTTGGCTTCCTTCTTTAGGAGACTCATATGATGGCCCAAATCTTCGGCAGAAGAGAAGTGGGACAAGTCTCCGTAGAAGCCCGCTATTGATACTGCTGTAAGGGGCAGTTTGCTGTTTTGAGAGCATGCGTTTTCAAAGAATCCCTGCATGGTGTCCTTTTCATTGAAATAATTGATTGCTTCCAAATCGAAGGCCTTTGTCAAGGAGCTGCAAAAGGCTTTTATCTTGCTGGCAGGTCCGTCAACGACGCAGACAAAATCGTCTCCTCCTATATGTCCCAGGAACTGCTCATCGCTGAAATGCTCAATAAGCTTGTTCTTTATGAGGTCGGCTGTCATTTTTAGTATTTTGTCTCCGTTTTCGAATCCGTAATTGTCGTTGTAGGCCTTGAAATTGTCGAGATCAAGATAAAGGATCGCACATTCCCTTTTAAAGTCGATTCCGTTTTTAAAGACTCTGTTTATAATTGCATTTCCGGGAAGGAAGGTCAAGGGATTGAGTTCTCGTGCGTAATTTTTTTCTGCCACAGTAGTGTAGTTAAGGAGGTCCCTTATCGATATGAGACCATGATAGGAAAGTCCCCGGGTCACTATTATGAGATTGTACAACTTGCCGTTTGTACGCTCCATCGCGATTTCTGAAACCATTGTGACTGAATCGTGGTAGTCTACTATCAGAGGATGGTCGTCCATAATCAAATGGACGGGACGGTTTGAATATAGGGCCACACCGTACTGTGTGGCCAATTTTTCGTTGAGGCTGTTTCTCATCAACAACCCTATAGGTTTTTCACCGTTGGTTATGCATACCCCTTCGCTTTCGCTTGATTTGAAATAGTCGCATATGTCTGAAACAGGAGTATACGATGGAAAACTGAGACTCTTGTGGGAAAGGTGTCCAACATCGGTTTTGGTGTTGCTAGTCAAGGAATGGTTCTCCCTGTGCATGTAGTATTTGCGTATAAGATTTCGGATTGTGTCGGGAATATCGAGAAAAGTGCCGGCAGGACGCTGTAAAAGATAGCCCTGTCCGGCGTAAACGCCCATCTGGATGAGAGTTTTAAGCTCCTTTTTTGTTTCTATGCCTTCTGCGATGAGGCGGATTCCGGTTGATTCGCCGAGCTTTACAAAGGATCGCATAATGGCTCTTTTCAGGCTGTCGCTGTCGATGTTTCTTATCAAGTCCATGTCGATCTTGATATAATTGGGTTGGGTTTCTGTGATGGTTTTCATACCGGAATAGCCTGAGCCGACATCGTCGATGGCTATTTTATAACCCTGTTCCTTGTAATTGTTAAGGACTGCTCGGAAATTCATGTAGTCTGCGATGGCAGTCCTTTCGGTGATTTCGAATATTACCGTTTTGGGCGAGATTCCATATTCGGCCAAAAAATCCTTTGTGAATCCCTTTTCGAATTTTTTATCCTTTATGATGTTGGGATCGACATTAATAAACAGCAGCTTGTACCGGTCTATTTTAAGGGACCGCTCTATGGATTTTTTTCTGAAGAGGAGCTCGATTTCCCAAAGCAGATTGTGCTTTTCTGCGACTCTAAGCATATCCAATGGACCTTCCAGAATGGAACCTTTAGGGCCTCGGCTAAGCGCTTCGTAGCCTATCACTTGTCCGTTGGATAAATTTACAATCGGTTGAAAAAGGGTTCTTACATTTTCGCTTTCCAGTATGCTTACGATCTCTGAAAATTCCTTCATGGTTCACCGCTTTCTTTGATGTTTTTGCCATTTTACCAATAAAAGATTAATTAAATGTTAAAAACCGCTTATGTGTTTATTAAATTGTCCCAATGCGCAATGAATGTTTATTTCAATCGGCTATTTTGGTATGATAAGGTGTAAGCAAAAAAAGAGGGTGAGGAGTAGAAATATGAAAAAATGGGATTACATTATAGTTGGTGCTGGACCTTCGGGAATTTTTGCCGCGCTTGAATTGAAAAAAATGGACGAAACATGTGAAATATTAATGATAGAGAAGGGCAACCCGATTGGAAAGAGAACATGCCCTAAACGAATAACAGGCAAGTGTGTG
>DATFJE010000251.1:0-17440 GCA_035269385.1 Clostridia bacterium
TCCATTTCATTGCTGTATTTATTTGTAAGTTCAAAACGCTGCACTGTTGTAAGTTTTGTTTTTATTAGCTCCTGCAAAGCCCTCTGCAATTCCGGATATCCCTTGAAGTCCAGGGCGTCGGCAAATCTTACGATTGTTGATTCGCTTATTCCAACGTGCTCTCCAAGTTTTGAAGCGGTCATGAAAGCGGCTTTGTCATAATTTTCAATTATGTAGTCCGCAATCAATTTCTGGCTTTTGCTGAAATGTTCATATCTTCTATTGATGATTTTAAATATGTCTCGTTTTTCTTCGTTCATTACATCACTCTTTTATAAGATTGAATCCTTCCGATAATGCTTTGCGATTCAAGTCTTTGAATTTTGCGGGAACCCTGTTCAGTACAGCCTTTTCAAGAAAATCACGATCCACAATACCTGTTGCCTCCTGAATGGCTCCCAAAGCTACTATGTTTGAAACAATTGATTTGCCTATTTTATTTGAGGCTGTTTCAATTATAGGTATTTTAATTATTCTTTCAACTTTCAATGTTTCATCTATATTTATTGTAGAGTCCACAATTACAGTTGCTGATTCTTTTGTTGATTGTTTGTATTTGTCATAGGCAATCTGTGTTAGTGAAAGCAAAATATCGGCCTTGTTGACTTTAGGAAAATCAATATCCTCTTTACTTATTATGACTTCAGACTTGCTGGCGCCGCCTCTTGCTTCCGGACCGTAAGATTGTGACTGAACAGCATTATTTCCCTGAAGCAAAGCCGCTTCTGCCAATATTATACCAGCTAATATGAGTCCTTGTCCACCCGACCCGGTCAATCTTATTTCATTTTGCGCCATCATTCGTCATCCTCTCCTTTGAGTCTTTCAATCAACTTCTCATATTGTTCAACGTACTCAGGTGCTTCGGTGTCTTTGAATTCGCCGATAGTAAATTTCCCATCCAATTCTTCCGCAGACATTTTTGAGGCTTTCGTTACTGTTACTGCAGAATCTCTAAGCCATTTAATCATATCAACGGCATCGCCCTTCTTGTTTCTTCGACCAAAACTCGTAGGACATGTTGAAATGGCTTCAACCAGTGAGAAACCTTTTTTATTCAAGGCTTTCTCGATGTAATTTGTAAGTTGAGGAACGTGGAAGACAGTTGATCTCGCAGTATATGTTGCGCCTGCAGCTCCAGCAAGCTGGGCTATGTCAAAGCTTCTGTCTATATTTCCGTACGGCGCAGTTGTTCCAAAGTAATTTGTAGGTGTTGTTGGGGAATATTGACCGCCAGTCATGCCGTAAATATTGTTGTTGAATACAATAGTTGTAATATCAATGTTTCTTCTTGCAGCATGAATAAGATGATTTCCACCAATTGCCGACGAGTCTCCATCACCGGAAACTACAATTACGTGAAGGTCGGGGTTGGCGAGTTTGATTCCTGTTGCAAAAGGCAATGCACGTCCGTGGGTTGTATGCAAGGTATTGAAATCCATGTATCCGGGAGCTCTCGAAGAACATCCGATTCCCGAAACTACACATACCTTGTCTTTTTCGAGTCCCAATCGGTCGATTGCTTCAATTATGGATCTCATAATAATTCCATGTCCGCATCCGGGACACCACATATGTGGAAATTTATCCGAACGCATATATTTTTCGATCAATGCACTTGCCATGATTAGAGGACCTCCTTTGCTTTTGCTGTTATTTCATCGGGCATAAGGACTTCTCCGTTGGCTTTTCCAACAAATCCAAGTTTGCAATTATTCTTGATCACTCTTTCCACTTCAAGTACATATTGGCCCAAATTCAATTCTGCTACGAGTATGGCTTTTGCTTGAAGGCTCAATTCTTTGACTCTTTTTTCCGGAAAAGGCCAAATCGTTTTAGGCCTGAACATTCCGGCTTTTATTCCTTGTTTACGAAGCTCTTTCACAGAGCTTTTTACAGATCTGGCAGTACCGCCGTAACCTAGTATTATGATATCTGCATCCTCAGTCATATATTCATCGAAATCGATAATGTCCTCTTTGTTTTCGCTGATTTTAGCCATAAGGCGGTCGAGCAATTTTTCGGCATTTTCAGTGCTGTTGCTTGGGAAACCTGTTTCGTCATGCATCAATCCTGTCACATGGAATCTGTAACCTTTTCCGAATGAAGCTATTTCAGGAACATGAGACCCTTCTTCAACTGCGTATGGCAAATAATTTTCCTGGTTTGGAGCCGGTTCTTTGCGGTCAATCACTTCAAGCTCGCCGGCTTTAGGCATAACAATTTTCTCTCTCATGTGTCCGACTATTTCGTCTGCCAGCAATATGACGGGAGTTCTGTATTTTTCGGCCAAATTGAAAGATCTGACGGTAAGTTCGAACATCTCCCTGACCGAAGACGGGCTGAGGGCAATCACAGGATGGTCGCCGTGGGTTCCCCACATTGCCTGCATTACGTCTCCTTGAGCCGGTGATGTCGGAAGCCCTGTGCTTGGTCCACCCCTTTGTATGTTTACAACGACAAGCGGAACTTCCGTAATTGCCGCATATCCTATATTTTCCTGTTTCAATGAAAAACCTGGTCCGCTTGTTCCAGTCATAGACTTGAGGCCTGTTAGAGAAGCTCCTATAGCCGCTGCTATTCCGCCTATCTCGTCTTCCATCTGAATGAATTTACCGCCCTTCAATGGAAGTCTGACAGCGGATTTTTCCATTAGTTCCGTTGAAGGAGTTATGGGATAACCTGAATAAAAACGCATACCGGCATAAAGGGCGCCTTCAATGCACGCTTCATTTCCTTGCATCAGCTTGAAATTATTGTTCATCAGTATCTTCTCCTTCCAAGTATATGGCAAAATCCGGACATCTCTGTTCGCAAAGTCCACATTTTATACATTCATCGTTGACAATCGTTATTTTGCCATTTTGGACTTCGAGCACATCTTTGGGACAAAATGCCGCACAAATTCCACAACCTTTGCACCATTCTTTCTTGATTTTGAGTTTTAATTTCGTTTTATCTTTTTTCAAGTCGCTTAGCTCCTTTCGAATCATCTATATATCAAATATAACAAACATAAATGCGATATGCAATAAATATTTCATAAATGCGATTATACTACTAATTATGAATAAAATCTTGCAATCGTATGCAAATAATATTGGATAACGAATTACAAGTATACATGTAAGCAGTTATCCAAATCATTCAACCAAAGTAACGCTTAAGCTCTGAAATCCTTTTATAGTCAGTCATGTCGGTGTTTATAGGAGTCAAGGAAACAAAACCGTTTTGTACAGCATGGATGTCTGTTGAAACATTATTTTTTACTTGATCCGAAATTTCACCCGATAGCCAGTAGTAAGTGTTTCCCCTCGGATCTATCCGTTCATTGTATATATTGACATATTTGAGCGTACCGAGTTCGGTGATCCTGATTTCATTGAAATCCGTTGAATTGGGAAAGTTGATGTTGAAAAGTCCTTTATATTGGGCTTCTATCAAAGGGTTGAAAATTGAGTTGTTGAAAAATTCATTTATAAAACAGGTATTCGCATGTGAATTTACAGGAGATGAAAGAGCAAAAGACGGAATGCCATGAAACCATCCTTCCATTGCTGCCGAAAGAGTGCCGGAATAGAATATGTCGGAACCGAGATTAAGACCCTTGTTGATTCCTGAAATTATCCAATCGGGCTTTCTTTCCATTATGACTTCCAATGCTATTTTAACGCAATCGGCAGGAGTTCCGTTTGTTGAATAGCAATTACATGAACTTTTTGAAGGCAATTTTTTGACTCTGATCGGGTCGTGCATTGTAATGGCGTGGCTTACAGCGCTCATTTCGACTTCGGGAGCTACAACAGTTACCTCATGACCGGATTCAGCCATGAAGTCAGCCAATCTCATCATTGCCTTTGAATTGATACCATCGTCGTTTGTAATCAGCAATTTCATTGCTTCACCTCTTTTGAATAAAATATAATACAGGAGGATTCTTTACTTGATTTATGAATTCGGATCTCAGTACAGACCATTTCCTTTGGTCCAATTCTTCAGAAAATACGCGTATTGCTTCTTCTTCACGGTATCCGCTTTCGTGTCCGGGATAACACACAATCAAAAGGCTGCCTTTTGTTTTAAGCAGCGACATTGCTGTTTTGACTGAAAGAATCGTATTTTCAGCGTTGGTTGTCTTGGATTTGTCGCCTCCCGGAAGATATCCAAGATTGTAGACAAAAATGTCTACAGGTTCGTCTATATATTCACTCAATCTGGTATGGCAATCACAAACGAATCTATAATTATTGTATTTTGCATTGGATTCCAACAATGAACGGGAATTGCCGATTGCAGATTCCTGTATGTCAAAACCCAAAACCTTTCCATTTTTTCCAACCATATCGGAAAGAAAAAGTGAATCATGTCCATTCCCGGCTGTAGCATCCACAGCAAATCCGCCCGGTTGAAGCATTCTTACTATAAAAAGATTTTTGATTTTTACAGCGTTGTTGAGGTCTTCATTCAATTTAAATGCACCATTCCTTCAATTGATATTTTTTAGATATTCGATTTCATCCTTCTTTAAATAACGCCATTTACCTTCCTTGAGTGAGCCTATTTCTATTTTGCCGATTGCAATTCTCTGAAGGGAAACGACATCACGGCCAAAAGAAGCGAACATCCTTCTGATTTGCCTGTTTTTACCTTCATAAAGGGTTATTTCATAGCAAAGCGGGCTCTTTTGAATGATTTTGCATTTTGCCGTTACATAACCTCCGATATCAATTCCGTTTTTAAAAAGGACAATCTCTTTGGATGACAGAGCCTTGTTTATGCAAACCAGATATTTTTTTGGAATGTGATGTTTGGGATGAGTAAGCTTATTGGTCAATTCACCGTCATTTGTCATGAGGACAAGACCCTTGGAGTTGTAATCCAACCTTCCTACCGGGTATATGCGTACATCAGCATCTATGAAATCGGTTACGATTTCACGATTGAAATTGTCGGACAAGGTTGTGACCACACCTTCCGGTTTGTTGAGCAGTATATACACCATTTGTTTCTTTATATGGAGCATAGTTCCTTTAACGGATACAGTGTCTTTTTCAGGATCGACTGTTATGCCCATTTCTCTAACAGTCAAACCGTTTACTTTGACATTTCCTTCTCTTATCAATGATTCGGCTTTTCTTCGGGATGTGTATCCCGCTCTTGAAATATACTTTTGAAGTCGCATGGCTAATCCTCAAGGTTCATGAACAAATCGGCGTTTTGGAACGAATTGATATCAGGCAAATCCTCAAGGGATGCAAATCCGAAGGCTTTCAAAAAGTTGTCCGTAGTTCCATAGAGCAGAGGCCGCCCAATTTTATCCAATTGGCCGGTTATTTTTATGAATCCCTTTTCAAGAAGGGTATTGACCACTCCAGAAGATTGCACTCCTCTTATAATTTCTATTCCGCCTTTTGTTATGGGTTGTTTGTATGCTACTATCGACAACACTTCGAGAGCCTGCTGCGATAATTTTTTGAGGTTTATGTTTTTGCAGAAACGCTCCACATAATAATAATTGCAGCTATTTGTAGAGAATTGATAACCGTCGTTTATGGAAACAAGTTTTATTCCTCTTTGCTCCGTGTATGAACTTTTGATTTCTTCAAGGCAATTGTAAATCTGATCTTTTCCTACTTCAAGCAGACGGCTGAACTGGTTTACTGTAACCGGTTCGGTTGAAATGAAAAGCACGGATTCCAAGATGGATTTGACTTCCTGGTTGTTCATATTGAAATTTCACCTACCTCTGCTTTTATTATTTGAATGCTGTCAAAAATGTGTTTCTGAAGTACCTTTATTTCACCTGTTCTTATTAATTCGAGTAAAGCCAGGAAAGTTGTGATGATTTCTCCACGGGCAGAATCCGGATGGAACAGCTTTTCGAATGCCATTGACCTGTGATTGACAAAAAGATTTCGGATATGGCGTATCTTGTCTTCAACTGTCCACACATCCGGTTTTATCTGATTGAAATATTTCTTTCGGCTGTGGTCTATCGAATCCAATTTGGACAATAATTCAGCCAATGCGTTTATAAGAGCGTTTTCAGAAAAATCGAAATCAATGTCCTGATGCAGTTTTGTAGTGATGTTTAAAACATCATTTGGCATATTGTTCCTGTAAATAACCTTTGAATAGTCCTGCTCCCGTTTATCCAAAACCAACGACAAATTCTTGAATTTACTGTATTCAATAAGCTTTTGTACCAATTCATCCCTTGGATCTTCTGACAAATCCGAATCTTTATCAAATTTTTCAGGAAGAAGCATCTTGGATTTTATTTCAAGCAGAGTTGCGGCAAGCAGCATGAATTCGCTTAGGTTGTCCAAATCGATGATTTTCATCAGGTTCAAATGCTCGATGTATTGAGATGTTATTTTAGATATCGGCAAATCATGCAGGTCGATTTCGTTTTTTTCGATTAAATGAAAAAGCAAATCGAAAGGACCAGAAAATTGCTCGACTTCTATTAAATAATCCATTGCTTACACATTCCTTCCAAGTTTGGTTTCTATGTATTTTATTTCCTCTTCGCGGTTGTCTGATATTACTCCGTCCATTCTGCATCTTAATAATTCATCAAGCAGCATGCGAATGCGCTTTCCAGGCTTGATTCCCATTGAAATCAAGTCTTTTCCTGTCAAATGTGTTTTCGATTCTTTTAGAGTACTCAAATAGTGGTTTATAGAAATCCATAAATCATTCTCTGTATAGCTTGAAAAAGCAATTGCCGCTAAGGATTCATCAGGTATCGAAGATGAAATTTTGTAAAGCTCGCTGTCGGATTTTGATGATAGAATGGCTTCTTTCCAACAACTTGAATTTTCTATATGTTTTTCAAGGCGGTTTTTATAGTTCGCGGGCATATTAAACATCAAAAACAAAGGGCTTTTAAGCAATAATATTTTCAACAAGATTTTATCCGATGAATTGCTAACTTCAATAGCTTTTTTATCCGGGCATTTTTCATAGCGTTCGAGATCTGCAGTATCGAATTTATATTCGTTGAAAAGACCTAGGCAATTGAAAGATTCGAAATAGCGATGCGAATAATCCTCGGAAAGACATTTTAACAATTCATTGAAAATTCGGTCTTTGCTTACATACTTCAAATAATTTTCTGAAACAGCTTTATAGAAAAGAGATTTTGTTCGTTTTTCAATGTTGAGACCAAGTCTCTCTTTGTATCTTACCAATCTTATCAATCTTGTGGGGTCTTCAAGAAAACTCTTTTCATGAAGTGAACGGATTGTCATGCCAATCAAATCATCGATTCCGTTTGAATAATTTAGAATCTCTCCGAAACTGTCGTTATTCATTGACATTGCAATTGTATTTATGGAAAAATCGCGTCTCTTTATATCATAAAAAAGGGAATCGACCCATTCGATTTCAGGAAGACTTCCGGGATTGGCATAATTTTCGATTCTTGTATGGTTTATATCTATTGAAAATATCTCGCCGTTGAATTCTGCAATAAGTTTTACAGTGTTGTACTTCCGTTCTTCAATTATTCTATCGACTGAAATTGTTTTTTTAAGGCATTTGGCATATTCGAATGGATGTCCGGAAGTAATCAAAAGGTCAAGATCGTATATTCTATCTTTTTCCATAATCAAATCGCGGACTGCCCCGCCGACAAGATAAATTCTACCGTTTGAAATCACATGGCAATCCGAAATATTTTTGAGGAGATGCAATAGATTTCTCCGGTTTTTCAAAGCATAGGACAGATTCATTCAGTACCGCCTTCAATAATAGTCGATTGAAGATTCACAGACTCTTGCCAGCACCAGTTTTGTTGATGAAGCAGGCTCATCCGGGTCGATTGTAAAAGAAGCAACAACTCTTGATTCAATTTCCGGATCGTATTTCAATGAATCGGAGAGATACATCGTAGCGATTATTTGACCTTTGACGATAAAATCTCCGTTTTTGGCATTTAGCAGAATTCCGGCACCATAATCGAGTTTGCTTTCCTTAGTTTCACGTCCTGCTCCCAGACTCATCGCACAAAGACCCAATTCGAGAGCGTTGATTTCTTTTATATAACCTGTAGCAGGCGAAACAACATCGATTGTCTTTGATGTTGACGGCAATCTTGAAGGGTTATTCAAATAATTGATATCTCCACCCTGCGCCTCGATGAAATCAAGAAATTTTGACAATGCTTTTCCTGAAACAAGACTATTTTCCGCTTTTTTTCTTGCTGAAAGGGAATCGATTTTCAGACCAAATGATATCATTTCAGCAGCGAGTCTCAAACAGAGTTCCTTCAAGTCGCAAGGGCCTTCTCCTCTTAGCACTTGCAGGGCTTCTTTTACTTCAAGTGAGTTGCCTATTGCAAATCCCAGCGGCTGATCCATATTGGTTACAAGAGCGACTACCTTGCGGTCCATTCCATTGCCGATTGCTACCATCGTTTTCGCCAATTCGACAGCATCTTCCAAGGTTTGCATGAATGCGCCGTGACCAATCTTAACGTCCAGTACTATTGCGTCGCTTCCGGCAGCCAATTTTTTGCTCATTATGCTGCTTGCTATCAGAGAAATATTTTCAACAGTAGCTGTAACATCTCTGAGTGCATATAATTTTTTATCGGCAGGCGCCAGATTTCCAGTTTGACCTATAAGAGCCAGTTTATGTTGCTTGACTTGTTCGATGAAATCATCAATTGAAAGCTCGACCATGAATCCCGGTATGGATTCCAGTTTGTCTATTGTTCCCCCTGTGTGTCCAAGACCTCTTCCTGACATTTTGGCAACAGGCACTCCGCAAGATGCAACAAGCGGGGCAACTATCATCGAAGTTGTATCGCCTACTCCGCCTGTGCTGTGTTTGTCAACTTTTATGCCTTTTATTGCAGATAAATCGACCGTTTCACCGGAAAAAAGCATTTCTTTGGTCAAAGAAAGAGTTTCCCTTTCATTTAGTCCGTTAAAATAAACGGCCATCAATAAAGCGGAAACTTGATAATCCGGTATTTCACCATTTGTGTATCCCTTGATAAAAAAACGGATTTCATTATCGTCGAGTTCAAGTCCGTTTCTTTTTTTCATTATGATATTTTGGAAATTCATATAAACTCCTCCTTCTCCTTTCAAGCTCTTGGATGAGTTTTATCATAAACATCCTTGATTTTGTCGTCTTTGAGTTGAAGATAGATTTGTGTTGTGGATATGTCCGAATGACCCAACATCTTTTGTACAGACCTCAAATCAGCACCGTTTTTAAGAAGATGGGCCGCAAACGAGTGCCTTAAGGTCTGAGGAGTAATGTCTTTTTCAATATTCGCCAATTTCTTGTATTTCTTGACTATCTTCCAAAATCCTTGCCTTGTAAGTCTGTTCCCCGTGTAGTTTATGAAAAGTGCGTCTTTCTCTTTTGAAATCATTGGATTCCTAAGTTCGTATATGTAATTGAGTAAAGAGATTTTTGCCAATGTGCCAATTGGGATAATTCTGCTTTTTCTTGCATTTTTACCGCTGCAGTGTATGTATCCTAGATTGAGATTGACATTGCTTATGTCGAGGGCTATGATTTCCGACACTCTCATACCTGTTGCATAGAGCAATTCAAGCATTGCCTTGTCTCGGACGGACATTCGACTTTTATTCAACGAAGGCTGTTCCAGCAATTTATCTATTTCTTCAATAGTCAAAATTGAAGGTATGTTTCTGTCTGTTTTTGGTATGTTAACCTTGTAAACGGGATTGTTTGCAAGAAGTCCTTCGTACATAAGAAATGCATAGAAGGATTTTAACGATGAAAGATATCTTGAAACGGTTGATGCCGATTTATTGCTGGCATTCAAATTTTCAACATAACTTACAACATCTTTTCTTGTCACATCAATGAAATTTTTATCAATATCAGATTTACAAAATGAGAGAAATTTAAAAACGTCAGAAATGTATGAACGAATTGAGTTCTCAGATAGTTTTTTTGTATTTAAATAGTTTTCGAAATTGTTGATGACCTTTTCCATTTTTTTCCCTCGTATAGATTGATTTTTGCTGCATGGCGATTAGTTACTTATTCAACAACTTTATTGAAAGTCCTTCAAAAATATAATCCTTTCTACAGAAGAAAGGATTATTGGAATCTTTTGAAAGCTTAAAAGACAATCAATCCTTGATTTTATTGTTTAAAACATAGAGCAAGCCGATGATTGTTTTTGCGTCTATTATCTCGCCGGTTTTAATCATGTGCAAAACATCCTTGAATGGTATTTCGACGGTTTCGATATATTCATCCTCATCTGGGTTTGCCCCGACAAAAGAAATATCTTCAGCAATGAAAAGATGAATCAGTTCATTTGAAAAACCCGGGGAGCTGTAAAAACTGAAAAGAAATTTCATGTTGCCGGATGCATAACCGGTTTCTTCAGTGAACTCTCTCTCGGCACATTCTTTGGGGGATTCCACGGATTCAAGTTTTCCGGCAGGAAGTTCATATATGGATTTTTCCACAGCTTTTCTGTATTGCCTTACCAATACGATTTTTTCATCTATCATTGCGATGATTGCCACACCGCCTCCATGTTCGATGATTTCACGCTTGGAATACTTTTGATTTGGCAATTCCACTGTGTCTATTCTCAAATTTATGATTTTACCGCGATAAAGCTTGTCGGACTTGATTGTTTTCTCTACATTCATTTTTTCGCCTCATTTCGAATATATCAATTTCAATCGTTCAGTAACTGAAGCAATAAACTTGCCGTTTGTAGGTCGTTTTGATTCAAGGTTGTAATTTCTCAGTGTATGTTTGAATGTTTTTTTTGAAACGGGATTGTCTGTCCAAGCCATATTTATGGCATTTCTTATTGATCTCTCGACGCGGCTCGGGGTCGCTTCATCAAAGCAACTTGCAACGTCGGGATACAATCTTTTTGTCAATCCCTTCAAATATGTAGAATCGTGGAAAGACATTATAATTGCTTTTCTAACATAATCATATCCATTTACATGTAAAGGGAATCCAAAATCCCTCAATACGTCGCTGACCTTGCTGTCTATGTCTATGGCCGGATTGCCTGAAACAAAAGACCGATCTGGAGGATTCTGCATTATTTGACGGATTCGATTGATGAGAACTTCATAATCGAAGGGTTTCACAAAATAATAATCGGCGCCCATTTCCATCGCTTGTTGGGTTATGTTGTCTTGGCCCAATGCCGAAAGCACAATTATTTTGGGAGAGTCTCCCCTCTTGAAGCTTTTTGCATTTTCCAATACTTCGATACCGTCCAATTTGGGCATGATGATGTCGAGTATTACGATATCAACGACGTGTCTTTTCAAATATCGAAGTGCTTCAAGTCCATCGCATACAACCTTGACAACCTTGAAATCTTCCTGGCTGTTTATGTACTCAGAAAGGATTTCGGTGAAGTCCTCATTATCATCGGCTAAAAGAACCTTCATTTTTTTCATATGCCGTCCTCCTCTTAATCCCCATTATATGAGGCGATTTTTGCCTTGCTTATGGATGCAATCAAATTTTTGGCGTGGTCTTCAGAAATTCCCGAATTCATGTTTCCGTCCAGAAGACGTGAAATCTCAAGGATTTTTTCAGGCATCTCCAAGGATTTGACTCGTGTCGTTGTAATGTTGTTTGTCGTAGATTTTTCTATAAGAATATGGTGGTCGCCCATTACAGCAATTTGCGGAAGGTGGGTTATGCATATTACCTGCGTATCTTTAGACGTTTTAAATAATTTTTCGGCAACTCTTTTTGCAGTTATTCCGCTTACCCCTGTGTCAATTTCATCGAATATTATAGTGTCGATAGTATCAATTTTAGACATTATGACTTTTATGGCCAGCATGATTCGTGAAATTTCACCACCGGAAGCAATTTTTGAAAGGCTCTTTGGTTCTTGCCCGGGATTCATGGAAATCAGAAAGTCAACATCTTCAAATCCGGACTTGGAAATTCGCGTATTGTCAGTATTGAGGGAAATTTCAAAGGTTGCGTTTTCCAGATTCAATCCTTTAAGCTCCGTTAAAATGCTTTTGCCAAGAGATATGGATGCATTGTGCCTTTTTTCGCTTATTTCGCAAGCAAGGCGGCTGTATTCATCCAACTTGAGTTCATGGGTTTTTTTAATGTTTTCAAGCTGTTCATCCGAATGCAAATGTTCTTCGAGTTTATTGATCAGATTGTCACGATAAAGCAAAATTTCCTCGATAGAATTTCCATATTTCATTTTTATCCCATTTATGAGGTCCAGTCTGGATTCGACATACTCAAGCCTGTTTCGGTCATAGCTGAAATTGTCGGAAAAACGTCTTAGATTTGCTGATGCATCTTCCATAAGGTAATGAATTTCTGTCAATTTTGAATGAATCTCGCTTAAATCATCGGAAAATGACTTTATCTGCGAAACGGTAGAAATGGCTTTGTCAATTGAATCCATTGCATTGAATTCATCTTCAAAATTAGAAGAAACGAGACTCAAGGCTTCAATGCAATTTCTATTGATCGCCTCTCCATTTTTTATATAATCGTATTCACGAGCAAGAGCGTCATCTTCTCCTATGGACAAGTCGGCATCTTCAATTTCTTTTAATTGATATCGGCAAAAATCCAATTCCCTTTCGTTTTTTCGCGAAGTTTCCAGAATTTTTTGCATGGAGACTTCACATGAATGTATTTCGGTGCAAATTGATGAAAGAAGGCGCGTTTTTTCATAGTGAGCGGTTGAAATGTAACGATCCAGCAATCCCAGATAATTTTCCTTTTTAAGCAGTGATTGGTGTTCGTGTTGACCATGGATGTCTATCAATCCATTGGATATTTCTTTAATTGTATCGACACTTGTAATGTTGCCATTAAGCCGGCTCAGTGTTCTTCCGCTTTCATGAATTTCGCGTTTAAAAACGACTATGGGCTCTTCTTTTAAATTTAAACCGTAGATACTTTCGAATTTTTCTATTTCATGCGGATCGCTTATATGAAAAGCCAGTTCGATTTCTGATTTATGGGATTTAGGACGCAACAAATCCTTTCCGGCTTTGCCTCCCAAAGCTATGTCGACAGCTTTGACAAGTATTGATTTTCCGGCTCCCGTTTCACCAGTAAGAACATTCAGCCCTTCTTTGAAATCTATGCGCAAGTCGTCTATCAGCACAAAATCTTTTATATGCAGTTCAATAAGCATGGAATCACCCACTATTTTAAGACATCATTTTTCTGAAGGATTCTATTACCTCAGACAAATCGGAATTTTCTCTTACAAGAAGAAAAATCGTATCGTCTCCTGCAATCGAACCGACAATATCCGTTGAGTTGATCGCATCAATCGCCGAAGCTGCGGCATTTGCCGCTCCTGTAAGGGTTTTAAGCACAATCATGTTTCCAGAATGATCGATTGAAACCACCGATTCCTTGAAAAGGTTTATCAATCGGTCGGAAAGCATATGTTCCTGCTGTTGCATGGAAGCATACTTATATCGCTTGTTTCGAGTGAGGACTTTTATGAGCCTCAATTCTTTTATATCTCTCGAAACGGTTGCCTGCGTGACCTTGAAACCGCTTTTCTTAAGCAAGTCGGCGAGTTCCTCTTGTGTTTCGACTTCGTGTTCTTTGATTATTTCGAGAATTTTTATATGTCTTGAGTATTTCATTCATCGGCCTCCTTAAAATTGATGTTTTTGAGCAATTTGTCGGTCATTTCCGCATAATCCAAATACGGCGGTTCGACAGACTTAGACTTTGTACAATAGACAAGAAATTCGATATTTCCCTTGGCTCCCTTTATTGGAGAGTATGTTATTCCTTGCAAAAACAATGGATATGATTCCAAATGTTCAAGCATGGAAACAATGACTTCCCTGTGTACGGCGGAGTCTCGAACAACACCGTTCTTACCGACTTTTTCTCGGCCGGCCTCGAACTGGGGCTTGAGAAGAAACACTATTTTACCGGTCTCTCCGAGTAATTTGTATGCAACAGGAAGCACAAGCTTTAGCGATATGAAAGAAACATCTATTGAAATAAAATCCATTGCGGATTCGATTGTTCCGGGTTTCAAATATCTTATGTTGGTCCGTTCCATAACAATTACACGGGAATCCTGCCTTAGCTTGTAATCAAGTTGTCCATACCCAACATCTACAGCATATACTTTTGAGGCCCCGTTTTGAAGCATGCAGTCTGTGAACCCGCCTGTTGAAGATCCTATGTCCATTGCTGTCGTTCCTTGAAAATCCAAATCGAAATGATTCATTGCTTTTTCAAGTTTGAGACCACCTCTGCCGACATATTTGAGCCTCTTGCCTCTTACCTCGAATTTGGAGTTGTCCAAATCGACTTTTGTTCCGGCTTTATAGGCCTTTTGACCGTTGACATATACGATTCCAGCCATAATGGCGCGTTTTGCTTTTTCCCTGGAATCAAAAAAGCCTTCCTCTACCAAAAGAATATCCATTCGTTTTTTCATATCTTCACTCTTTCAAAAATTGTTCGATTTCATTCGCCAAAGACTCCGGGTCCAATGAAATGCTTTTAAGAAGGTCGCTGGTTTCGCCGTGAGTTATAAAAACATCCGGATATCCCTTGTTGAGTATCTTGATTGAATCAGAATTCTTCATTATTGAATTAATTTGCGTGCCCATTCCGGAATTGACTGAGCCATTTTCCAATGTGACGATTGTTTTATAAGGACCGATGGCGGACAATATGGCATTTTCGTTTATGGGTTTTATTTGTCTCAAACTTAAAATGCCGCAGTCAATATTTCTTTTATCAAGTATTTTTGCGCATTCAATCGCCGAAATTGTGGCGGTACCTTCAGATAATATGAGACAGTCTTTGCCTTTTTTAATAATTTCGGGCATTTCTATTGCTGTATCGTCAAAGTTGATTTCATTGCAGGTGCCACGAGGGTAACGTATTGCAACCGGTCCATCCAAGTCAAGAGTATGGGAAAGCATTCTCTTGAGTTCATATCCGTCCTTTGGAGACCATATTGTCAAATTGGGAATGGGCAGTAAAAATGACAAATCGAAAGCTCCGTGATGAGTTTCGCCGTCAGCCCCTACCAATCCCGCACGGTCTATGCAAAATGCAACCGGAAGATTTTGAAGGCAAACATCGTGTATCAACTGGTCGTAGGCTCTTTGAAGAAACGAAGAATACATAGCCACAAAAGGTCTTTTTCCGCTTGAAGCCAATCCTGCGGCAAAAGTGACTGCGTGTTGTTCAGCTATGCCTACATCAAAATAACGGTCGGGATGGGCCAAGCCGAAAAGGGAGAGGCCGGTACCGTCGGGCATTGCCGCTGTTATTGCAACGATTGATTCGTTTTTATCCGCCAATTCTGCAATACTTGAGGAAAATACTTTTGAATATGACAATCCTTTGGATGATGATTTTGTTTTACCGGTGTTTATGTCGAAAGGTCCGATTCCGTGAAATTTTTCGGGATGGTTTTCAGAGAATGTGTAGCCCTTCCCTTTTTTTGTCACAACATGCAATAAGACTGGTTTTTCGAAATCTTTAACCCTGTTGAGAACATCAATGAGTTCTTCAAGATTATGTCCATCGACAGGTCCGATGTATTTAAGTCCCATTTCTTCGAAAATAGTGCCTGGTACAAGCATGTATTTGACAGTATCCTTTGCCTTGTCGAGCTTTTGAGTAAGGCATTTGCCTATTAATGGCATCTTGCTGGTTGTGTTCTTTATACCGGCCTTGGTTTTGGTATACCTCTGGGCGGTTCTGATCTTGTTCAAATGCTTGGACAATGCTCCGGTATTTTTTGAAATAGCCATGTTGTTGTCATTTAGAATTACGAGCATCTTCTTTTGTTCGTGTCCGATATGGTTCAGCGCTTCATAGGCCATACCGGCTGTAAGCGATCCATCACCAATGATTGAAACTACTTGGTAGTCTTCGTTGTTCATATCCCGCGCCGAGGCTAAACCCATTGCCGCAGAAAGAGATGTGCTACTGTGCCCGGTATCGAATGGATCGTGAATACTTTCGTGTCTTTTGGGAAATCCACTCATTCCACCGAATTGCCTTAGATTTTCAAATTTTTCTTTTCTTCCGGTTATTATCTTGTGAACATAGGATTGGTGTCCCACATCCCATATTATTTTATCCTTGGGACTTTCGAACACATAGTGAATAGCCAACGTAAGTTCTACAATTCCAAGGTTCGAAGCCAAATGGCCTCCCGTTTTGGAAATTGATTCAAGAAGGAACTTTCGTATCTCGAAAGCCAATTGCGTCAACTGTTCATTATTTAGTTTTTTTATATCTTTTGGGTTGTTTATATTATCAAATATTTTCATTTTGGTCACTTTCTTTTGAATGTTAATTTTTCTTTGAAAAAGTATATTATTCGTCCCACTTTCAACACAATTTCTTTTGACTGGTAGATTGCTATCTCCTTGCCGAAAGCCTTGCCTCCAACCGTCAAAGAGGCTGTCGAAGAAATTAGCACAACGCTTAAAATTGATGTATTGAACAGGGTATTGACCGAGCCGATCTTTAAAATCAAAACAGCTATTGTTGATCCGCTTATTATGCCTGCTATGTCTCCGACAACGTCATTGCAGAAATTCGATACGGGTCCGGCGTGGTTTATCAGTTCCAAGGCCTCACTGGCTCCCTTGATTTTCCTTGAAGCCATTGAATTGAAGGGTTTTCTGCTGGCCGATGCGACTGCTATGCCGATTATGTCGAATATGATGCCTGTCAAGACTATAATAAAAAGCAACAAGAATCCTAATGCCAGCCCAATGCTGCCCAGAAGTGATTCTGAAACTGAATTAAGCAAAAAAGAAAAAATGAAGGTTATGACCGAAACATGGATTATCCATTTATATCTTATGCGTTTTGTGATTATTTTCATTTTTAAGGTTTCCTTTTAATAAAATAATTGTGGCAACACATCGAGTAAACTTTACGGCTTAGGTCCAGTAGGATTTCCCGTTTGGATGCTGAATCGTCGCCGAATCAGCGGTTTCCCATTAAATCCATACCCATGATGTCGCCATTCATGAAACTGGATCGCCATTGAGACCGCACTTTAATCCCCGATGTATTTCCTTTACAGGAACAGCCTAGGAGTTTTCCTCTGCAACCCGATCATTCTCTAGCCTCTTTTGCAAAAAGGGTTTCGACCGGCAAGACGGAGCATACCCGGATCCTGGGCCTTGCTTCGTTGAGCCCGATGTCTACCGTTTCCACTCAAGGCAGGCTACACTGCAGTTGTTGATTCGTGCAGGTTTATATCGGATAAAATCCGATTCTCCATGAAGAGAGGGTAGAGCCCACATGCCATTGCGGATTGCCCCCTGCTTCTTATTCCCGACAAAAGCCCCCGACTGGGCGTCAGAAGCAATCATTAGGAACTTCATCGATGTGCCCTTCGACGGATTTT
>DATFJE010000252.1:0-3538 GCA_035269385.1 Clostridia bacterium
AAAATCCCCTTGAACATGCTGGTCATTTCCTTCAATGACGTCACCTGCGAGCCAAGTTCCAAGACCTCTGTTATGTCCCTGAAGACTGCAACGGCGCCTATGATTTCACCCTTTTCATTCTTTACCGGCATGCGGTTTGTTATTATGTTGATCTCCCCGAGGGGCTGTTTTCGATTAAGCTCGGATTTTCCGGTTTTTAATATATATGGAAGCCTGGTATTTAAGATGACTCCCTCGACATGCTTTTCTATCGCATCCTCATAATCGATTTTAGTCAACCTTTGGGCAGCCTTGTTGAACAGTGTGATGATTCCTGATTTGTCCACTGCAATCATCGCATCATGAGTAGAATCAATTATTACTTCCATTTCTTTTTTCATTTCAAGCACCTCTCAAGCTTTAAAAACCAAAATGATTATTCTTCATCATTTTCTTTAGGCTCATCAGATATTTCAATCTCTACTGTCCCGGGTATTATCTCAAAGCCAACGAATTCATTTTCTCCACCGGCAATTTCAACCGAATAAAGCCCCTTGTCCAAACCTTCCAAGTCAACAGAAAGATTGATTTGCGAGGGATTGAGATCCTCTATTACGCTTTCCAGATCTCTTATCCTGACAATTATGTCCATGTCCAACTCCGGCAAATTCGTTTCCAACCCAGTTTCAATATTTTCTATCATTATCGCATCGGAACTTATTATTATCTCTTTCGTCTTAAGCTGTTCGATTTCCACATTGACTTTTACTGGTCCGCTCATGTATGAAGCCGAAAGCGAATCCGGTATTATAACGGGAACATCGACTTCAAAGGATTCGGCAAGGCCTGTTATATCGATTGGCTCAGTCATTATTGAATCTTCAAGTTCTATGGCTTTAGTGTCGCCCTGAATCTGGATTGATTCAGGAACCACAGAAACCGATACCACCTTGTAATTTTCATTAACTTGGCCGATTATGTCCGGAACAATTGAAAAACTCTCAAAACGGTAAACAGGCAAATACACTTTAGTATAGGCTTGACCTACCGACACTCCGGAAACCTCGTTTCCTTCAGCGTCAACCGCCCTCAAAGGCACATTCTGCGAAACCGGTTCTGTGAGCCCGCCGACATCTATTTCACCGATAACCTTTTCTACATTGTTTACGAACGATTCAGGCCCGGCAACCAGCACTTCTTCTATTTCGACTTTCGGGGGTTCGGTCATAAAACCCGCAAGATGGGTATTGGATCTGATTATTTCAACCGGCTTTTGCTTTTGGACAACTCTGTCGAGTTCAATCTTTATTTGTTTCGGGGTGAAATCCACAAGATCTACCGACGATGGGACTGATATGTCAAGCGGCACACTGTTTATTCCCGCTTTGAAGCCCATGACGTCCGCACTTATTTTCACATCCTCGGATGCAACCATGTAAACATCATTTCTTCTGCCTCTTATCTCAACGTTTATTGCATAGTCTTTCTGCCCAATCATCACGAGACCCGATTGCGCCAATTCCTCAATGTTCAACAACTCAACATCCACGTTTTCAATGGCGGTTGTCAGTTCAGGATTGATATCCCCCATAACATAAAACCAGAACATTATTGAAAAAACCACCGAAACTATTTTCAAGGTCGTATTGTTTGAAAGATTTGTATAATTCCAAAATCCCTTAAGAAATCTACTCATCTTTAGTCCTCCATTTCAACTTAATAAGACTAAGATTGTCATCGGTCTTATACAATTCCTGCAATAGTCCCGAAAGCGTATCGGTGTCCAAAAATCTTGAAAGTTTGCCTTCCCTTGCGACTGAAATCGCTCCGGTTTCCTCTGAAACAATTATGACAACCGCGTCAGTTGTTTCTGTAATGCCCAAACCTGCCCGATGCCTGGTACCCAATTCCTTGCTCAGGCTTGAATTTTCGGACAAAGGCAAAAAGCACCCCGCCGCCATTATGCGGTCGTCCCTTATTATGACCGCTCCATCATGAAGCGGGCTGTTTGGGAAAAATATGTTTATAAGAAGGCTGCTTGAAATTCGAGCCTCGATTTTTGTACCGGTTTCTATAACGTCGTTTATCCCGGTTTCCCTTTCGAGTATTATAAGCGCTCCAATTTTTTGCCGCGACAGGGACGCCGCGGCACTCACGATTTCGTCAATCCTATCTTTTACCTCTTCGTCCTTTATCTCGACAATCGACTTGGCTACAAGCTTGCTTCGCCCAAGATATTCCAACGCCCGCCTAAGTTCAGGCTGGAACACTATAAGCAAAGCGATGAGTCCAAGCGTCACAGTGTTCTTCAAAAGGTATGTAGTGACATAAAGTCCGGACCACTCGCTAAGTTTTGTAGCAATAAGCAAAAATGCAATGCCCTTAAGAAGCTGTTCAGCTCTTGTTTCCCTTATGAGCATCAGAATCTTATAGAATACATAAGCTATTATTGCCATGTCTATTACATCTCTTATTCCTATGTTTGAAATAGATTCCAATATTTGGTTCAAATCCAACACCCCTGATTGGTATTATTTTAATTCCCCTCATTTAGATTTTACTAATCGCAAGTCCATTTAGCAATATGTCAATTGTTACAAATCCATTAAATATGCAATTTTTTGCATCACATGTAAAAGAGTTTTACTGCTACAACCATCAAGCCCAAACCCAGTATCCTGAAAGGCGAAATGCTGTTTTGCGCAACACCTATGAGCCCGAAATGCTCTATGAACATGGATGCAAGAAGTTGGCTGAAAATAACCGTTGTAAAAGCAACGAGAGGTCCGATTTCCATGATTGAAAAGGTCATCGTCGCCATTATTCCAAGACCCAGAAGAGCGGAAAAGACCAAAAGTGCTATTCCATACTCAACCTTTGCTATTTTAATGACTCCAGCCGCGTATTCCCGTTTTGCAAGAAGAAAGGCGAACAAAATAACCGTTTGAGAAAGAACGGGTATTAGAATCACTGTATATATGCTGGTCTGTGATGCCACCAAAGCATTTACATTCCCTTGGAGCGCTATAAAAATGCCGGCTGCAAGAGCCATTGCAAGTCCCATCAAAAGCATAATCAATTCTCCTCTGCATAGTAAAAGAGTCTGTCACAAGCTGGTTTTCATTTATCATTATTATTCGACTCTATACTCATATTATACCCCATTATACCATTTATAGTCTTTTACTCAGATATCGAATACAAAATATTGTATAAAAAACCCGGTTCAAATGAACCGGGTTAGTGGTGCCCAGAGGCGGAATCGAACCACCGACACGGGGATTTTCAGTCCCCTGCTCTACCGACTGAGCTATCTGGGCATGTATGGCGGAGAGGGTGGGATTCGAACCCACGTGGGCTTGCGCCCAAACGGTTTTCGAGACCGCCCCGTTATGACCACTTCGATACCTCTCCTTAAAAATATTTTGGCGTGCCCACAGGGATTCGAACCCCGGACACACGGCTTAGAAGGCCGTTGCTCTATCCTACTGAGCTATGGGCACAAAATATGGAGCGAAAGACGGGATTTGAACCCGCGACCCTCGCCTTGGCAAGGCGA
>DATFJE010000253.1:0-7927 GCA_035269385.1 Clostridia bacterium
CGTCAAGCACAAGAGTCTTCAAGTGCTTAAGGTCTATGCTGTTTCGCCTCATATGGTCAATGAGCCTGCCCGGGGTCGCTATGACAATATCAACTTTTCCCGAAAGCTTCCGAAGCTGCTTGCCAATGTCCTTGCCCCCAAAAATGGAGAGTATCTTTGTATCTTCTCCTTCTGTGAGTTTTTTCGCCTCAGAAGATATCTGCATTGCCAATTCCCGGGTAGGCGCTAGAACGAGTCCCTGAATGTGCTTCGAATCTCTTTCGAGGGACTGGAGCATCGGAACAAGGAATGCCAAAGTCTTTCCCGTGCCCGTCTGCGCCTCCGCCATAATATCTTTTCCTTCGATTATTCTCGGGATTGAGATCATCTGGATTGGCGTAGGTGAAACTATCCCGTTCCTATTCAGTTTTGCGGTCATTTCCTCATTTGCGCCGAGGCTTCTGAATCCATCCATTTTGCTTCCTTTTCCCCTTATAATATTTCATTCAAGCTCGCTAAATTATATCATAAATGCAAAAGGAAAGCACTTTTGCAGTCTTTCGCAAATAACACTTCCCTTTTTCCATTCAACTGATTGTCAATACCCATAAAACGGATCGTTTATTACTCTGCCGCCCTTTATCCCTTCTCCCTTTATTAGATTTTTAGTCTCCTTGACCATCTTCGGGTTTCCAGAAACATAATAATAGGCGTCGCTTTTGAACCGCTTCGTGATTTCGTAGATTTTTTCCCGGGTTTCGTCTCTGCCCTTCATAAAATTCAGCTTTATCCTTGGGTCCTTTTCCGCTATGAGCTTTATTTCATCCTCAAACAAATATCCTGGGCCTGATGAATATACAACCTCGACTTCACGATTATTGCCTTTTCCAAGTTCCATAAGCAAGGCTCTTATAGGCGTTATTCCTACCCCTCCCGCAATCATTACAAGGGGAGAATAATCGTCCCTGAGTAAAAACCACCCGAAGGGCCCCCGCAGATTCAGCTCATCGCCATTTTCCAGGCCTATCAATTGCTTCTTGAATCCACTAATGCGCGTTCCGGTGCGGGTCCCTATCATTAGAAACCCTTCCTCGGGTATTGATGCAACGCTAAACGCTCTCCACTTTTTTCCTTCCGTTTTACGACCCGGAATTGTAAATACCCCGTGCTCGCCCGGCAGCCAAACCAAGCCTTCTTGAGGAATCAGCTTTGCAATATAATAATCTCCAAAAACATTCTCTATAGAATCGACAGTGGCAATTGATCGTTTTGTGATTCCCTTGAAATCCGATATTCTCATATTCATTTACCAAACAAACCCTTTGCCTTGTCAAGCATGTCGGCTTTATTGTCGTCATCGACTCCACTCAACACTTTTGAAACCTGATCTGCAATGGGTGACGGAAGCTTGTCTTCAAGAAACTCCTTGACAACTTCGATAACTTTCTCAGCCATTTTTTCTTCAATGCCCGCCTGCTCAACCAGTCTCGATATTAATTCCTTCATAGTATCCTCCTTCTCATTCCGCATCGACATTATATGGGTCTCTCCCATACTTCCTCAATCCATATTCATATTAGTATTACCCCGGAGAATTCTATTTACCCAAAAACCACATCCTCGAGGCCGCAAAGGATGTGGTTTTTCAATCAATTCTGTGGTTATTCTTTTTCCCATGTCTTCACTTAAAGTCTCTTTCTCTATTCCCTCAACACTCCGCCATTGTTGTCAATCTCCTCGCCAGTAATATATGCTGCCAGAAAAGCCATGGTTGCAACCTCTGCTGCCAAATACAATGCTATTGCATTGCCAAGCCCTCTTTCAGAACCTGTTCCTGCTACTATTGCTACTCTGTCTGCAAACCTGGTTTTCCAGTTCGGGATACTCTTTTCTGATCTCTTAAAACATGTTTATATGCTCGCCTTTTCCTTCCGTCTGCCTGGGCGCTACGGATAATATATAACCATGCTTGCCTTAGCGGAGACGGTACCGGAATTGTGATATGAATGCGCTCTGTCCGCCTTGAACCTTATGGCATTCCCCTCTTCGACAGTATACTCCTCATCACCCACTTTTACGGTTATCTCTCCTTGGAATACCGTAATGAATTCCTGGGTCCCCAAGCCGTGGGGCTCAGCGCTCAGGTATCCGCTTTTTTCGATTTCCACCTTGTAAACCTCGAACTTCCTTCCGTCCTCATATGGAAAGAATGGGTAGAGCTTGTACCTTCCATTGTCTTCGACCATTGGAGCCACATCTTCCTTGGACACTATCTCGGCATCAGTCATGGACTCGTCCAAAAGAGACGTAAATGAAACCTTTAGTCCGTTGGCGATTTTCCAAACGGTCGTTATTGTGGGGTTTGACTCGCCCCTTTCAATCTGTCCGAGCATGCTTTTACTTACACCTGTCAGTTTTGCAACCCTGTCAAGACTGAATTTCTGTTCTTCGCGGATGCGCTTTAAATTAATAGATATTATTGAATTTAAATTGTCCAAATAAACTTCCTCCCTTGTGCGTTATACGGCACATGGTGTATAATAAAGTACACAGTGCTTTATCGCGTTCGTTTTGTTCATTATAACATACATTCAAACAGGAGGTTTTCAAGTGTTCCAAACAGGAGCTTTTCTTTCATATGTAATAGTAGTATCCTTTACGCCGGGTCCAAACAACATACTGTCAATGGTAAATGCCAGCCGGGACGGTTTTAAAAAAACCCTGCGGTTCCTTTTGGGCATCTTCACGGGATTTTTCACCCTTCTTCTTTTAAGCAGCTATTTCAATTTGGTGCTTTTCAGTCTGATGCCGAAAATAAAACTTTTAATGAGTATAGTCGGCGCCTCTTACATGACATATTTAGCCATAAAAATAATGAAAAGCAAAAAAGCCCCAGAGGGCGACGAGGATACTTCAGACAAGGGCACAAGAAAAATAAATTCCTATTCTACAGGTCTTGCTATGCAATTTGTAAACCCCAAAGGGGTTCTCTACTGCATAACCGTTGTGGCAAATTTCATCATACCCTTTTACAAATCGGGCATAATTTTATTTCTGTTCTCGCTTTTTCTCGCGCTTGTGGGTTTTTCTTCTGTCTGCAGCTGGGCACTGTTCGGATCTCTGTTCAACCGATTCATAGAAAAACATCAAAAGCCTTTCAACGTTGCAATGGGCCTGCTTCTTCTTTACAGCGCATATTCTATATCCGGCATTTCACAATTGCTTGGTTAAATCGAATCATAAGCCTCTTACCATCCGCATTTCTGTCAAGACTTCACCATGGAAAAAAACGCGTATCCGTACTCGCCTGCGTGGGAATGGTAAAAATCCGCTTCTCTCTCCATCATCTCAATGGCTTCCATTGCGACCTCATTTCCGACATGCTTCGACTTGACGCTCTTTATTTTATCCATTAACGGATTGTAGAAATTCTCATCCCAATCGGACCTTTTTACCACAAAGGAATTTTGATAAATGTATCCCGCCTCCTCTATCTGCTTTATCTTGTTCACGATTGTATCGATCTGGTCATATTCCTCGTTCCAAAAGTCAATGCTTTCGCGGGACGGTTCCTGTGTAAGCCATACCACTTCGCTGCAAATGATATATCCTCCGCTCTTGAGGTGTTTTTTCCATTGGCTCAGCCCCTGCTTGAAACCTATGGCGTATATTGATCCCTGCGCCCAAATAAGGTCGAACGACTTTTCTTCAAAGTTCATTTCCGCCATTGACATGCATATTCCCGCTACCCTGTCCGAAAGTCCCTCCTTTTCGGCCCTAATGCATATGCTGTCCGTATATTCGGAATTGATGTCTATTGCCGTTATCCTCGCTCTTGGGAACGCCTCCGCCAAAAGGAAGGTGTCTGCCCCCTTTCCGCATCCAACATCCAGTATTTCAACAGGGCCCGCTTCCCCTCTGAACAAAGCCATGGCTTTCAGACTTGTCTCGTCGCTTCCCGGAGAAAGCCTTTCCATATTTTCGAACACCTTGTAAAGATAATTTTCCATTTTAATTCCTCCCGGATTATTCTCTTTTAGATTGGATATGTGTAATTATACCCATTGCAACAATTTTGTCCCTTTCTTTACTCGCTTCCCTTTTGCTGCGGATTAATTTATACTGATGTCAATATCGAAAATCGGAGGAAAATACAATGAAAACAATTGCCGACGTCCCCTCAAAGCAACAGAAAGTGTTCTTCTTGTCTGCGGAAGCGACAAAAAAATCGAAATTTTCGATGGCATAATAGGAACATACAAGGGAATGGCAAATTACTTGAAATGGACAGACAGAGGTATAATTGCAGTTTTTGATGTTGCTAATATCGGAGATATCAAAAAAACCGATGCGCTAAAACAAGCAGAATAATTGGGGAAAACCATATAGAAATTGCTCCCTCCAGCCCTGTCATTTGACAGAATTATCAAAAAGTTATAACCTTTTATGTAAATATATCCGGGGATTTTCAGTCCGGTCAAGCGAAGTAATTTTTGGGGAGGAAAAAACATGTCCAATAACAAGAAAGCAGTCTATTATATCTGCAACAATCCGTCCTGGGGCCATGTGGCGCGCCATGTATGGGACATTCTGGATGAGGAAGGCTTTTTTGCCGAACCCGCCGGAATCTCTTTCGACGGCGGAGAGGTCATGAAATTCACCGATGAAAAAAACAACGAATTCTATTTCGCACCCACCGAAACAGCCATCTGTCTTGATTATCCACGCTATCTGCCTGAAATGAACAAACATTTCGCAGATTTCGACATTTCCGGAATGGTTACTTGGCACGAAGGCGCAAACGCGCCAGACAATGTGCTTACGGTTCATTCCCTAGGAGATGTCAATTCGGGAATTTACGGACCAGCAAAACCAAGATACATGCGGAACCTGCTGCTTGCCATGGACCGCAACAGGAGCGAATTGGGACTTGAAGAATATCATGTCGCCACCGAAGCGACTCATTGGTCGGGCGCATACGGGGAAGAAAGCGACCCTTCTCTGTTGCTCAAATATCCGGTGGCAATGATGGACATAGAAGTGGGGAGCGACTTGAAAAGCTGGAACAACCTTACTGCCTGCCGCGCACTCGCCCGTTCTTTGACGAGCATTTTCGAAGACGACGGCAAAAGGGTTCACAATCTTCTATGCATGGGAGGAGTCCATTTCGATCCCAATTTCAGAAACGCCGTTTTCACCGATTGGGAAGACGAGGCTTTCGGAATAACTCATATAATAGCCAACCAGTGGCTGGTTTCCGGAGATTATGACAATGACTCCGGTCTTGAAAGAGCTATCGAATGCATAGACGCAATTGAAGGCGGAATCGAAGCCATTGCCTTCCATGACAAGATGAAGGGCTGTTACAAGGATTTGGCAAGGGCTTTGGGCGAAAAGTACCAGGTTCCCATCTACAAGCACCAAAGGCTGAGAAAACCTAAAACTTTGGATTTTAAATAAACCAAGCCAAAAAAGACAAAACCCGGGACTTGTTCCGGGCTTTGTCTTTTTCTTCGAGGCAATCATAATCGATATATTTTTGATGACCTATAATTTTTTCACGTATTGAGACTTAAGGTACATTCCGCCGAATCCCGGAATCTTGCAGTCTATGTCGTGGCCTCCGTCGGCGTCTTCCACAAGGCGTATGTTCTTGACTTTCGTTCCCATCTTGAGATTCGAAGAACTTCCTTTGACCTTCAAGTCCTTTATTACCGTAACCGAATCCCCATCCTTTAAAATGTTCCCGTTTACGTCCCGGACTACTCGCTCGCCTTCGCTTTTTTCAGAATCCAATTCCGCGCTCCATTCATGGGCGCATTCCGGGCACACAAAAAGAACCCCGTCCTTGTAGGTGTATTCCGAATTGCATTTTGGGCAGTTTGGCATATCATTCATCTTTTTTCCCCCGCTTTATTTATTGTTTATTTGAAAACCGCTCTTTTTCACATCTGCATTTTTTATACTATCACAGTGTTTTAAATTCGACAAATAGCTCTTTAAATATGTGAGGCCCTATATGTCTTTTACCACAACGCCCACCATTCCCGCAACCATTACCGCCTGTAGCGGAGAAACGATGGCACCTTTTATGTCTTCCATCCGGACAATCATATCTTCAATGTCACAAGTGCTTATATCTATGCCGCAAAGGCTTGTCCCGGACATCTGGCACTCCCTCATGCTTGTAGCTTCGTATCTGACATCGACCATTTCCGAACTCTGGAAGTCCGCGGAATCCAGAATGGAGTCTCTTGCTTCAAACCTTTTGCAAAGAGAAAACCTGATATTTGCATATTTGCAATTGCATTTGTCCAATACCGTGTTTTGAATAGCCGCACCGCTGAGGTTCACTCCAACCATCTTGCAATTCTCAAATTCCGCTCTATGTATTATTGCACCTTCCAATTCAATGTTTGAAAGGTCGCAATTCTCAAACCTCACATCCTCAAGTTCGACTCTTTCCAAAATCGTTTTTTTGAAATCAACATTTCTGAATAGGACCTGCTTGAAGCTGACTTTTTCCGCATTCTGATCTTCTATAGTGCAATTTTCAAATATCTTGCAGTAAAAAATGTCTTCGTCCCCAAATGATTCCACCATGTCATTTGACAAATCCGACCGCTTTGGAAGCCTGGGCTTTAGTATAACAAATTCTTTCTTTTTCCTTTTCATGCGCGCTCCTTGTTTTCATCAAAATAAAAAAATCCATGCCTTCCGTCCTCGAATGATTCAATTCATGTGTCTTTCTATAATTCCCGATACAAAAATCATGGCAAAGCCCAGAGTAAAAAGAATTGCACCGATCCAAAATTGAAACGGTCCGCCCCCAAATGAACTAAACGGTTCCGGTCCGTTTATTATCCATAGATATCTCTCATTGTCGCCATGTATAAACCAATAAAGCAAAAACGGGCTGACCAACAAAACCGCTCCCAGCCCCCTGATCAGATTCGTCACGGCCTTGAGCACCTTTTTCATCTGTATCCCCTCATCTTTCCATTACAATTATATCATTGCCTTGCGCGCTGCTGCCTATCTGATTGGATATGTCTTTTTCTTCTTGTGTCTATCTTCATAGCAACCTTTGTGGTAGGGTTCTCCGTATCATGCTGATATGCGTTTTTATGAAGACTCTATTTGTGGTAAGGTTCGTTCTTTAGAATCCTGAAGGCTCTGTAGATCTGCTCAAGCAAGATCACTTTCATGAGCTGGTGGGGAAAGGTCATTTTTGAAAAGGAAAGTTTGAAGTCGGCCCTTTTCAAAACATCAGCCGAAAGTCCAAGCGAGCCGCCTATTACAAATGCCACATCGCTTTTGCCGGAAAGTGCAAGACTGTCTATCTTTTGTGAAAGGTCCTCCGATGTCATTTGCCTTCCCTTTATGTCCAGCGCTATGACATATTGTCCGTCTTTGATTCTTTTCAATATGCCGCTGCCTTCATCATCCTTGATTTTAATCTCTTCTTTGAGGCTTAGGTTTTCGGGCGCCTTTCTGTCCGCAACTTCTGCAAAGGAAAGCTTGCAGTACTTTGAAAGTCTTTTCGTGTATTCCCCCGCGGCATCCCTCATGAATTTCTCTTTTATCTTGCCTACTGACACTATTGTTATGTTCATCTGCTGTCCCTTTCAGACACTATAGGTCCTGTGTCTTGAATTCTTTTTTACTCTCTATTATTAAACAGTGTACCATGAACGCCCTCAATGAAAAACCGTCAATAATCGGGTAGGAGGTAGATAATTAGTTTATCTACCGACCTCCCACAGCACCGTACGTACGGATCCGTATACGGCGCTTCTCTAGTTTTCACATATTTTCAGATAGTAGTCAGTCATGGATATATATCCGCGGCTGGCTATTTCTTTATTTGTAAGTACACTATTGAGCATTATAGCTGACCGCCATATTCCTTTGCGACAGTTCGCTAATTCATGTACTTTCCATTCAG
>DATFJE010000254.1:0-3605 GCA_035269385.1 Clostridia bacterium
CCTCAAGCCGCCAATGTTACAAAAGCATAGTTGAGCTTATTATTATATTGAACGATATAAGACATAAGCAGCGCCATTCCATAGAGGATGGCGCTTTATTTTTTTATTTTTTAAAAGAGCGCAGGGCCGTTTTTTTTGCACTAAGCATTAATATTGAAACCAACACTAAAAGAATTCCGATGAGTTGAACAATGCCGATATTTTCCCTGAAGAATACCAATGATAAAACAACTGCAACTGCAACCTCTATGGAACTTACTACACCGGCTTTGGAGGCTTCTATTCCTTTTCCCATGCCTGTGTAGTAAAATATGTAAGGCAGAACTGTCGATACTGTTACAAGAAGCGTAAGATAAAATATTTTGCCTGATGAAACAGTGAAAACCAATGCGTCGTTTAAATATGCCACGGGAAGAAAGAAAATGCTCCCGAAAAGCATCGAATAAAAGGTGAGCGTATAGGGATTGTTTCCTTGCGGAATGCTTTTGCTTATTATCGGGAACATGGCATAGCAGAATCCTGAAAGCAGTCCAAACAGTATTCCCGAAAGATCAAGATTCCCCATTGTCAGGCGTCCTCCAGTAACAGCAAGGAAACAACCGCCCATACAACAAAATAGAGCCATAATCTTTACGGGCGAAAACGGTTCGCCATAGACGAATCTTGCCATTACGGCAGCGAACACAGGGGCCGTATACATGAGTATAACAGCAAGGCTCAGGGGATTGACTTCAATCGACCGGAAGTAGAAATAGTTGAAAAACATTTGGCTCACCAGTCCTATCGCCATTGTTTTGAAAAGTGTTTTTGCACTTATCTTAAAACCGGCAGCGGGTTTAATTAAAATGACAACGCCAAGAAAGACGGCGCCAAGAAACATTCTGTAAAAAGCAGTTTCGTAAGGAGTAATCCCCAATAAATATATGTTCTTTACAAACAGGCCTATGAAACCCCAGCAGCTACCGGCGGCCAATATGTACAAGGTTCCGCAACCAGATTGTTTTTTCATTCCACCTGACCCTTTCATGGATTGGATATGTAAAATTATTCAAAATCATTTTAACATGAATATCGTATTAAAGACAGTAAAAGCCCCATTAAATATGGGGCTTTGCAAGCTTTATTTCTATTTTGTATTGACTAGCAATTGCATTCGCAACTGACGCATGAGCATTCGCAGGATTCCAAAGCCTTGCATATGCTTTCTTCGCACAGTTCCTGGTCGATCTTTTCAACAACTTTTCCGTCCTTGATTACAACTACGCAAGGGAATTCTTTTACGCCAAGTTTTTCTGCTATTCCCTTGGACTTGTAAACATCCACAGGAGTGCAAATGTAACCTTCGCGTTCGTTTCCTATGCTTTGAATCTTGGGGAGGAAGTCTCGGCTGAACTCGTCGATTGCATTGTATATATAAACCAGATTGTCAACATCGTCTCTCATGATGTAATTTTCAAACTGCTCGGTTTCAGCAATGAACTTTTCAGCACCGAATCCTGCAACTGCACCGTCACCGACTGCTGTGGCAACCTGTTTGAGGAACTTGTCCCTTACGTCTCCTACAGAGAAAACGCCTTCAAGATTTGTTTCCATTTTTTCATTGGTTGTGATATAGCCGCGGTTTGTCATATCGATCTGGCCCTTGAAAAGCTCTGTGTTTGGAATGTAGCCGATGAATTCGAAGCAGTTGTCCACTTTTACAGGGATGAGCTCCTCGGTTTTGAGGTTCTTGAGCACGACATGCTCAAGATAGTCTTCGCCCTTGAATTCGTGGGTAACTGTGTTCCAGATGAATTCCATCTTGGGGTTCGCCAATGCAGCGGCTTTTGCTATTTCGTTGCAGTCCATCTTTCCGTTGTCATGCATTACTGAAACGATGACTTTGTCGGCAAATTTTGTAAGGAACATGCCTTCTTCGATAGCTGCGTCTCCGCTTCCTATAACCATTACGGTTTTGTCTGTGTTTGAAGCGGCATCGCATGTTGCACAGAACGAAATTCCTTTGTCGAAGAGGAATTTGTCTTCATTGATGGCGCCTGTTATCCTGGGTCTTCCGCCTGTGGCGATTATAACCACCTTGGATTCGAATCTGTTTCTGAAGGTTTCGACGATTTTAACTTCTCCTGTCAAATCGACGTTTTTAACATCTGTCAATTTGAAGTCAACGCCGAATTTCTTGGCTTGCTTGTGGAAGAGTTCCATGAGTCCGCCACCGCTTGCGCCTTCCGGGAATCCGGGATAGTTTTCCATTTCGTTTGTGTAGGTTGCAAGTCCCCCGACAAGCGATTTTTCTATAAGAAGTGTCTTAAGACGGGCTCTTCCGCTGTAGATTCCGGCGGTAAGGCCTGCCGCGCCCCCGCCTATGATAACTACGTCATATTTTTCAACTTTTTTTTCTCTAGCCATATAGAACCTCCCTGTATCTTTCTCGACCTAAGCCGATTTACATGAAATACTTGACCAACAATTTGCTGCCTACAACTGCTCCGAGGAACATGAAGACTGCAAATACCCATCCCGAAAGGGAAAGGGAAGCGATGCCGCTGTAAAGGGCTCCTATGTTGCATCCGAAGCCGATTCTTGCTCCGTAGCCCATCATGAGGCCGCCAAAGATAGCTGCAAAAACTTGTTTTTTATTTTTGATCTTTTTAATCTTGAATTGAGAAGCTGCGAAAGAAGCGAACAAAGCTCCGAAAATGATTCCTATGTTTCTCATTGATGGAGCGTGATTTAGAAAACCTGCTTCAAGAGTAGCCTGTGCGCCTTTGCTGCTGAAATAATACCACTTGTCAACGCTTCCGCCGATAGCCTCGTAAATCCAGGCACCCCAATTGGCGAATACTCCCGAAACTCCCCAGGGATTGCCAGTAGCAGCAAGTGTGACAATCTGCATTATTGATAAAAGAACAGCGCCGGCCACATAGGTATACGAATTTTTAAACCATTTTTTATAAAATTCATTATTTTTGATATCCAATGCGATACCTCCCGGTGTGGATTTGATTAGACGGCTTTTTCAACAAATACTTCCCATTCGCCGTCGTCGACTTCTTCGATTTCAACATTGTGGCCTTGTTTTCTGGCCCACTCGGGAACATTTTTCATTGCGCAGCTATGGTCAATCTGCACGATGACCAGATCTCCGACTTCGAGTTCGTTAAGCTTGTTTTCCAGTTTGATCAATGGCACCGGGCAAGCTTCGCCCATGCAATCCAATTCGTATTCTTTAGACATTTATTAATCCTCCTGTAATTTTAGTTTTAGAATTTTGTTTAACTGCTAATGACTATATTGCTTTTTCAACAAATACTTCCCATTCGCCGTCGTCGACTTCTTCGATTTCAACATTGTGGCCTTGTTTTCTGGCCCACTCGGGAACATTTTTCATTGCGCAGCTGTGGTCAATCTGCACGATGACCAGATCTCCGACTTCGAGTTCGTTCAGCTTGTTTTCCAATTTGATCAATGGCACCGGGCAAGCTTCACCCATGCAATCCAATTCGTATTCTTTAGACATTTATTAATCCTCCTTGATATTTTGATTTAGTGAGCTTCGTTCTTTTTGCTTTCCCATTTTTCCGCTGCAATGTAAAGAGCGGCTATGA
>DATFJE010000255.1:0-4289 GCA_035269385.1 Clostridia bacterium
TCTCAAGCACACCATCAATTCTCGAAAAGTACTCCTCAACTCCCCAGAAGCAACCTCCGGCAAAGTAAATGCTCTTCATCAAATCATCTCCTAGTCAAAAACATTCTTTGGTATATCTTTATTCTACCACAGCATACTTGCCCACAAACAATATATCCCCATGGACATCATCTGCAATCATAAAAACGAACGGCCTGTTTGCAATAAATTCCGGTTGATCTTCCGCTACTGAGCTCTCCGTCATCTCAACAACCGTCGCCGCTGCCGCCTCGCTCCCCTTTTCGTTTACTTCGATTACTGCCTTGTGAAGGACCCTGCTTATGAAGAGGTCATCTCTTATTCCCGAGAAGTCGGCATCTGCTCTAAAAGCATTTTCTATTCCCAATGAAATGAGAACATTGTTCAGTTTCTTTATTCCATAGTCCATCTTGAATTTTGGAACTCCGAGAATAAGGTCATCGGTCGGTAAAACCGAACCTTTGATTTCCGCCCAAAGTTCTTCATCGAGGCTTTCTATCAAATCATCCACATTTTGACCGCCCTTGGGCAGCACAAGGTACATTGAAAGCTTTTCCTTCCCATATGGAAGTCTTGCGACTTTGAATTCATCCGATTCTCCAAAATCGGTCGTTTCCTTGCTGTTCATCATCTCTATGCTTTTTTTCTCTCCCGAAGCCTCGGTAAAATCAGTCTCATAGGTTCTTTCCTCGTCAAAGGCGTTAGTCCACTCTCCCTTGAAATAGACTGCGTTTATGAGATACATGATTACATCCGAAGGAATGGGCGGATCTATCATTTTATCTATCTTGCCCTTTGTTGAATCGCTGATCCATCCGTTGATTATGTCTGCGCTTTCAGGCTTCCCGAAGTCTATAGCTTCAACCGAAGCATTAAAAACTTTTTTGTTGAGCTCCAGAAAATCAGTCCCTATAGGCTCTCCATCCCTGTACCATATTGAATTTGATATGTCTATTTGGGTGCTTTCGTCGACTTGCATCAGATATGGGATTAGATTTTCAAATGAGTCGTTTGTATTTTCGTCGGGAATCTCTGCATATCCCAATGAACTCTTCATTTCTTCCCGGGTTTCTCCGCCCGCCCCGTTGTAGGTCATTGTCAGGGCCGTTGAAACGCTCAGAGGCGAAATGAATATGTTTCCTCCGTCGTCCTCCCTGTTTAGCTCTTTAAACAGTTCAAACGCGAAAGATGTCATCCCCCCGATGACTTGACCGTCGATTTTATCCTCATCGTAATCCCTTTTTCCTTCCCCTGCCGGCATGGCGCATGAAGTCAGTACTGCAAGCGCAAGCACTATAGATAAAACAGTTTTTAAATATTTACCCATTATCGATTCCTCCTTGATAGAATTGTTTTCGCCCTCGTTTCTTTAGACGACACAAAATTCTAACCGTTCCACAAAGGCAATTTTTCTTTTCAACTGTTTTCTGTCACGGCACCGTTTTCCTTCAGTTTCTTGAACGCACTCTCAAACCTGAAAACCCCTTTTTTTGATGTTTCAGATCCTTCTATGCCCACGAGGCCGAGCCCGTTGTCAAACATAACTCTTATGGCGGCCATTATGCTTTCGTTTTCATCAAGGAAGGGTATATTTTCCATTTTATCCGGGATGCCTATCGCAAATGGCCCGAATTCACAAACATCCTTAAGCGGCGTCAGATTCAGATACGAAGTGAAATTTTTTAGCCCGAAGAAGTCCTCAACAAAAGAATTCGCGGGGCTGAAAATCATTTCCTCTCTTGTTCCCGATTGTACTATTTTTCCCTCGTTTATAAGAACGATTCTGCTCCCGAGCTTTATTGCCTCCTGGATGTCGTGGGTGACAAACACTATTGTCTTTTTGAGCTTTTGATAAATTTTGAGAAGTTCGTCCTGGAGCACCCTTCTTGAAATTTCGTCCACCGCTCCAAGCGCCTCGTCCATCAGGATTATGTCGGGATCGGCAGCAAGCGCCCGGGCAAGGCCGATCCTCTGCCTCTGCCCTCCGCTAAGCTCCCTGGGATATCTTTTCAAGAAGCTTTCATCCATGCCTACGAGCTCTATCATTTCCCGTGCCCTCTTCTCTCTGAAGCTTTTGTCGCTACCAGTCAAATCCAGCACATAGCTTATGTTGTCACCTACACTCAGATGCGGGAAAAGGCCTATTTTCTGTATGACGTATCCAATTCGTCTACGAAGCTCTATCTTGTCCCATTCCCGTATTTCTCGGTCCTCGACATAAATATTTCCGTCGTCGGGTTCAATAAGCCTGTTCACAAGTTTCAACATTGTAGTTTTCCCGCACCCTGAAGGTCCAAGGAATGTCACGAATTCACCCTCGCAAATATCAAGGCTTAGATTCTGTATTACAGGCTTACCTGTTTCATAAGACTTGTTTATTCTTTCAAAACGAATTATAGGCATCAAAGCAGCCCCTTGCCCTTTAGAAAATCTTCCGCCACCTTTTCAGGATCCATTTTTTCATTCTCGACGAGATAGTTGAGCTCAGTCATTTCGTCGTCGCTTATCAGTCCGGTCATAGTCTCCAAAATCTCTTCAAGCTCGGGATGCATATCAAGTGTTTCCTGCCTTACGATGGTTGCAGCGTTGTAGGCGGGAAAAAACATCTTGTCGTCCTCGAGTACCTTGAGGTCGAATTTCTTTATGAGGCCGTCGGTTGAAAAAGCATTTATGACGTCGACCTGGTCCGTGCCTATAGCCTCGTATTTAAGCCCTATGTCAAGCTCAACCGTATCTTCAAAGGCAAGTCCGTATGTTTCTTCAAGCCCCGGAAATCCGTCCTCCCTTTCATAAAAATCGTACTCCGCTCCAAATACAAGTGACCCTCCCTTTTCAGCCAAATCGGAATATGTTGCTATTCCCATTTCATCGGCCAGGGAACTTTTCATTGCCAGCGCGAATGTGTTGTTGAATCCATACATGCCGAGCCACTTCATGTTGTATTTTTCGGCATAGGCAGTCTTTACTGCTTCATAAAGTTCCTCGGGATCGTTAATCAGCTCCTCTTTGAGCACAAAAAGCCATCCCGTTCCTGTGTACTCGGGATAGATATCTATCTCTCCGCTTTCCATTGCAGGCTGTATGTTAGCCGTCCCGCCTCCTATTCCAAGCTTCTTTTCAACACTTATATCTGTACCGTTCTCGATCAGAAGCGTTATCATCTCAGATAATATGTACTGCTCGGAATGGGGCTTTGATGCTACGACAACTTTTTTCTCTTCATTCTCCGAACATCCCGCGATTCCGACTGCAATAAAGGCGCATAAAAGCAGGCTCAGTATCTTTTTCATCATGCCACTCTCCTTTTTTCCGTTCCGAAGATTTTTTTCCGCACTTTCTTTTCAACAATCCCCAGCAAAAAGTCTGACACTATTGCCAAAAGGGCCACCAAAAGGCTGCCCGCAAAGGTCATCTCTGTAAAATTGGTCGTTATTCCCCTCCATATTGCCACTCCAAGCCCTCCGGCTCCTATGAACGAGGCTATTCCGCCAAGGGCTATTGTCATTACCACCATTGTCCTGAAGCCTGCTATTATGACCGGCAGCGCAATCGGAAGCTGGACCTTCATCAGCAATTGCCGGTCCGTGCTCCCCATCCCAAGTGCCGATTCCACAATATCCTCGTCAACCTCAATTATCCCGACATATGTGTTTCTAATCATAGGCATCAATCCGTATACGACAAGAGCTATAAGTGCGCTCCTGTTTCCTATACCCGTTATCGAGACCAGAAACCCGAAAAAAGCGATTGACGGTACGGTGTACAGAAAATTGACGAATCCCATGACAATTTCAGCCATTCTTTTATTGCGGGTCATATATATTCCCACAAACAGTCCTGTCAGGCTTATTATAAGTATGGCCGTAAAGGTAAGGGCTATGTGTTCTACGACAAGTTTGGCAAAAAATTCTTTTCTTTCAACATATAAAATAAAGACCTTCGCTATGAAATTCATAAAAGCTCCCTCATAATATTCTTTAGTAGATTTATTACCCCATAATTTGAAAATTAGTTGCATTATTTGAATTGCATAATTTGGTTCTACAAACTCAAAAAGCCTTTGCTGTTGTAATAAACAGCAAAGGCTTTTTGAAATTTGGTCGGGATGACAGGATTTGAACCTGCGCCCTCTTACTCCCGAAGCAAGCGCGCTACCAAGCTGCGCTACATCCCGAAAAAAGGCACAACACTATGATACATAATTATACGGTTATAATCAATAGAAAAATGCCAATTGCCTCTTTTTTTTATCAAGGGTCTTTCCGCATCTC